>JACREG010000087.1 GCA_016218375.1 Gammaproteobacteria bacterium
AACTGGCTTTTATAGCTGAAATTGAGCAGGCCCAACAGCGTGGGTGCGAGATCGATCTGGCTGACCAAGCGCTCGACCTTGCCCGGCGCGATGTGTTTCGGCGCATAGATCAGCAGCGGAATATGGTATTGCGCGACGGTGAGCGCTTCCTTGCCGGCGCTCTTGGCGCAATGGTCGGCGATGACCACGAACACGGTGTCGTCGAACCACGGTTTGCTGCGCGCGCGCTCGATGAAATCGTGGATGGCGGAGTCGGTGTATTTCACCGCGCCGGTGCGGCCGCCGGGCGAAGGGATGTCGATGCGCCCGTCCGGATAGGTGTAGGGACGGTGGTTGGAGGTCGTCATCACCAGGCCGAAGAACGGTTGCGCGGCGGCGTGCGCGGCGTCGAGTTCCTTGAGCGTCAGGGTATAGAGGTCTTCGTCGGCGACGCCCCAGACGTTCTCGAAATGGATGTCTTGCTTGGGGATGCTGTTGCGGTCGACGGCCTTGAAACCGTTATGCGCGAAGAAATAATTCATGTTGTCGAAGTAGCCGTAACCGCCGTAGAGAAATTCGGTGCGGTAGCCGTGTTCGCGGAACACTTGCCCCAGCGAGAACAGGTTTTCGTTATGCGGGCGCTTGACCAGGGAACGCCCGGCGGTGGGCGGCACCGACAACGTGATGGCCTCCAGGCCGCGATCGGTACGGGTGCCGGTGGCGTAGACGCGCGTGAACAGCAGGCTGTCGTGCGCGAGCGCATCGAGATACGGCGTGGCCTGACGGTCGCTGCCGAAGCTGCCGAGGAATTCGGCACTGAGACTCTCCACCGAAATGAGCACGACGTTCAGGCGTTGCTCCGGGCCGCGGCCGGTGATCGCGCGGGTGATGTCGTGCGGGTCGTTACCGACGAAGCGCGTGTCCGGTTCGGCAAGCAGGGCACGCAGATGTTGGAATACCTGCTCATCGTTACGCAGCGCGTAGTAACGCGCGTAGTCGATTTCGTTATTGCGATAGGCGGCGAAGAAGCTGTAGATGCCGTTGCCGGCGAGTTCGTTGGCGTAGCGGTTGGTGGAGAACGTCGCCTGCGAGGCGTCCACGCCGAGGGTTGCCAGCACCGGTACGGCGAGCAGCAGTGCCGCTTCGCCTAATCGCTGACGTAAACGCGTGGCCGGTCCGGCGGCGCGTAGCCGGCGGCGCAAGGGCAGGAACACGGCCAGAGTCGCCACACCGATGACGCCGAGCAACCCGGGCACCGGATAGGATTCCCAGATATTGCCGAGCACTTCGTTGGTGTAGACCAGATAGTCCACGGCGATGAAATTGAAGCGGCTTTCGAACTCGTCCCAGAACACCCACTCCGCGACGGCCACGAACAGCAGCAAATACAGTAATACCAGAAAACCCACCGACAGCAGACCGTGGTGAACCCGGCCGCGATAAGCCTTCTCCGGCAGCAGCGTCAGGTACAGGATCAGCGGGATCGCGAAATAAGCGGCCGTCACGATGTCATAGCCCAGGCCGATGGCGAAGGCGCCGACGAGATCGATGGCGGTCAGCCCATCGGACGGCGAATGCAGCAGCAGCGCCAGGCGTGTGAGCGCGGCGATGCCGACGAACAGTAGGGTCAGCAGATAAATGGGGCCGAAACGGCGTTCAAAGAAGCTGCGCATCTAAAATGAGGTCTCGGGACAACGGGCTCGGTTTGAATCCGCCTATACCTGGCTGGGGCCGGATGGCGACGACAGGACTGCAATCGGCTGCCATTATGCCTGAAACCGCCCCAGGCGTTGAATGCTCGGACAGGCGCAAAGTGCAATGGTTTCGCTATGGTTTACCTGGGGCGGGCTTGATGGAACAATACCTGCCCGATGAATCTCGCAGGTTGCCCGCCTCATGCTCGAACGTCTCATTGAAAATACCCTGTACGCCAGCCGTTGGTTGCTGGCGCCCGTGTTCCTGGGCCTGAGTTTTGCGCTGCTCGCGCTGGGTATCAAATTCTTCCAGGAGATCGTCCATTTGCTGCCGACGGTGATGCAGATGAGCGAGTCCGATCTGGTGCTCACCATTTTGGCGCTGGTCGATCTATCGCTGGTCGGCAGTCTGTTGGTGATGGTGATGTTCTCCGGCTACGAGAACTTCGTCTCGGAGCTGACCATCAAGGAAGGCGGCGAGAAACTCGGCTGGCTGGGCAAACTCGATGCCGGCACGCTGAAGCTCAAAGTGGCCGCCTCCATCGTCGCCATCTCGTCCATCCATCTGCTGCGCATCTTCGTCAACGCGCATCAGATCCCGGACAACAAGCTCATGTGGTATGTGATCCTGCACATGACCTTCGTGCTGTCGGCGTTCATCGTCGCCTACATGGATAAGCTGTCCAAGCATTGAATCGACGAGTCGGCGTTCTCCCGGCCCGAAGGTTCCCGGGTCAGGCCGCCGGCATCCCCTCTCCCCGCTCCCGCCGTTAGGCGCCGCCAAGGTCGTGCGTAACGGCGATGATTAAAATCAAGTATTTTATATATACCATTTGGCGCTATCGGATTTATCGGGTTATTTAGAAGACGGAAGTTTAGATTCGAAATGCCCGCCTCATCCCCGCTGGGCTGCGAGCCTGTTCCGTTTCTGGTGGTCGTTACGTTGTGGGGGATCGCGTGCTGCGACAGATGAAATCCGTGCTTGGAATGGCGAATCCCCGGATGGTGATCAATCTGGTGAACGCTGTTTTCATCGTATTGGTCCTGGGGTTGTCCATCGATGCCGGCTGGGAAGCCGTGCTCGACTACCGGTCCGCGACCATGATTCAGGCTGCGACCCGTCTCAGCGACGATGTCATCCGCGCGACAGCGGCGACGGCGATGGAACGCGGTATGACCTCCGCATTCCTCGGCGGTGCGCCGCCGCCCGACAGCCAGACGCGGCCCAACTTGGTGGTGGTGCGCCAGGAAGCCGAGAGACTCTGGCAGGCGGTACGCGGGGCGGTGATATATTTCAAAGACAATATCGACTTTGCCCACGCCCTTGAGACAGCCGAGGCACGTTACTCCGATTTACGGGAGGCGCGGCAGGCGGTGGACCGTTTCATCGACGCAGGTGGAGAGCCGATCGAGGCCCATCGTTGGATCGAGACGGTCGCCCAATTCAATCTCGCCCTTGAGAATCTGCGCAGCGCCGCCTTCAGGAACGAACGTTGGCACAGCGAGCTGATGAGGCTGAATCTGTCGCTACGGCATTGGATCTGGCTGGTGTCCGAATACGCCGGACTGGAACGCGGCACCCTTGCCTATTATGTAAGTCGGCGCGAGCCGATACCCGCCGATGTCGAACGCAAATTGAATGCCTATCGCGGGCTCGTCGAGCACAATCTCGCGGAAATCCAGGCCGCCGTGCAGCAGCCCGATGTCGATGGGCGCGTGCGTGCCGCCGAAGCCGCGATGCGTTCCATTTTCTATAACCAATTCAATGTGACACGCACGCGTATTTACGTCGCCGCCAGTGCCGGAGATTACCCATTGTCGGGCGAGGAATGGACCAGGCAGGCGACGCGCGCGATCGATTCGGTGTTGGCGCTGGCATACGCGACTTCGATTATGTCGGACGAAGTCGCGAACGGGATTGCCCACGCCAGTTTTTGGCATCTGCTGAGACATGTCGGCATTGCACTGGTAGCGATCATACTGGCCTGGCTCAGTGTAACCAAGGTGCGGCAGACGGCCAATCAATTGTGCAAGGAAAAAGAACTCGCCGAGGTGACCCTGCATTCCATCGGCGATGCCGTTATCACCACCGATGCCAATGGCTGCGTCGAATACTTGAATCCCGTGGCGGAACAATATACCGGCTGGACTACGGCCGAGGCTGAAGGTCGGCCGTTGCGCGAGATACTGAATCTGGTGAACGGTTTCACGCACGATCCGGAGGAAGATCCCGTGACCGAATGTTTGCGCCTCCGCCGCGTCGTGGCCCTCAAGGACAACACCGTGATGCGGCGCCGGGATGGCGGTGAAGTCGTGATCGAGGACTCGGCCGCCCCGATTCACGACAGCGAAGGTCGGGTCGTCGGCGCGGTGATGGTGTTCTACGACGTGTCCGCCAACTCCGATGCGCATCACCTGTTGGCGCATTACGCCACTCACGATGCACTGACCGGACTGGTCAATCGGCGTGAATTCGACCGCCGGCTGACCGATCTATTGACGCGTTCCAAGCGTCGCGGCGAAGAGCATGCGCTGTGCTATATCGACCTGGATCAGTTCAAGATCATCAACGATACGTGCGGTCATATGGTCGGCGACAAGCTGCTGTGCCAGTTGACCTATCTGCTGGAACACCATATCCGCGATACTGACACGCTCGCCCGCCTGGGCGGTGACGAATTCGGTTTGCTGTTGAAGAATTGTCCGCTCGCACGGGCGAAAAAAGTCGCCGAGACCATTCGGAATGTCGTCAAACAATTCCGTTTCGTCTGGGAAGGCACCAGCTTCGATCTAGCGTGCAGTATCGGGTTGGTACCGATCACCGCCAACAGTATCAGCCCCGCGGAGATTCTCAGCGAGGCCGATGCGGCCTGCTATGTAGCCAAGGAAAAGGGCCGCAATCGCGTGCAATTGTTTCAGCCGGGCGACGATGAATTGGCGCGCCGCCATGGCGAGATGCAATGGGTCTCGCGGCTACAACAGGCGTTGCGCGAGAATCGCCTGATGCTTTATTACCAGGATATCGTGCCGTTCTCCGCCGATGGTGCCATGCATCGCGAGATTCTTTTACGTCTGCGTGACGAAGATGGCCAGATCGTGCCGCCCATGAGTTTTATCCCGGCGGCGGAACGCTACAATCTCATGCCCGAGATCGATCGTTGGGTTATTCGCAATGTCTGCGAATGGATTGGTCGAGCGGGCAACGAAGACGCCGGTGCGATTTACAATATCAATTTGTCCGGTGCATCAGTCAGCGAATGCAATGGTCTGCGCAATTTCATCATCGACATTTTTGCCGAATATGATGTAGCCCCAGGCCGCGTCTGCTTCGAAATAACCGAGACCGCCGCAGTGCGCAATCTTGTGGAGGCGACGGAACTGATCGATATGTTGAAGAAGTGCGGCTTCCTGTTTGCGCTCGACGATTTCGGGAGCGGCCTATCCTCATTCATGTATCTCAAGACACTGCCGGTGGATTTATTGAAGATCGACGGCAATTTCGTTCGCGACATGGTTACCAATCCCATCGATCACGCCATGGTCGAGGCGATCAACCGGATCGGTCATGTCATGAACATCAAGACGGTTGCAGAGTTCGTGGAGGACGAGGCCATTGCCGATTGTTTGCGGCAACTGGGGGTCGATTATGGTCAGGGGTATGGCCTGGGGCGCCCGCGGCCGCTGGAGGCCTTGCGCGACACGGAGGCGGTGGTCTGAGTCGAGACGCTGCCCGGATCGTACGGTGGATCGTACGCCGGATCGGCCGGAATCAACCCGCCAGCTTCACCATTTCCAGGATCTTCTCGAAGGCGATCTGCGTGCCGCGGGTGTGCAGCAGGTCGCGGTGCAGCAGGCGGACCATCTGCGCGAATTTGTCCGGGTTGAGCGGGGTGTCGGATTGTTGCAAGGCGCGGTAGACGTCGGCGGCGATGCGATAGACCACGTCCTGATCGGTATCCAGCCGGTACACCACGCCGGGCTCGGCAACCAGTTGCGTGACCTGCGTGGCGCCGCGGCCGTTGAGTAGCCACTCCAGCGAGACCTGCGTGCGCTGGCAATAGTCGTAAAGGCGGTCCCAGGGCAGGGTGCCGCGTTCCTTCCAGGCCGCGATGTTGCGTCGATTGGTGGCGAGCGGCTCGGCCAGATCCACGTCGCTACGCACCCCTTCCAGAGTCTTTAGCCGGTCCAGCACTTGGCGCAGCAAATCGCTGCGTGTCTCCTCCGTCATGCTTGACGCCATCTCTCGTGTATGTTAGAGATACACAAAACATGTTCACTACAACATGCTATGTGTTTACAATAATTTGTTAAAACAACAAGTTAAGGAGCATAGCACAGCTACACCGGGCGTGGTTGCGCCGGGAGAGGCCGTGTTGTCCTGGGGAATCCCTGCCTGAAGCCACTGCTGCCGGAAGGGCCGGTTCGAGCAGGCTCACCGCTGGGGAGGGGAGAGCCCGACTGAACGAGAGGGTGGAAGGTCCGTCGCGCGCAACCATAACACAGCGTGCGCGCCACGGGCCATGCAATGGACCGTGCAAGGGAGGCGTGAGGGGTGGGTATTTTCAGGGACGGCAGGGATGGCAGGAGCAGCGTGTACGGGCGGTGTTTGCCGAGCATACCGACGACGGCCGTGTGCATCGTCGAGTTGGCGCAGCGCGGCGGATGCGGCGGCGCCGAACTGTGGCAGGTGGTGCATCGCGATCCGGCTTCGGTGTTGGCGCTGCTGCAAACGGCGCGGCGCTGTCGGCGGATGCGCGGTGCATGCGAAAGCCTTCAGGCGGCGATCGAGCGCCTGGGCGTGTCGCGTGCGTTGCACGTCTGTCTGGAATTCCGCTTGCCCGATGTGCGGATGCCGGTGGATTACATCCGTTACTGGCGCCGCGCCCTGCTGACGGCGGCCTATGCGCGCGCCATCGCCGGTCGGCTGCGCAGCCACGATCTCGAACGCATTCATGTCGCGGCGATTCTGCGCAATGTCGGCGATCTGCACGGCGGCGACAGTGCCGATTGGCTGGCCGGGCAAGGTATTGCGGCGAACGTGTGCGCCTGGGTGCGGAGCAGTCATGGCCCGGCGTTGGAAGCGGGCGCGGGTCACGATGCCGCCGCGTGTCTCGCCTTGGCCGCCGGCATGGCCGAGGTTTGGCTGCGGCCGGATTGGGAAACGGGCCTGACGCAGACGCAAGCGCTGGCGCAACGGCTGTTCGGCGCCATTCCGGATCTGTGCAGTTGGGTGTTCGGCGTCTTGGGGCCGCAGGCCAGCGATCTGGAGGCGTTGGCGCGGATTCGTCTGCCCAGCCGTCGGGACAGTGAAGATCTGTATCGGCGCGCCGCCGCGCTGCGACAGCGATGACTCTAGCGATAACGCTGGAGAAAAGAACGCAGGACGCAACCACGACAACAAGGAGAGACATGATTATGTCTGCACGTGACGCCACCGAACGTTATCTCGACAGCATTACGCATATGCCCATGCCGGTACCGGAGCGACAACTGCTATGGGCGCGCGTAATCGACCGCGCGCAACGCGGCTTCAATCGTGCCGTGTGCGCCTGTCCGGCCGCGGCGCGGCAGTTGCTGGCGCAGCATGGAGATATACCGGAGCGCGGCGGCGGGGTGCGCATGCTCGCCCGTTATGCCGTGCCGCAAACACCGGCCGGCGCCGAGAGTTCTGTATTACTGGATACGTGTCTGCGTGCGCTGGCGGAAGGCTTGGCGCGGCACGACAGCACCGCGATGCATGACGCGCTGCGACCGCTTCGATTGCGCAGCGAATGCATGGCCAGACTCTGCGCGGCATTGCGCGCTCAGGCACCGGAGCAGGCAAACGTCGAACGTTGTCTCGCCCTCGTAACGCGACGCTTGGCACGGATTCGCGCGGCGACCGATAGGTTGGTACAGGCCAATCAGCGCTTGGTGGTGATGCTGGCCTATCGCTATCGCAGCGGCCCGTTGGCGTTTCTGGATCTGGTGCAGGAAGGCAATCTCGGTCTGCTGCGCGCCATCGAGCGTTTCGATCCGGGACACGGCACGCGCTTGTCGACCTATGCGCTGTGGTGGGTGCGCCGTGCCATGGTGTATGCCATCGCGCGGCAGGGCCGGGATGTGCGGCCGTCGTTGGCGCAGTATTGGACCGCGCGGCAGGTGTCGCGTGCTGCCGACCGCATGGAGCGCGAGCAGGGCCGGCGCATGGCATCGCATGAAACAGCGCGGCACCTGGGCATGAGCGTGGCGGCCATGCACGAACGTCTCGCGCCGCTGGCGCCGCCGCTGCACCTCGATGCGCCCATCGCGGGGGTCGAAGACATCGACCGGATCGAACGGCTCACCGCGCCCGATCAAAATGGCGTGCCCGATCCCGAGCGCGCTCTGTTCGACCGCGATTTGCGGCATTCAGTGCGCGCACTGCTCGACCAGCTCCCTGAACGGCACGCCAAAATCCTGCGCATGCGTTTCGGCATCGGTGTGCATGACGACTGCACTCTGGAACAGATCGCCCGGCAACAGGGCGTCACCCGCGAACGCATCCGCCAGATCGAGGCGCAGGCGCTCGACGCCCTGCGCAAGCTTGATGCGGCCTGGGCCTTGCGCGGCGCTCTGTGAGACAGGATCGCTTGCCAAATGGAAGCAGCCGGTTATGCTCTGCGGACAAACGGCACAGGAGCACGGCAATGCGGAAATCGACGGGAACTCTGATGGTATTGGTGGCGGTATTGGCAGTGGCGGGCTGTTCGCGCGAGGAGCAGGAACAGGACGCGCATACCACCGCGGACCGCGGCCAGCTACCGGCAGACAACGTGTTCAGCGATCAGGTGAAAACGCTGGATAAAGCCGAAGGCGTACAACAGACGCTGGATGCCGCGGCTGCCAAACAGCGCGAAGAGATCGAACGGCAGGAACAGCGCTAGGATAGCACCCTTAAAATATAGGAGCGCATATCACGACCTCTGCTTGAGCAAATCGCGAATCTCGGTCAGCAGCTTTTCTTCCGCACTCGGTTCCGCGGGCGCAGCGGGCGCGGCCTCCGCGGTCTTTTGCAACGTGTTCATGGCCTTGATGGCGATGAAAATGGCAAACGCCACGATGGTGAAATCGAACACGGTCTGGATGAACTTACCGTAGTTCAGCGTGACCGCGGCGGCACCTTCACTGGCGGCCTTCAAGGTGATGGCCAACTCGGTGAAATCCACGCCGCCGATCAGCAGTCCCAGCGGGGGCATGACAACGTCGCCGACGAACGACGAGACGATCTTGCCGAAGGCCGCACCGACAATGATGCCGACGGCCATATCGACGACATTGCCCTTCATGGCGAATTGTTTGAACTCGTTGATGAAGCTCATGCCGGTCTCCTCTGGCGTGTGGGGGTGGGTGCGCACCGTGGGTTGGGGTGCACGCAGCGAACCCCAACAGCATAGCCGCAGTCGATGGGCGTGGGAAACGTTGCGGTTCGCTGCGCTTCCAACCTACATCAGCAGTGTGTCCAACTCCGTAAGCGTCATTGCCGGCGGCGCGCACTGCGTGCCGGTGCAGACATAGGCGACGGCCTCGCCCTGCGGGCGGCGTTCGCGCAGCAGGCCCGGTGGATCGATAGCATCGTCGGGAATCGCGAAGGTCGAACGCCGCGGCGCATACGGCTGTGCGCAATGACGGCGCCAGAT
The DNA here is from genome assembly GCA_016218375.1 of Gammaproteobacteria bacterium. Lineage (GTDB taxonomy): Bacteria > Pseudomonadota > Gammaproteobacteria > Thiohalobacterales > Thiohalobacteraceae > JAHJQQ01. The sequence goes on from JACREG010000087.1 coordinate 9,332, forward strand.
GTCGAGCGTCTCGTCGTTCCCGCGCAGTACCACCGTCTGGCCGGGGAACAGATAATCCTCGGCGGCGAGCAAGAGCGCGGTGCACGCATACGCGTTCTGTTCGATCACCGGCCACAGCGCGGTCAACGTGCGTTCCGCGGCCTCCACATAACGTAGCTCGCCGAGCAAATGGCCGAGTCGACCGAACACGCTGGCGGCGATGCCGTTGCCGGAGGGCAGGGCATCGTCGGCCACGGGTTTGGGACGTTGGATCAGCGTCTCGTGATCGTCGGCGGTGAAGAAGAAACCGCCGTTCGGGTCGGCGAAATGTTCCAGCACGATCTCGGCGAGTTCGACGGCAAAGCGCAGATCGTCGTCGCGCCAACGCACTTGTAACAGCTCCAGCAGCGCGTCGATCAGAAACACATAATCGTCGAGATAGGCATTGAGATGTGCGCGGCCATCTTTGTAGGTCGCCAGCAACCGGCCGTCGCGCCACAGCGTATGGCGAATAAAATTCACGGCGCGGGTCGCGGCCTCGGCATAGTCGGGCCGTTCCAGATGCCGCGCGGCGATGGCCAGACCGCGGATCATCAGACCGTTCCACGAGGTCAGGATTTTTTCGTCGCGACCGGGCCAGATGCGCCGACTGCGCACGGCGACGAGTTTGGCGCACGCGGCGTCCAGGCGCTGCGCGATGTCTGCCTCGCTCGATTTGAATTCATGCGCCAGATCGGTCAGCGTGACGAATACATGCAGATGATAATGGCCTTCGAAGTTGGGTTCGCGGTCCAAGCCGAAACGCCGCGCGAACAGCTCGTAATCGTTGCCGAGCAGCGTGCGCACCTCGGCGCGCGTCCAGACATAGAACTTGCCTTCCTCGCCTTCGGAGTCGGCGTCCAGTGTCGAATAGAAGCCGCCTTCGGCCGATTGCATCTCGCGCATCACCCAGGCGGCGGTCTCGTGGGCGATGCGGGCGAACAAGGGATTGCCGGTCGCGGCATGCGCCTGTGCGTACAAGGCCAGCAACGGGCCGTTGTCATAGAGCATTTTTTCGAAGTGCGGGATCATCCAATAGTCGTCGACCGAGTAGCGGCAGAAGCCGCCGCCGAGTTGGTCGTAGATACCGCCCAGCGCCATGTGTTCCAATGTGTAGGTCGCCATGTGCAGCGCCTGTGCATCGACTTGCGTGCTGTTGTGCGATCCGGACCAATGGCGCAGCAGCCGTTCCAGACTGGTCGGATGCGGAAACTTCGGCGCGCGGCCGAAGCCGCCGTGGGTGGCGTCGAATTGCTTTTCGAGTTGATTGCGCGCGACATCCAGCGGCAGGGCGTCGGGTCTGCCCGGCCTGTGCCCTTGATTGTGGGCGGGCGCGGCGAGACTGGCGAGCGCATTGAGCAAGGCATCGTTCTGTTCGGCGATGTCGCTCTGACGTTCCGTGTAGAAACCCACCACGCGCTGCATGAGTTCGACGAAGCCCGGCAGACCGTGGCGCGGTTCCTTGGGGAAATAGGTGCCGCCGAAAAACGGGATCTGACCGTCGGGCGTGAGAAACATGGTTAGCGGCCAGCCGCCGTTGCGCTGGGTGAGCAGGGAATGCGCGGTCTGATAGATCTTGTCCAGATCGGGACGTTCCTCGCGGTCGACCTTGATGTTGACGAACAGGTCGTTCATCACCGCCGCGACCCCGGCATCCTCGAAGCACTCATGGGCCATGACATGGCACCAATGGCAGGCCGAATAGCCGACCGACAGCAGAATGGGCTTGTTCTCCGCGCGGGCCTTGGCCAGCGCCTCGGCGCCCCAGGGGTGCCAGTCGACCGGGTTGTGGGCGTGCTGCAATAAATAGGGGCTGGTCTCTTGGGCCAAGTGATTGGTATAGTCGCCGCCGCTTTTCATTGGATGCCGCCGTGCAATTCCGAATCGGATGGCCGACTATAACGGCTGCGCGGTACACTGTCTTCCACACGCTTCTCCTTGGTTTTTCGTCAGGTCAATATGGATTTATCCGTCGTCATCCCGGTCAAGAACGAACAGGACAATATTCTGCCGCTGCTGGCGGAGATCCATGCGGCGCTGGACGGCCGTTACGACTATGAAGTGATCTATGTCGACGACGGCAGCGACGATGCCACGCCGCGCGTCCTCGACGAGGGCCGTGCCCAGTATCCGCGTCTGCGCGTGTTGCGCCATGCGCAGAGTTGCGGTCAGAGCACGGCGGTGCGCAGCGGCGTGAAGGCGGCGCGCGCGGCGTGGATCGCCACGTTGGACGGCGACGGTCAGAACGATCCGGCCGACATCCCGAATCTGCTGGCGGTGATCCAGGCGCCGAACTGTCCGCCGGAGCTCAAGCTCATCGCCGGCTGGCGTAAGAACCGGCGCGACACCTGGTTGAAACGTATCTCGTCGAAAATCGCCAACGCCGTACGCGGTAATCTGCTCAAGGACAATACGCCCGACACCGGCTGCGGCCTGAAGCTGTTCCAGCGCGAGCTGTTTCTCGATCTGCCGTATTTCGATCACATGCACCGCTTCCTGCCGGCGCTGGTGCAACGCGCCGGTTGTCAGGTACGTTCGGTCGAAGTGCATCAACGCCACCGCGAACGCGGCGTGAGCAAATACGGTCTGCACAATCGCTTGTGGGTCGGCATCGTCGATTTGTTTGGCGTTGGCTGGTTGCAGCGCCGCGCCAAACGGCCGGTCGTGCGCGAAGTGCAGTAACGTTCGCTATGTCCGCTCTCAAACCGCGCATTTTTCTCAACGGTCTGCTGCTGATTGCCAGCTTGGTGGGTGTGGCCTATTTGTTCGAGGTCGCGCATGTGAGTTCCATGCTCGACAAGACTTGGATCGACAGCGAAGTGCGCGGCAAGGGCATGACCGGCGAGTTGCTGTTCCTGGGCATGGGCGTGTTGGCCACCGCCATCGGTGTGCCGCGCCAGGCGATCAGCTTTCTGGCCGGCTATGCCTTCGATGTCGCATTCGGCACGTTGTTCGGTGTGCTGGCGACGGCGGGGGGATGTTTCGTCACCTTCTGCTATGCGCGCTGGTTCGGCCGGGGTTTGGTGGCGGCGCGTTTTTCCGAGCGCATCCGACGCATCGACGGTTTCATCCACGACAACACCCTGAGTATGACGGTATTGATCCGGCTGCTGCCGGCGGGGAGCAATCTGGTGACCAACCTCGCGGCCGGCGTGGCCCATGTGCGTGCCGTGCCGTTCGTGCTGGGCTCGGCGCTGGGCTACATCCCGCAGACGCTGGTGTTCGCGCTGGTCGGCAGCGGCATCAGCCTCGATCCGCTGTTTCGCATCGGTCTAGGCGTGGCCTTATTTTTCGTCTCCGGCGTGCTCGGTATCTATTTGTTCCGCAAGTTCCGTCACGGCCGGCATCTCGACGAACAATTGGAACACGAGCTCGGCGTGGACGATTGAGTCGCCGGAAATAAACCGGGGAGGCGCCCTGTTTTGCTGGGGCCTCCCCGGAGTACACACGAGGGGTCTTGCGTCGACCCCTGGCGTTATTCCACTTCGATTCCTTCCGAATACAGTGTTTCCACGCCCGTGGGCAGATCGCCGAGGTTGTGTTCGGTGAAGTCCGGCACGCTGTCGAGGTTCACGGCCGCGGCCTCGGTGAGGTCCGGGGCGGTGCCGCCGGCTGCGCCGATGTCGCCCGCGGTGACCTCGTTGAGGAACACGCTGACTTCGAGCGGCTTCACATAGTAGAGCGTGGCGTCGGTGCCGGTGACCTCGGTGCCGGCTGGGATGCTGATGATCTTGTCGGAGATCGTGGACGTCATGGTCCAGTCGTTCTTGGACAATTCCTCATACATGTCGGGCAGGCCGTGCATCCAGCCGTCGAATTGCAGGGCCAGGGTCTTGCTGTCGCCGGCGTTGTTGACGAGCGTGACCGGTTGCAACTGCACCGGATCGTCCAGCAGCACATAGTCGTTGCCGTCCATCAGGAATTGCTGCGTGCCCCAGCCGCCGTCCGCCGAATACTCCCAGTTGAATTCCACCGGGCGTTGGTTCGCGTTGGTGGGGATGCCGTAGGCATCGACAATGACCGCGGTGCCGTCGGCCATCAAGGGTTGATCGCCGGCGCTGAACGGTTGCAGGCCCCAGGCGCCGTTCTCGTACACGTCGCCGGTCTCGTCCTCGGTGGTGGCCGGATCGTCGTTCGCATACACCAGCTTGAGGAAGGTGGACGAATTGGGATCGGTGTCGAAACTGTATTGCACTTCGCGGCGCCACGGTGCCGCCAGATACGCCGTGCCCGCGGGCAGCAGGCTGGCGTAATTCTCCGGGTTCGCCGCCGTCTGCAACTCGATCTTCACGTCGTAGGAACCCGCCACATCGGCACCGTCCACGCGCTTGACCACGTAGTTGGCGCCGCGGCTGTTGATGTAGTACTCGCGACCGACGTCGGGATTGAATTCGCTGTCGCCGTTCGCGGCGAAGGATGGCGTCCACGTCTGCTGATCGAAATCGGACAACGTCTTCTGCACCCAACCGGTGGTGGTGACCGGTCCGGCGAAGCTGCCGGTGTATTGGATGTAGAGCGCGCCGCCGATGTCCACGAACATTTGTTCGCCGTCCGCGGGCGTGTATTTCTGCGCCGGCGCGACCGGGGTCATGGGGCCGGGGCCCATGTTGTTCATCTGCGCTTCATAGAAGCCCGCGCCGCTGTAACCCGCGAGGCCGGGGTTGCTGGCCAGATATACATAGTTGTGCATCTGCATGCCGATGTTGTCCCAACGACCGATGTTGACGTTCTTGCGGTCGACCGCGGAGGCCACCACCAGCGAAGCGAAATCGGTGAAGGTGTCCAGCGCCTTGGCATTGCCGTTCGCATCGCGGCAGGTCGCGGGATTGGTGCTCCAGTCCAGCATGCCATCGCAGTATTTCCAACTGGTGGTGGCACCGTCGTAGTTCATGTCGTAATGCTTGTTGATCCAGGTCTCCACCGGGATGTCCTGAATGTCGCTGAGCGCGCCGTCCACCAGCGTGCGCTTGGTGAAGGTGCCGGTGAGCGCATCGGAGACCGTATAGGTCTGTGCGGCGGCGCTGGGGCCGCGGTCTTCGCGGGTCACCGTAGTGCCCGCGGGAAGCGTCCCGTCGCCGGCCCAGATCTGATGACGGCCTTGCCAGGCACCGTAGTAGGCAAACCGGCGCCCGCCATTGCTGTCGGTATAGGAGACCGGGAACCCGAACGAACGATGCCGCGTGAGATTGTCGCCGGCGGCAATGCCGTTGCCCGCGTCGGCATGCGCGAAGAACAAACCGTAGCGATGCGTCATCTCCGTGGTGCCGTTGCGGTCTTTGTAGGTCACGCCGCTGCCGTCGTCGAGGGCAAGATAATCGGCGTTGTAGGCGTATTGGACGGTCGCGGTGTCGGGCGTGCAATTCTCGCTCATGCACGACGACCAGTCCGGATAACTGACCTTGCCGTAACCGGATGTGCCCGAGCGATACAGGATGCCCTGCATCTCCTGCACGAAGCCGGGCCCTTCGGGCATGCGTTCGTGAATCTGGATGACCGACATGCCGTTCTCGACGCCGGCGGTCGCGACGAAGAAATCGTCGCCGGCATCGTCGAACTTGACGTTCAGTGTCCACTCGCCGTAGTCGGTGATTTCACCGTCGGCATCGATCGTCGCCGGGGTATAGATCTTGAATTCGGCCTTGATGAGCCGGCTCTCGCCGGGGTGTTCCTCGTCCGGTTCCTCGATCCAGGCGCGCACGCGGTTCACGTCCCGGCCGTCGAGCACGACCATCATGGATTCGATCACCCACGGTTGCAGGGTCTTGATCTCGACACCGTTCTGTTCGTCTTCCCAGGCCACCATGGCCTTGTACGCGCCGGCATTGATGTTGACCTCGTCGGCGTAGTGCGTCTGGGCCACGGCCTTGAGCACTTGTTCGATGATGTCGAACTGTTCCAGGGCGCGTTCCTCGATATATTTGCGCGGTACCGCCTCGGCATAATCGGAGGTCGCGGCCAGATTGAGGGTCGTGGCCAGGGCGCGGACCTGTCCCGAGATCGATGGGGGGGCGGACTGTGTCTGAAGTTGGAGCGACGCCGACTGGACGCCCGGGCTGCTGTTGTCCACGGGCACGGCGGAAATGTCGCTGGGCAGCGTATAGCCCGTGGTCAGCGCGGAGAGTACATCGCCGCTCGATGACGAGCCGCCACCACCGCAGGCTGCGATGGCGAAAGTGACAACGGCGACGATACCGGTTTTTACACAGGTGCGTTTCATAGGTGCAACTCCTATCCAACCATTCCCTAAGAATCGTGATCTACGGCACCCCCGCGTCATGGCGGCGGCCCGACGACGGACGTAGTCAGGCAACTCCTATGCCAGAACGGCTGTCGAGCGGTTCGGGAGTGCCGCTGCGTAGGGGGTTTCCTGCCGGCAATCAGTGGACTGCATCCCTGATATGAACGGGGATATGAGTGGGGTAACGGGGGTGTACAACGACGGGTCGCGTCATCGGTGTGGCGCGCGTGCCGAAACGCCGGCAGTGGCTATGCCATGGACCACGGCGCGTCGCCCGGGCAATTCTTCCCGTGGCAATTCCTCATGGATTCCACGTGGGCAACTCGGTCACAATAGCGCGCCATGATGCTGCCTCTTTCCGCACCTCTTTCCTCACGCAATTCCTTTTGGTTGTTGCTCGCCGCCTGGGCGGTTCTGGTCGTTACCGCGCTGTTCACCCGACCGCTGTTGCCGGTGGACGAGACGCGTTACGTCGGCGTCGCCTGGGAAATGTGGATGCGCGGCGATTTCCTGGTGCCGTTCAAAAATGGCGCGCCCTACAGCGATAAGCCACCGCTGTTGTTCTGGCTGATGCAGGCCGGCTGGTGGCTGTTCGGTGTCAACGAGATCTGGCCGCGGCTGGTGGCGCCGTTGATCGGACTGGGTTGTCTCGGCTTGACGGCGTTGTTCGCGCGCCGTGTGTGGCCGGAGCGGCCGACGGCAATGCTGCTCGCGCCCTGGTTGCTGTTCGGTGGCCTGTTCGTCGCGGGATTCGTCACGCTGACCCAGTTCGATCTGCTCATCGTGTTCTGCACCTTGCTCGGCATGCTCGGTTTGCTGCGCGCGGCCACCGGTCTCGGCAGCGGTTGGTTGATCGTAGGCCTCGCCATCGGTCTCGGTCTGCTCAGCAAGGGGCCGGTGATCCTGGTGCATATCCTGCCGACGGCGCTGCTCGGACCCCTGTGGGTGGATCGTGCGCGCCTGAAGGGTTGGGTGTGTTGGTACGGCGGCACCGTCGCGGCGTTGTTGTTGGGCGCGGCGATCGCGCTGGCCTGGGCCTTGCCCGCGGCGCAGGCCGGTGGCGAGGCGTATCGCAATGCCATCTTCTGGGGCCAGACCGCCGAACGTGTGGTGGATTCGTTCGCGCACAAGGCGCCGTTCTGGTGGTATCTGCCGTGGTTGCCGGTGCTGCTGTTGCCGTGGTCGTTATGGCCGCCGCTGTGGCGGGCCGTGCGGCGCATGGAGCTGAAACGCAGTGTGCGTTTTCTGTTGTGCTGGGCGGTGCCGGTGCTGGCGATTCTGAGTGCGATCAGCGGCAAGCAACAAAAATATCTGCTGCCACTATTTCCCGCGCTGGCACTGCTGGGTGCGTATGCCTTGGCGGGCCTGGAGGGAGCGTGGCAGAGCGAGTGGCGTGCGCGCCGGCAGTGGCTCGCCGCGCTGGTGTTGGCATTACCCGCCGGTGTATTCGCGCTGGCGTCCTTCCAGGAGTTGAGTGCGCGCGTGCCTTGGGCCGGCGGCCTCGAACCGCTGTGGGCGCTGCCGTTTCTGCTCGCCGCGTTGCTGTGGTGGTTGTGGCGGCCGGCGACGCTCATCGCGGCGGTGCAGGCACTGGCACTGGCGGGTGTCGCGACGATCATTGGTGTACATCTGAGCGTGCTGCGCGTGGCGGCGCCGGCCTACGACCTGCATGCGATGAGCGCCCGCATCGCCGCGCTGCAAGCCGCCGGCCACAAAGTCGCGCATGTGGGTAAATATCATGGTCAGTTCCATTTTCTCGGGCGGCTGAAACGGCCGCTCAAGGAGATATCGCCGATACGCAAACGCGTGCTGGCCTGGGCGCGCAAACATCCCGACGATTATCTGGTGCTGTATTACGATCAGTGGCCCTGGCCGCTATCGCGCACGCAGGCCGAATACACCCAGGATTACCGCGGCGATCCCGACGATCTGGCGCTGTGGTCGGCGAAAAAATTTCTCGCCGCGCAGTGAGGTCGGCCCTGTGATTCCATAAGGGGATGCTACAATGCGCCGGCCACCGACCGGAGCAATCTCGTGAATCAAGCTGAAGCCACTTCCACTGCCCTGGCACCGCTGCGGCTGAAGAAGAACGAAGAACGCCGCCTGCGTGCCGGGCATCTGTGGGTGTACAGCAACGAGGTCGACGCCGCACGCACGCCGCTGACGGCGTTCGCGCCGGGCCAACCGGTGCTGATCGAGGCGGCCAACGGCAAGGCGCTGGGCACCGGCTATGTGAATCCGCATTCGCTGATCTGCGCGCGGTTGGTGAGCCGCGACCCCGCCCATGTGCTCGGTCGTTCGCTGCTGGTGCATCGATTCAACGTGGCGCTGGCGTTGCGCGAGCGCCTCTATCCGCAGCCCTATTACCGGCTGGTGCACGGCGAAGGCGATGCCTTGCCGGGGCTGATCGTCGACCGCTATGGCGATGTATTGGTCGTGCAATTCACCACCGCCGGCATGGAGCAGGCGCGCGATGCCGTGATCGAGGCCTTGCAGAAGGTGTTTAAACCCGCCGGCATCCTGTTGCGCAACGACAGCCCGATCCGTGCGCTGGAAGGCTTGCACAGCTATGTCGAAGTCATTGGCGCGGTGCCCGATCAGATCGATCTGGAAGAAAACGGCGTGCGTTTCCGCGTCTCCGTGCAGGCCGGGCAGAAGACCGGTTGGTTCTACGATCAGCGCGAGAATCGTGCGCGGCTGGCGCGTTATGTGAAAGGTATGCGCGTACTGGATCTGTTCAGCTATGTCGGTGGCTGGGGCGTGCAGGCCGCTGCCGCCGGGGCGCGCGAGGTGGTATGCGTGGACTCCTCGCAGGACGCGCTGACGCAAGTGGCGGTGAACGCCGAACTCAACGGCATGCAGGGCCGCGTGCACACGCGCAAGGGCGATGCCTTCGACGTGTTGCGCGAACTGCGCGAGGCGCGCGAGCATTTCGACGTGGTGGTGCTCGATCCGCCGGCCTTCATCAAACGCAAGAAGGACGTCAAGGCCGGTATCGAGGCCTACCAGCGCATCAATCAACAGGCCATGCAGGTGCTGGCGAAAGACGGCATCCTGGTGAGCGCCTCCTGTTCCTATCATCTGGAGCCGGACACGCTGCAACAGGTGATACTGTCCGCCGCACGGCATCTCGATCGTAGTGTGCAGATCCTGGAGCGCGGCCGGCAAGGTGCGGATCATCCGGTGCATGCGGCGATCCCGGAAACGGAATATCTGAAGGCGCTGTATTGCCGGGTGTTGCCGGCCTGATAGAACGGTTGAATGAACGCATGCTGACCTATCCCGACATCGATCCCGCCGCGTTGCGTATCGGCAATTTCGCGGTGCACTGGTACGGGCTGATGTACCTCGTCGCCTTCGTCAGTGCGTGGTGGCTGGGTACGCTGCGCGCCAAACACCCGGGCAGCGGCTGGCGCGCGGAAGAGATCGGCGATCTGGTGTTCTACGCGGCGCTCGGCGTGATCCTCGGTGGGCGCATTGGCTATGTGCTGTTCTACAACTTCGGCCTGTTTCTCGACGATCCACTGATGCTGGTGAAGATCTGGCAGGGCGGCATGTCGTTTCACGGCGGCTTGCTTGGCGTGCTGACGGCGATGTGGTTGTACGGACGGCATACCCGGCGCACGTTTTTCCAGGTCACGGATTTCATCGCGCCGCTGGTGCCGATCGGCCTGGGCGCGGGACGCATCGGCAATTTCATCAACGCCGAACTCTGGGGCCGCATCTCGGACGTGCCCTGGGCGATGCAACTGCCCTGCGCGCGGTTTCCCGAATTCTGCGACGGACGCATCGAGGGATTCAGCGCGCCGCGCCACCCGTCCATGCTTTACGAGGCCGTGCTGGAAGGCGCGTTGCTGTTCGCGATTCTGTGGCTGTACTCGCGCAAGCCGCGTCCGACCATGGCGGTGTCCGGTATGTTCCTGCTCGGTTACGGCGTATTCCGCTTCGGCGTGGAATTTGTGCGCGTGCCCGACGCGCAGCTCGGCTATCTGGCGCTGGACTGGGTGACGATGGGGCAGGTCTTGTCGACGCCGATGATCGTGTTCGGTATCGTGTTGCTGGCGTTGAGTCGGCGAGAGGCAGTGAAGGCGTGAAACAATATCTCGATCTCATGCGCCATGTGCGCGATCACGGCGTGCGCAAAGAGGATCGCACCGGCACCGGCACGTTGAGCGTGTTCGGTTATCAGATGCGTTTCGATCTGGCGCAAGGCTTTCCGGTGGTGACCACCAAGAAGCTGCACCTGCGCTCCATCATTCACGAGCTGCTGTGGTTTCTGCGCGGCGACACCAATATTCAATATCTGCGCGACAACGGCGTGAGCATCTGGGACGAATGGGCCGACGCGAACGGCGATCTTGGTCCGGTGTACGGTTCGCAGTGGCGTTCCTGGCCGGCTGCCGACGGTCGCCACATCGACCAGATCGCACAGGTGCTCGATCAATTGCGCGATAATCCGGATTCGCGGCGCATTATCGTCAGCGCCTGGAATGTCGGCGAGATCGACAAGATGGCCTTGCCGCCGTGTCATGCCTTTTTTCAGTTCTATGTCGCCGACGGCAAACTCTCCTGCCAGTTGTATCAGCGCAGTGCCGACATCTTCCTCGGCGTGCCGTTCAATATCGCCTCCTATGCGCTGCTCACGCTGATGATCGCGCAGGTGGTCGGCTTGCGCCCCGGCGACTTCGTGCACACCTTGGGCGACGCGCATCTGTATCTGAATCATCTGGAGCAGACCGATCTGCAATTGTCGCGTGAGCCGTTCGCGCCGCCGAGCTTGCGCATCAATCCGGAGGTGCAGGATCTGTTTGCTTTTCGCTTCGAGGATTTCGAGCTGGAGGGGTATCAGCATCATCCGCACATCAAGGCGCCGGTGGCGGTGTAGTCAAGTCGCTGAAGCGGCGTTTGCTGCGTTGCACCCGTGCTCGAAATGCTCATGTACTTATGTGTACACTCCGCTTTCTCGCCCGGTTGCGCCTTGCATCCGCGCGCTTGATCGACTTGACTGGTTGGCCCTTTGATTATGATCTCCCTCATCGTCGCCATGGACCGCAATCGCCTCATCGGCCGCGGCAACGCTTTACCCTGGCATTTGCCGGCCGACCTCGCGCATTTCAAAGCCATCACGATGGGCAAGCCGATCGTCATGGGGCGCAAGACGTATGAATCCATCGGTCGGCCGTTGCCGGGGCGGCACAACATCGTCGTCAGTCGCAATCCGGCGTTCGACGCGCCGGGCTGCACGGTGGTCGCCTCGGTCGATGCGGCGCTGAGCGCGGCCGGCGATGTCCCGGAGATCATGGTCATCGGCGGCGCGCAGTTATATGCGGACGTGCTGCCGCGCGCGCAACGCATCTATCTCACCCGCATCGAGGCCGGCTTCGACGGCGATGCCTGGTTCCCGCCTCTGGACGATACCGTCTGGCAGGAAGTGGCGTGCAGCGCGCAGGCCGCGGACGAGCGCAACCCCCATGCCTACAGTTTTCTGATCCTGGAACGCCGGCCGCGTGCCGCGAACCCTCCGCAGGCTTGATCTTGCGGGAGGCGACTGCCATGCTCTGCCGATGGTTAAGGTTCGATTCGATTTAGATATTCCAAACCCATCCCGCCGTGCCGCGCTGAAGGCGCTCACCGCCCTGTTGGCCTGGAGTGGCATGCAGCGTCTGGCCGCCGAACCGGCGACGATCCGCATCAATATCCCCGGACCGATGCTGATGCCGTTTTTCCCCGTGGAGTTGATTCCCAAGCTGGGCATCGATGCGCAACTCGGCGCGCATTTGGGCGTCCGCTATCACCCCACCGGTGTGCTTGCATTGGAAGACATGCTGGCCGGCAATGCCGATTTCGCCGGCGTGGGTTTTCCGGTATTGCCGAAGTTCGTCGAGAAGGGCCGTCCGGTGGTGGCCATCGCCCGCTTGAGCAGCGGTGCGCCGCCTTATGCGATTATCGTGCGTGCCGATTTGGCCGAGAGCATCCGCAGCATCGAGGATCTGCGCGGTCGCACCCTCGGCGTACCGGTCGGCAGCGCCACCACCAAGACTTATCTGCAATTGGTCGCCGAGCTGTGGGTGTCCGCGCACGGCGTGAATGCCGAGCAGGTCCGCTGGGCGCCGATCACCCAGACCTATGAAGGTGTGTACGGGGCAATGGCGGGCGAGACCGTCGATGCGGTGTTCTGCGAGGAGCCCTATTCGGCCAGTCTGGTCCGCGCCGGACTCGGCAAGGTGCTGGCGAGTCTCTCCGATCCGCGCAATCCGGTGCATCTTGCCGGCCAGCAACATCTGCGCGCCGTGATCGTCACCACGCCGGAGCGTATCGAGGCTCATCCGCAACGCGTCGAGGCGATGGTGCGAATGCTGCGCCGCGCCTTGCAGTGGACCAGCAAGGCCACGCCGGCGGACATCGTTGCGCGCTTGGGTATCGACGATGCGGGGCAACGCACGGATATTGTCGATGCACTGACGCGCCTGCCGACACAATACAATCACGACGGTACGTTCGACGCGACCGAAATCGAAGCGACGCGCGAGTTCATGCATGCGGTTGGGATCAAGCTGCCTGCCGGCAAGGATGTCCGCGACCTGATCGACGATCGCTGGATCAGGCTGGACTAGCCCGTGTCGGCACCGACGGGTTGGCGGTTGCTGCGGACCAAGCTGGGCGCCCTGCGCGGCCAGGCCGTTGCGCACATCTTCTTCGCCATGCTCATCGCGACCGTCAGCCTGGTCGTCATTGCGATGCAGGGCTATGGCGAATTCCGCGCGCGAGAGATCGATCAGAAGTTCGAATCGTTGCGCGGCTATTACGGTGATCGACTGGTGCGGGTCGAATATGCCTGGAAGAGCGCCGCGGAACAATTGCGCGCGCGGCTCGAATTCGGCCGCATCCTGGAACAACAAGACGACAAGCGCTGGCCGAAATTCACCGCCTTTCTCAATGCACAACGGGTGTTCGGCGAATTCCCCACGCTGCTGGTGTTGAGCAGCGACGGCCGCGTGCTCTATCGCTATGGCGTCATCGCGCATACCCTGGATGCGGACACCATTCGTGTCAGCGAATGGCATTTCGAACCCGCGCTGGGCGAACTGTATCGGGTGTTTCGCGAACCGATCTGGCTGGGTGCCGAGGGGCAGGGGCAATTGGTGCTGCTCAAGCCGCTGGACAATGCTGCGCTCAAGGACTTGGTGATTCCCGAAGCGGTGCTGGCGATCGATTGGTGGGATCGCGTGGTAGCGATGTCCCGCGACGACTATTCCGTGGGGCTGGCCACCGATGTGCGGCAGGTGGTGAACCTGGGCGCGCAGCGTTTGGTGCAGGCGCGCGTTGCCTGGCCGGGTACCGCCGCGCCGCGGCCGACATTGCTCGCTTACCGCGAGTTGCACGATATCCTGCCGATCCACGTATTCCTGTACTGGTTGCTGGCGGCCGTGGCGGCGATCACCTTGTTGTTGTGGCTGGCGTTGGGACGTTGGTTGGCCGCGACGGTGCGGCGTCTGGAAGGCGTCGACTCGGCGCTCGACGGCTATGCCCGGCAACTGCCGCGCGCGACCGTGGAGGAGCATCTACTCGCCGCGCGGCAACGTCGCGACGAGATCAACAATCTCGCCGATGGCATCGGCGAACTGATCCAGGCCGTGGATGCGCGCGAACGCGAACAGGCCAGGTACCTGGAAACGCTGGCGCTGCTCGAAGAGGCCGTGCTGGAACTGGATTGCGAAGGCAATATCCGCCATGCCAGCCCGGGTTGGAACAAGCTTGCGCATTGCGACAATGCGGCCGGGCGCAATCTGCTGGACTTCATCCATCCGGCCGATGCCTCCGCCTTGCATGCGCAGTGCGGGGTGTTGCGTTCCGGCGAGAAGAACCATTTATTGTTCCGTGTGCGTCTGGCCGGACCCAATCCCGAACAACAGAGCTGGATCGAGTGCCGCTTCCTGGGTTTTCGCGACGAGCGTGGCGAGATTGCCGGCATCCGTGGGGTGCTGCGCGATATCACCCAGACCTATCTGCACGAGAAGCAGATCAGCCATATGGCGTTGCACGACGCGCTCACCAGTCTGCCCAACCGCGTGTTGCTCGAAGACCGTCTCAAGATCGCTTTGCGCATGGCCACGCGCACCGGCGACAAGGTGTGCGTGTGTTTCATCGACATCGACCATTTCAAGAACGTCAACGATACGCTCGGCCACAAGGCCGGCGACCGTCTGTTGGTGGCATTCGCCAATCTGTTGCGCGGCGAGTTGCGCGCGGGCGATACGCTGGCGCGCTGGGGCGGCGACGAATTCGTGCTGCTGTTGCCGGGCATGCCGAGCGAGCAGGATATCCGCGAAGTGACGCACAAGATCGGCGCCGTGATTCAACAGCCGCTGCTGCTCGATGGCGCCGAGATGCGCATGACCTTCAGTCTGGGCGCGGCCATTTATCCCGACGACGCCGAAAACAGCGAGGTGCTGTTCTCGCAGGCGGATCGCGCGATGTTCTACGCCAAGGCGCAGGGCCGCAACCAAAGTTGTTTCTTCGGCGACATGACCTCCAAGGGCATCGGCAAGAAAGAACTGTATGTGCAGAACCGGTTGGCGAGCGCCATCAATGCCGGACAGATTCAGGCCTGGTTCCAACCCATCGTCTGCGCGCGCACGGGCGCCTGCGTCGGCGTCGAGGTGCTGGCGCGCTGGCACGATGACGAACTCGGTTGGATCTCGCCGGCGACCTTCATTCCCATCGCGGAAAACATCGGTCTGATCCGCGAACTGGGCCAGCAGGTGTGGCAGGCGAGTCTGGCGATGCAGGAACACTGTCGCGCCGCCGGGCGAAAGCTGCGCTTCGCCGTGAACGTCTCCAAACGCCAGTTGTTCATTCCGTCGTTCACCGAGCAGGCGCTCGCGGAACTGGAACGCCGCGGTATCCCCAGCGGCGAGATCGTGT
Source organism: Gammaproteobacteria bacterium (assembly GCA_016218375.1). Lineage (GTDB taxonomy): Bacteria > Pseudomonadota > Gammaproteobacteria > Thiohalobacterales > Thiohalobacteraceae > JAHJQQ01. The sequence goes on from JACREG010000087.1 coordinate 24,513, forward strand.
GGGAAGTGACCGAGAGCGTGGCGTTGCGCGATGTGGAACACGCCGCCGAACGCCTGCACGAACTGAAGGCCGCGGGTTTCAAGATCGCCATCGACGATTTCGGCACCGGCTATTCGTCGCTGTCGCAGTTACATGAGATTCATGCCGACGAACTGAAAATCGACATCTCCTTCGTGCGCCGCATTCACGAGCCGGCCGGGTTGAGTCTGGTGCAGGCCATCATTCACATCGCCAGCGCGCTCGGTCTGCAAACGGTCGCCGAAGGCGTCGAGGATGCATCCGCCGCGGATGCGCTGTGCGAACTCGGCGTCGATTATCTCCAGGGTTATCACTTCGCCCGGCCTATGCCGCGCGAGGAATTCCTGCACTGGTTGGAGAGCCATCAGGCGCAGCCTGTGGCGCTTTAATAATCCTCAATCGTCCCCGGGGCTGCGTATGCCCACGCAGGGGATACGCAGCCACTGCGGCTTCCCATCCAAACGCAGGGCCGTGAGTTGCCCGCCCCACAGACAACCGCCGTCGAGCGGATAAATACCGGGATCGTCACGCGGTCCCAGCGTCGACCAGTGACCGAACAGGATATTGAGGTCGCGAGTGCGGCGCTGCGGCAGGCTGAACCAGGGCAGAAATCCCTCCGGTTGGCTGCCGGGCGCGCCTTTGAAGGCGAGCGCAGTGTGTCCGTCGTTGTCGCAATAGCGCAACCGCGTCAGGCAATTGGTGATGAAGCGCAGGCGTTCCCAGCCGGACAGTTCTTCCGCCCAAAGCGTGGGGCCGTTGCCGTACATATGCGCGAAATAGTCGGCGTGATCCGCGCCGCGCAAGACCGTTTCGACTTCGTGCGCACAGGCCTGTGCCTGGGCCAGATCCCATTGCGGCGGCAGTCCGGCATGCACCAGGGTAAAACCGAGGGTCGCGTCGTGATGCAGCAAGGGCTGATGACGCAACCACGCCAGCAGTTCCTCGCGATCGGTGGCATCGAGAATCGGATGCAGGGTATCGCCGGCCTTGATGCGCGCGGGATCGTCGGCCGCCGCGAGCAAATGCAGGTCGTGATTGCCGAGCACGGTGAGCGCGGCATCTCCCAGGTTGCGCACGAAGCGCAGGGTCTCCAACGAGTGCGGACCACGGTTGACCAGATCGCCGGCGAACCACAAGCGGTCGTGTGCCGGATCGAAGCGCAGATAGTCCAGCAGGTGTTGCAGTTCGCGGTAACAGCCCTGGATATCGCCGATTGCGTAGACGGCCACGGCGCGTGTTCAGTGCAGAACGCGGGGGATGGCCAGGGTAAAGGCGGGGACCTCGGCGTCGAATTCGACACCGTCGTCGGCGATCATCTGATAACTGCCGCGCATGCTGCCGACGGCGGTCTCCAACAGCGTGCCGCTGGTGTAGCGAAAGGCCTCGCCGGGTTGCAGGTGCGGTTGTTCGCCGACCACGCCGTCACCGCGGACTTCCTGGGTTTTGCCGTTGCTGTCGGTGATGATCCAGTGACGGGTCAGCAGCTTGGCCGGCACCTGCCCGGTGTTGCGGATGGTGATGGTGTAAGCGAAGACATAGCGCTGCTGATCCGGGACGGACTGGTTTTCCACATAGGTGGTTTCCACGTTGACCTGGATAGCGTAGCTCGAAGAGATATTCATGCTGGGCTCATGGACAGTATGCATTTGCGCATAGGATACGCCGGTTGCGGCGGGCGGTTCAAAATCCCGCAGCGGTGCCCGGTGATAACCGCCCCGCATACAGCGCCGCGCCGAGCAGGCCGGGGGTGGGGTGGACGACGATGTGTAACGGTATCCGCCGCGTCAGTTTCTCCATCCGTCCCTTGGCATTGAAAGCCCGCAGAAATTCGCCGTCGGTCAAGGCGGGCAGGATTTTCGGCGCGATGCCGCCGGCGACATACAGGCCGGCGAAGGGCAGGCAGGACAGCGCGAGATTGCCGGCCTGTGCGCCGTAGATGCGCACGAACTCGCGGAGCGCTTCCTGCGCGAGTGCATCGCTGCCGGCCAGTGCGGCCTGGCTGATGGCGGCAGCGGGATCGCTCGGTGAGGAAGCTTGGTCGGAAGGTTGGGCGAAGGCCTGGGCAATGGCCTCTGGGACGGCGGCACCGCGGCGCTCTTGCAGGAAGCGGTAGATATAGGCCAGACCGGAACCCGAGCACAGCCGCTCGCAGGAAACATGCCCGTGCAGGGCGCGCAGGCTGTTCAGCAGACGCACCTGTTGGTCGTTCTGCGGCGCGAAATCCATATGACCGCCTTCGGTCGACAGCACGTCGTAGCCGCCGTCGCGCCAGACCAGCAGCGCCTGGCCCAGGCCGGTGCCGGCGCCGAGCACGGCGCGCGGTGCGCACGGCTGCGGCTCGCCCGCTTGCAGCGTGAGCAGATCGTCGGCGTTCAGCGCGGCGATGCCATGACCGACGGCGGCAAAATCGTTGATGAGTGCCAGTCGCGGAATATTCAGACATTGCGCGAGCGTGTCGCTGGCGAGCGACCACGGCAGATTGGTGACGTGGGCATGCTGCGGGCCGTCGCCGCAGTCCTTGATCGGACCGGCGACTGGACTGGATATTGGGCCGGTGATCGGGCCGGCGATGGCCAGGCAGGCGCACGCCGGCCGCCGCGTTTCCGCGGCCAGAAAATTCTCCAGAATCGGCAGCAGATCGGGCCAGTCGGCGCTGACATAGTGTTGTTCGCGCAGTGGCGTGCAGGTGGCGCCGTCGCTCTCGGCCAGCAACACACGGGTATGCGTGCCGCCGACATCGGCGGCGAGGACACACGCCGCGCTCATGGGTTCAGCTCCGCGGCGGCCGGCGCGTCCAGATACCATTCCAGTTGGCCGCGCGGACGCAGACCTTGCACCGGTACGACGGGCGCAGACGTATCGGGATGGCAGATCTGTCGCAGCATCGCCGCCTTGTCGGGTCCGGCGACCAGGAACAGCACATGCCTCGCCGCGTCCAGCACGGGATAGGTCAACGACAAGCGCCAACTCTGCAAACGTTCGACATACACCGTGCCGACGCTGCGCACGCGCTCGTGCAGGATAGGACTGCCCGGAAACAGCGAACAGGTGTGTCCGTCCGCGCCCATGCCGAGCAACATCAGATCGAACACCGGCGTGCCGGCGGTATCGCAGGGGAGGTGTGCGCGCAGCAGCGCGGCATAGTCCGCGGCATCTTGTTCGATATGTTCCGGGGTGGCGGCCATGCGATGGATGTTGTCCACCGGGATGTCGAGGTGCGCGAGCAGCGCCTCCTGTGCCATGCGGAAATTGCTGTCGGCATGCGTGGGCGGCACGGCGCGTTCGTCGCCGAAATAGAACTGCACCCGTGTCCAGTCGATGCGCTTGCGGTATTCCGCGTGCGCCAGCAGTTGGTACAAACGCTTGGGTGTGGAACCGCCGGCGAGTGCGACATGGAACGCGCCGTGGCGGGCGAAGGCCTCTTGGCTCAAGGCGATCCAGCGTTCCGCCGCGGCCTCGGACAGGCGTTCGAGATCCGGATAGACGTGGAGCGTGTGCGCGCAAATCCCGGCGTGGGGCATGATGGTTGTGCGGATCGGAGAACCAATCCGTATGGTGGCGTATTCGACGGGAAAAGGCGAGCGGTGTTAGCGGGTGCCTTGCGCCTGATAACGAACCTTGGCTTCGATGGCGTGCAGCAGGTTGTGATAGGACTTGGCGAAGGCGTCCACGCCATCGCTCTCCAATTGCCGGGTGGCGGCGCCGAGGTCAATGCCGAGAGCCTCCAGTTCCGTCAGTTGCCCCAACGCGGTGTCGATGTGGGTGTCCAGCGTGGCGGCGGCCTGGCCATGATCGTTGAAGGCGACGAATGTCGCCGGCGGCAGCGTATTGATGGTGTCCGCGCCGATCAGGGTTTCGACATAGTGCAGATCGTCGTAGGCGGGATTCTTGGTGCTGGTGCTGCCCCACAGCAAACGCTGGGTATGCGCGCCGGCTTCCGCGAGCATGCCGAAGCGCGGGCTGTGAAAGAGATTCTGGAAGCGCTGGTAGGCCAGCTTGGCATTGGCGATGGCGATCTGGCCGAGCAACGCCTGCGCGCGTGCCGTGAGTTCGGGAATCGCCTGGGCGATGATCGATTGCAGTTGCCGGTCGATCAACGCATCGACGCGGCTGACGAAGAAACTGGCGACCGAGCGGATGCCGGCCAGGGGTTGGCCGCGGCGCAGGCGCGCCTCCAGACCGAGCATGTACGCGTCGACGACGGATTCGTAACGGGCGATGGAAAACAGCAGCGTGACATTGACGTTGATGCCGCGGTCGATCAGGGTCTCGATGGCCTGCAAGCCCGGTTGTGTCGCCGGCACCTTGATGAGCAGGTTGGGCCGTTCGACGCGGCGGAACAGTGCCTCCGCCTCGGCGATGGTGGCCTCGGCGTCGTAGGCCAGATCCGGCGAGACTTCCAGGCTGACCAAGCCGTCGCGCCCGTCCGTTTCGCGGTACAGCGGGGCGAACAAATCCGCGGCGGCGCGAATATCGTCGATGGCCAGGTCGTAGAACAGGTCCTGCGCCGTGGCGCGCGGCTGGGCGCGCCGGGCGGCGGCCAGCGCCTCGTCATAGTCGCGGCTGCCGGTGATGGCCTGTTCGAAAATGCTGGGATTGCTGGTCAGTCCCGCCAGTCCCTGTTCGGCGATCATCCGCGCCACGGCGCCGGACCGCAGCAGACTGCGCTGGATATTGTCGTACCAGATGCTTTGACCGAGCGCCTGCACCGCGCGCGAGGGTGATGTCGTCATGTTGTCTTCCTCTGTTGGAAAACTACAGCCAAACCCCACCTGATTGGGTCGCCTGACGGACTATAGTTAGGTTATAGACCAATTCACGAGACCGGGGTTCCGGCAAAACCGGGGGTCGGATTGCGCCGGAACCCGGATAAACGCAACAGAGGAGGTCGCTATGTATCTGAGACACACAGGTAGCGGTGATCTGGTCGAGGTCGCCGACTTGTCTGCCCTGTTCGATCCCTGCCAGGCGGATATCCGCGGACGCATCCATGCCGGCGAGGAACTTCAGGACCCGGCGATGTTCGCCAAGACCGAGCTGGTCTTCCCCTCCGGCGAGGGGCTGCCGCGTTGTTGGATGGATAGGGCGTACCGCGCAAAGCTGAAGATTGCCTGAAACGCGATGCGGAATGTGTGATGCCGGTCACGCGGCGGGCTTGATTGCCGTCGCGGTGCGGGCGGGACGGAGCGCGCAGACTGAAGCCAACTCAGTCGCACGTCGGTCCGGCCCGGTGTTTGCATGGCTACCTGGAACGGACTGGCCGATACTTGGCCACTATCCAGGAGGGAGCCATGAAACCGGTTTACCGTAATCGCAAGCCCGATCCGCTGGTGTTGCTGGCGCTGCTGGTGGGGCTGGGCGTGGTGGTGACGACCAATCTGCCGACGGCGCTGCGCGCCGCGGCGGAGATGTTGTCGAGTTACAGCCCTGGAATATCTTCAGGCTTCGGGGCGAATACGCACCGCTAGCACATCGCACGGCGCACCGTGCAACACAGCGTTTGCCGTCGCCCCCAGCAGACGCCCGAGCCCATGACGGCCGTGGCTGCCGATCACGATCAGATCGACCTGCTCTTGTTCCGCGATGCGGATGATTTCCTGCTTGGTCGAACCCAGTTCCACCCATTGACCGATGTCTTCCAGCGCGCCGATCTCCGTGGCGATGCGCGCCAGCTTGCGCCGCGCCGTGGCCATGATCTGGCTTTCCAGCGCTACATCCTGCGGCAGCACTAGTTCGTTGGCCAGATCGACATGCAGAAATTCCACAACATGGATCAGGCTCAGGCGAGCGCCTTCCGTCTGCGCAAGCGCGGTGGCGCGCTCAAGCACCTGCTCGTGGCCGGGGCCGAAATCCAGGGCCAACAGGATGTGCCGGTAGGTTTGCATGCATGTCGCTCCTTTAGAATGTTCTAGTGTAAAGGATAGTCGCGGAATTCATGGCGTGAATGCCCGCGTCATTTCTCCGCGGCGCGGTCGGCCAGGCGCGCGAAATCCGCGAGGGCCAGTTGTTCGGCGCGAATCTGCGGATCGATGCCGAGCGCGGCGAGATCCGTAGCGTCGAGGATACCCTTGAGCGTATTGCGCAAAGTCTTGCGGCGCTGGCCGAAGGCCAGTTGCACGACGCGCGCGAACAATGCTACGTCCCGCACCGCGACCGGCGGCGTGCGGTACGGCAGCAGACGCACGAAGGCCGATTCCACTTTCGGCGGCGGGCGGAACGCGCCCGGTCCGATGTTGAACAACGGCGTCACCGCGCAGCGGTATTGCAGCATCACCGACAACCGCCCGTAGTGCTCCGTGCCCGGCGCGGCGGCCATACGCTCGACGACTTCTTTTTGCAGCATGAAATGCATGTCCTCGATGCAGTCGGCTTGATCGAGCAGGTGAAACAGCAGCGGCGTGGAGATGTTGTAGGGTAGGTTGCCGATTACGCGCAGACGTTGTTCGCCGCTGCGCAGCGCGCAGAAATCCGTGCGTAGCGCGTCGCGGTTGTGCAGCACGAGTTCGCCGACCGGCGCGGCGGCCTGCGCCAGCGGCGCGAGCAGATCGCGGTCGAGTTCCACTGCTTGTAGGCGGTGGCAGCGTTCGAGCAGCGGCAGAGTGATCGCGCCCTGACCGGGGCCGATCTCAAGCAAATCCTGGCCGGGTTGCGGCGCGATGGCGGCGAGGATTTTGCGGATGACGTTCGCGTCGTGCAGGAAGTTTTGGCCGAAACGTTTGCGCGGGATGTGGCTCATGGCGCGGTTGTATCGGTCAGGCAAGGCGCGAGCACTTTTTTCTCGCCGATCAGCCGGGCGAAATTCTCCGCGGGCAGCGGCCGGCTGAAATAATAGCCTTGGATCTCGTCGCAGCCCTGCGCGCACAGATACTCCAGTTGTTCCACCGTTTCCACGCCTTCGGCGATGACCTGCATGCGCAGGCTGTGTCCCAGACCGATGATGGAGTTGGCGATAGCGGCGTCGTCCGGATCGACGCAGATTTCGCGGACGAAGGACTGGTCGATTTTGATCTTGCCGATCGGCAGCTTTTTCAGATAGCTCAGGGACGAATAGCCGGTGCCGAAATCGTCGATCGAAATCTGAATGCCGAGGGTGTGCAACTGATGCAAGGTGGTGATGGTCGTCTGCACGTCCTGAATCATCAGGCTTTCGGTGATTTCCAGTTCCAGTTGCTGCGGCGTCAGGTCTGTCTCCCGCAAGACGCGGTCGACCATGGCGGTCAGATCGCTTTGCCGGAACTGGCGTTCCGACAGATTGACCGCCACGCGCAGGTCGAGGAGTCCTTCGTTCCGCCAACGGCTGGTCTGCGCGCAGGCGGTGCGCAGCACCCATTCGCCGACCGGAACGATCAGGCCGTTTTCTTCGAGCAGGGGAATGAATTCGGCGGGCGCTATCAGGCCGCGTTCCGGATGCTGCCAGCGCAGCAGCGCCTCCATGCCGATGATGGCGCCACTGCTCAGGCTGACCTGGGGCTGGTAATGCAGCAGGAATTCCTCGCGTTCGAGTGCGCGGCGCAGACTGCTTTCCAATGTCAGGCGCTGCGAGATGCCCTGGTTCATCTCGCTGTTGTAGAAGCGGTAGGTGTTGCCGCCCTGCGTCTTGGCGTGGCCCATGGCGGTGTCGGCGGCCTTGATAAGATCGTCTTTGTCGTCGCCATCGAGCGGGTAAACGGCAATGCCGATGCTGGGCGTGACGAATATCTCGCGGCCGTCCAGTTCGAACGGTTGGGTCATGGTGGCCAGGATTTTTTCGGCGACCTGCGCGGCGTTTTCCACATCGCCGATGTCGGCCAGCATCACGGCGAATTCGTCGCCCGTGAAGCGCGCCAGAGTGTCGCTGCCGCGGATGTGCTCCGTCAATCGGCTGGCCACGGCGCGCAACAATCGGTCGCCGAAGGCATAACCCAGGCTGTCGTTGATGTGTCTGAAACGGTCGAGGTCGAGATGCAGCAACGCCGTCATCCGGTGATTGCCGGGCGCCGCGGTCAAGGCCTGTTTCAGTCGCTCCTCCAGCAACTGCCGGTTGGGCAGTTCGGTGAGTGTGTCGTAATAGGCAAGATAGTGGGCGCGTGCCTCGGCCTGTTTCTTCTCGGTCAGATCGGCGAACACGCCGGCATAGTGCAGTGTGTTGCCGCGTTCGTCGCGAATGGCGATGAGCGACAGCCACTCCGGATAGATATCGCCGTTCTTGCGCCGGTTCCAGATTTCGCCCTGCCAGTAACCGTATTCGAGCAGCGAGGCCCACATCGCTTGGTAAAAGGCGGCGTCGTGCCGGCCCGAGCGCAACAGGCGCGGATTATGGCCGAGTATGTCTTTCTCGGCATACCCGGTGATGTTGGTGAAGGCGCGGTTCACGCGCAGGATGTTGCCGTGGGCGTCGGTGATGACGATGCCTTCGATGCTGTTCTCGAACACCTGGGCGGTCAGACGCAACTCGCTCTCGGCGTGTTTGCGTTCGCTGATGTCCTGCACCGTGCCGGCCATCAGAATGGGGGCGCCGGCCGCGTCGCGCACGACGTCGGCGCGTTCCATGACGATGCGTTCCGTGCCATCCGGGCGCACGACGCGGTGTTCGATGACGTAGGGCTGGTTATCGGTCAGCGCCGCGTTGACCGCGCGGTTCACCCGGTCCCGGTCGTCCGGATGCACATGCTCCATGAAGGTCTCGTACGTGGCACCGAATTCCCGCGGCTTGAGGCCGAAGATGCGGTAGATTTCGTCCGACCAGTGCAAACCGTTGCCGACGATATCCCACTCCCAACTACCGAGATGGGCGATCTGCTGCGCGCGGGCCAGACTGGTTTCGCGATTTTTCAACGTCTGCTCGGCGCTGCGCAGCTTGTCGCGTTCTGCTTCGAGTTCGACGATGTGCCGCGTCTGGTCGGCCGCATGTTTCTGGCGCTGATCGATGTCGCGACGATGCACCTGCTCCAGGCGTCGCTGCGTGCGCCGGACGACCAGGTAGAGCAGGTAGAACAATCCCCCGCCCAGTGCCAGATAGAAAGCGCCGAAGGAACGGAGCGCGGCGGTCATGACGGCGAGCGCCTGCGTTCTATCGCGCAGTACGATCAGCCGGCCCACTGTGCGCCCTTCCGCATCGTCGATTTGCAGGGTTCCGGCATAATAGCGTTTGCCGGCGACGTTCATTTCTATGATCGAGTCGGCTTGAGTTTTCCGGGACAGGATGTGCAGCAGTTGCTCGCGCGGCAGGGCCAGCGTCTGATGAACGAGGGCGAAGTCGGGCAGACGTTCCCAGTCGGCATCGCGCTGTAGCATGCGCATGCCTTCCTCCCAGTCCGAGCGGGTGAGATAGCGTTTGTCGATGGCCAGCAGATGTTCGGTGCCGAGGACGTCCGTTATGCTGTGCAGCACACTTTCGGTTTCCTCGCCCAGCTCGACATAACCGATGCGTCCGCCGCGGTCGTGCACCGGCGCAACCACGCGCAGGGTGAGCGTGCCGATGGGGCCAAGTTCCATGCCGCTGGCGGGGGCGTCGGTCTTCTCCGCTTCCAGGATGGTATGGCGGTCGACGATGTCGCCGAAGCGCTCGGGCTGATGCACACGCAGCACGTTGATCCGCGCGGCATCCTCGAAATAGAAATGGGTGATGGCGTACTGCGTGCGCAAACGTCGGTACAGCGGCATGCTCTGGCGCAGCAGGGCTTCGCGATCCCGGGCGCGTAATGCGGCCTGCAAGGCCTCGTCGCGCACGAGTGCTTCCAGTGTCGCCCCGAGTTTGTCGGCGCGCTGGAGCAGGGCGCGCCGGTAATAGTTTTCCGCGGCCTGCATGTCATGGACGAAACTCTGCGCGGCATCGTCTCTTTCGTGTTGGTAAAAAGTGAGCGCGAAGGCGCCGAGCAGCAGCGCCAGTGCCACGGCGACTGGCAGGAGAATGCGGGCCCTCAAGCCGGCACCGATGGTTTGCGGCATGTCGTAAGCTCAAGCTAGAGTCTGCCGGAAAACACGACATGAATCGTTGCGAGGATCGCCGCGAGCACGACGAGGCCATTTCAAACAGAGGTCTCGTCGCTTCGTCGCATACGGTGGTTCGCAACGACAGCCTGTCAGTGCTTCTCAGCAGGCCGATAAGGGATAACGGTCGGGTTGCCAATCCAATCTGGCCCACTATAACGACGGGTAGGGATTAGTCCAACTCTTTAATGTGGGGTTGTCGGCGCGTGCGGTCATGGACGCGGTGCGGATAATGTGTTTAGCCGTTATCCGGCGACCGCTGCAGCATATCGAGCGCCACATCCAGCGCCGTTGCAAGACTGCCGCTGTCGGCACGGCCGCTGCCGGCCAGATCCAATGCCGTGCCGTGATCGACCGAGGTGCGGATAATCGGCAGGCCGAGCGTGATGTTCACGGCCCGGCCGAAGCCCGCGTATTTCAGCACCGGCAGCCCCTGGTCGTGATACATCGCCAGCACTGCGTCGGCGTGTTCCAGATACTTCGGCGTGAACAGCGTGTCGGCAGGCAATGGGCCGAGCAGTTCCGCACCCACGTCCACATCACCGCCGCGCAGCGTTTCCAGCACCGGTGCGATCACCTCGATCTCCTCGCGGCCGAGGTGCCCACCCTCGCCGGCGTGCGGGTTGAGGCCGCACACCAGGATGCGCGGGCGCGCGATGCCGAAGCGTGTGCGCAGATCGTGAATCAGAATGCGCAGCGTGGTTGTCAGCGAATCGGAAGTGATCGCGGCGCTGACAGCGGAAATCGGCAGATGCGTGGTGGCCAATGCCACACGCAAGCCTTCGGTGGCCAGCATCATCACCACCTGCGGCGTGGCGCAGCGCTCGGCGAGATATTCGGTATGGCCGCTGAAGGGAATGCCGGCGTCGTTGACGATGCCTTTGTGCATCGGTCCGGTGACCAACGCGTCGAACACGCCACTGCGGCAGCCGTCCACGGCGACATCCAGACAGTTCAGTACATAGCGCGCGTTGGCGGCGTTCAACTGGCCGGGGTGTACCGGCGCGTCGGCGGCGACCGCCCGTACGATGAGCCGCCCCTGGCGATGCGCTTGCGCGGGCTGCGTGGGATCGAAGCGTAGCCAATCGACGGCGATGCCGAGTTGCGCGGCGCGTTGCGCGAGCACAGTCGGATCGGCGACGACGACCAACTCGGCGGGATAATCGCGCTGTGCCAGTTGCACGCACAGATCGGGACCGATGCCGGCCGGTTCGCCGGCCGTGAGCGCGAGGCGTGGGACTCGGGGGGAACCCCGGCTCACACCCGATCACTCTTCCGTGCGGTATTCGACATACGCCTCGTCGCGCAGCCGGCGCAGCCACAGCGCGAGTTCCTCGTCGGTTTTGCGCTTGCGGATCAGGTCGCGCGCCTGATTGCGTTTCAACTCGACAGTGCTGTCGTGCTCGCGGCGTTCCAGCACCTGGATGATGTGCCAGCCGAAGCGGGTTTCGACGGGTTGGCTGATCTCGTTGACCTTGAGCGTCTTCATGGCGTCTTCGAACTGCGGCACCAGATCGCCGGGATTCACCCAGCCGAGATCGCCGCCCTTGGAGGCCGATACCTTGTCCTTGGAATGCGAACGCGCCAGCGCGGCGAAGTCTTCGCCGCCGACCAGACGCTCGCGCAATTGCTCCAGACGGCTGGGCACTTCCGACTCGGGCAGTAACTCATCGGCCGTGAGCAGGATGTGCCGGACGTGCGTCTGGGTGACGACCTGCCGGCCTTCGCCGCGCATCTCGATCAGCTTGACGATGTGAAAACCGCCGGCGGCGCGCACCGGGTCGGCGATCTCGCCCGCGTGCATGCCGTTGATGATCTCCGCCATCACCGTCGGCAGTTGTCCGGCCTTGCGCCAGCCTAGATCGCCGCCTTGCAACGCGGTCTGACCGGCGGACACCGACACCGCGGTGCCGGCGAAATCCGCGCCGCCGCGCAACGCGGCCACGGTATCGTCGGCCTTACGCTGGGCCTCGCGGAGTTGTTCCGGCGAGGCGCCGTCCGGCACCGCGATGAGGATGTGGCCGAGGTGATATTCCTTTTCCGCGCCGCCCCAGGTCTTCTCGTTGGCCAGCAGGGTGTCGACTTCCTGCTCGGTGACGTTGATGCGATTGCCGACCATCTGCTGATGCAGGCGCGCGATGGCGATCTGATTGCGGATCTCCTCGCGGAAGGCGTTGAAGTCGTGACCCTCGCGTTCCAGCGTCGCGCGGAATTGGTCGAGGTTCATATTGTTCTGCTCGGCGATGTTGCGCAGGTTGCCGGTGAGCGTCTCGTCGTCGATCTGGATGTTGTTGCTCGCCGCCAGTTGCAATTGCAGTTGATCGACGATGACCCGCTCCAACACCTGCTGGCGCAGAATCTTCTCGTCCGGCAGCGCGGTGTTCTGCGCGCGCAGTTGTTCGCGCACGATGCTCAACTTGGCTTCCAGCTCGTTTTCGAGCACTACATCGTCGTTGACCACGGCGACGATGCGGTTCAGTTCCTCGGCGGCATGGACGGTGACGGCGGCCAGGAACAGGAGGGGCAGTAGGGACAAATGCTTGAGGACGGTTTTCAGCACGGCAGTGGACCTGATCAATAACTGGGGTAGCCAAGGATACCATTTTCCAGCACGGACTCGATTGGGTCGCCGAGACTGGTCAGGCCCTTGAGCTCCAATTGCAGGAGGATGGCGGTGTTGCGTTCGGCTTGCGGGTCGGTATCGGTGTCGCCGATATAGCCGCGGCCCAGTACGCGCACGATCCAGCAGCAGCTTTCGTATTCCACGCCGCCCAGCGTTTCCAGCAGTTCGTTGTCGGGCAGCGAATAATTCCAGCGCATGACACCGTGCCAGCGCGGGGTGAAATGCCACAGCGCGGAGGTATCGACCTGTTCCAGATCGCCGCTGCGATAGCGGTAGCCGAAATTCAGCAAGTGGCGGTAATCGGGCTGATATTGCAGGCGCACATTGCCGCGTTCGGTCTTGGTCTCGTTGGGGTCCCATTGCAGGCCGGCGATGGTTTTCCAAGTCTGGGACAGGCGCACTTCCAGCTCGCTTACCAGATTCGAGGTGCTCTGGTCTGCCACGGCTTGGCGCGGCAGGGTCACTTCGCGGTCGCGGAAATACAGGATCTCGCCCAGGCTGAAGCTCACATGCTGGGTGCCGGTGGCCGGGTCTAGCCAGCGACTGGTGGCGGCCAGGGTGAGTTGATCGGCATCGCCCATGCGATCGGCGCTGTTGAAACGGTTGTCCTCGAACAATTGCTGGAAACTGAAATCGGTCAGCCCGGTGTCGAACACCGGCAAATCGCTCTGGTCGTCGTAGGGAACATGCAGATAGAAGGCGCGCGGCTCCAGGGTTTGCAGTAAATCGTTGCCGAACAGCGTGGTGTTGCGTTCGAAGAACAGACCGCTGTCGAGACTGGCGATGGGGGTCGTGCGATCCGGGCTGTCGGTGAAGCCGAAGCTGTCGGCGTCGTCCAGGCTGTACGTGGTGTAGCGCGCGCCCACGGCCGGGGTGACATACCACGCGGCCGTGCCCAACGGCAGGCTCACCTTGGGCCGCAGATCCAGACGCGTGCCGGTGAGTTTCTCGTCGTGGTCGAATTGCACCGCTTCGCTGTCCAACGTCAGATTCAGTCCGTAAGGCTGGGTCAGTGGGTTGGCGCTGAACAGCACTTGCGGCAGACGCCGGTAGGGACGGCGGAGATCGGGGATGGTGCTGTCGACGGTCTGGAAATCCTGCACCCGTCCGGTCAGACCCCAACCGTCGCCGCTATAGGCCGCTTGTGCCTGGCGTTTCAGATGGGTGGCGCTGCTGACTTCCAGGCTGGTACCGAGATCGGTGAAGTAGTCGGCGTCGGAGACATTCGAGCCAACGATATCGGTGCGCAGGCGCTCCAATGGGCGGCCGGTGTGATCGATGCGCACCAGCGAACGGTCTTCGTCGTTGTACTCACTGTCCGAGGGCAGATATTCCAGACCGAGGTTGCCTTCGTTGGTCGCATTCAGATAGCGGAACTCGCCTTGCATCTGCACGCCGCGTTTGCTCATCAGCCGTGGAGTGATGGTGGCATCGCGATTCGGTGCGATATTCCAGTAATACGGCAGCGACAGCTCGGCACCCGTGTTCTGGGTGCGGCCGATGCTCGGCATCAGCAGGCCGCTCTTGCGCCGGTCGTCGATCGGGAAACTGAGGTAAGGCGTGTACAGCACCGGCATGTCGGCGAGTTCCAGCCACACGTTACGCGCCGTGCCGAAGCCTTCGTCGTGTTTCAGCGTGACGTCGCGCGCGCTCAACCGCCAAGCCTCGTGACCTTCGTCGCAGGTGGTGTAGGTGGCCTGATCGAAACTGCGCAGCACTTTGCTTTCCTGATGCGCGGTCACGGCAACGCCGCGCGCGTGGCGGCTGGGCACGGCATAGCGTACATCGCTGATGTCGCCCTGGTCGGTGTCGAGTTGCAGCGTCGCCGCGCTGCCGGTGACGCGCAGATCGGCCTCGTCGAGCTGTACGTTACCGGTGGCGTGAACCTGTTGCTTCGCCTCGTCGTAACGGATGCGCTCGGCCTGCACACGACTGCCGGCGCGTTCGACCACGGCATGGCCGGTGAGTACATACGCCGGGCCCGGCTCGGTGCTGGCTTGGTCGGAGGTCAGCGCGGTGCCGGTCAGGTCGGCTGCGGGCAGCTCGGGGGTATCGGGGGCGGCGCACAAGGCCCAGGGATCGTAGCGGTCTTCGGCGTCGACCGGTAGCAACGGCTCGGGGCGGGCGACGACGGGACGCGACTCGGCGGGAACCGTCGGTGCCGGCGCGGCTTCGCGCACGGCGGGGGCAGCCGCAGTGGGAGCAACGGGGCGCGGAGCCGGGGGCGTCGTATCGCGTTGTTCCGATGCCGCAGGGGCTTCGGCCCGGGCGGGCTCCGGTACGGGCTCGGCAGTCGGCGGTGCCGAAGGAACCGAAGGTGTGGGCGGCACTGCACTGATCGGCGGCTGTGCCGTTGGGACGGGCGCGGTCGGTGGCGGTGCAGCCGCGGGGGCGGCAGCAGGCTCCGCGGGTGGCGCGCTAGGTGCGATGGCGCTGCATTGCCAGCCGCCTTGGGCATTCTGTTGGCACTGCCAGGGAAACCCTGCGCCGTCTTGCGCGGGCGTGGCGGGTGGCAGGATCAGGCCCGCGATCAGCGCGGCGAGTAGGGAACGTTCAGTCACTGTGTTGGGTTCCTTGCGAGGCGTCGTGTGCCTGCCCGTGGGCGCCCCGTAAAATCGCACAGCAGGGCTTTTCCTTCAATGACTTTCTGGCGATGACTCGTAGGCATATCGGGCGGCAACGGGCGGGGCGGCCTCGGCTATAATGCCGCGTCGCCTCTACCCGGAACCCGCGCGTGCCCGAACGTCTCGAACAAATCACTGCCTGGTTGCAGGCCGAACCGGCCTTCGCCAGTGAACCCTCCAAACTGGTGACCTCCAATCCCAGGTCGCGAAGCAGGGAATCGATAAAAGGCGCCCTCGCCTTGAATTTCAAGGCGCTGTCGAAGATTCCGTCCGTGCCGGAGGCGGATCCTGTGCTTCCCCAAAGCCCGTCGGCCTGGACGAGCTTGATGCTTTCGATCTTTTCC
>JACREG010000010.1 GCA_016218375.1 Gammaproteobacteria bacterium
GAGCGGCCGCATCCGCTTCGTGCCCGACAACTGGAAGAACACCTATTACGATTGGATGCGCAACATCCAGGACTGGTGCATTTCGCGGCAGATCTGGTGGGGCCACCGCATCCCCGCCTGGTACGACGCCACCGGCAACGTCTACGTCGGCCGCAGCGAAGACGAGGTGCGCGCCAAGCACGGCATCGCCATGAACATCGTGCTGCATCAGGACGAGGACGTGCTCGACACCTGGTTCTCGTCGGCGCTGTGGCCGTTCTCCACGCTCGGCTGGCCGGAGAACACCGAACGCCTGAAAACGTTTTATCCCACCAGCGTGCTGGTCACCGGCTTCGACATCATCTTCTTCTGGGTCGCGCGCATGGTGATGATGGGCCTGAAGTTCATGGGCGACGTACCGTTCAAGGACATCTACATCCACGGTCTGGTGCGCGATTCGCACGGCCAGAAGATGTCCAAGTCCAAGGGCAACGTGCTCGACCCCATCGACCTGATCGACGGCATCGAACTCGAAGCCTTGGTCGCCAAACGCACCACCGGCATGATGCAACCGCAGATGGCCGAGAAGATCGCCAAGGCCACGCGCAAGGAATTCCCCGACGGCATTCCTGCGTTTGGCACCGACGCGTTGCGCTTCACTTTCGCCGCCATGGCCTCGACCGGCCGCGATATTAATTTTGATCTCAACCGCATCGACGGCTACCGCAACTTCTGCAACAAACTGTGGAACGCCGCGCGCTTCGTGTTGATGAACACCGAAGATCAGGATTGCGGAACCGGATTGCCCGCGAACAGCCCGCAGCTCGAATACAGCGCCGCCGACCGCTGGATTCTGTCGCGCCTGGAAAACGCCATCGCCCAAGTCCACGACGGCTTCGCCAACTATCGCTTGGACAATGCCGCGCAAGCGATCTACGAATTCACCTGGAACGAATACTGCGACTGGTATCTGGAACTGTCCAAACCGGTGCTGAACAACGAAGCCAGCTCCGACGCCGCCAAACGCGGCACGCGCCGCACCCTGGCACACGTACTGGAAACCCTGCTGCGCCTCGCCCACCCGCTGATGCCGTTCATCACCGAAGAGATCTGGCAGCGCGTCGCACCACTTGCAGGTGTTAGCGGCGAAACCATCATGCTGCAACCCTATCCCGCCTCGGACACTTCGCGCATCGACGCGAAAGCCGCAAGCGACATGGACTGGGTCATGCAGTTCATCCTCGGCGTGCGCAAAATCCGCTCCGGCTACGACATCAAACCCGGCCAACCCCTGCCCGTGCTGCTGGAGAATGCCTCAGCACAAGACCGCGAACGGCTGACCACCAACGTACACTACCTCCAGTTTCTCGCGCGCACCGCATCGATTGAAGTACTGGCCGCGGACGCTACGCCACCCGAGTCCGCCACCGCACTCGTCGGCACGCTGAAGATTCTCATTCCCATGGCCGGCCTCATCGACAAGACCGCCGAACTCGCACGCCTCGACAAAGAGATCGCCAAACGCGAACAGGAAGTCGAACGCACCGAAGCCAAACTCGCCAACAGCGCGTTCGTGGACAAGGCACCGGCGGAAGTGGTCGAGAAAGAGCGCGCGAAGGTGGAGGATGTGAAGGCGGCGCTCACCAGCTTGCGGGAGCAGCGGGGGAAGATTGCGGCGTTGTAGCACACCGACTTGAACCGGAGATGATCACTGCTACTGGCCGGAAGACGGCGTCCTGGACCGAATCAATCGCCGCTTCCCCGATTCTTTACGAAAGGTGAACTCAATGTTGCGCATATTCAATAAAAGAAAGAGCAAGGAGGAACTTCTCGACGAATTGGGCCCTATATATCACTCGTACCATCTCTTCGGCGTCAATAATAAAGCAATACCAAAGTTCTTTCGTAACCAGAAATGCAAAGAACCTATCATCCTCTCTTACATACTCAATGCACTCGCCAAAACGCGAGATGAAAAGCCCGGTCAGAACGTGTCATTTGCCGAACTTTTCTGTGCTGATGGCTATTATGCGCTTGCAGCCGCCCATTTCGGGGCAACCAAATCGATCGGGATCGACAATAATCGTGGAAAACATTTTGAGCGCGCCGAGCAGATAAGAGAGATATTAGGGATTAGCAATTGCGAATTTATTGAGATGGACGTAAACAACATCGACACCCTGAGCCCCATCGACATCGTCGCGAACATTGGTGGTCTGTATCATGTGGAAAACCCTGAGCACATTCTTGACAAGTCTTACGCACTGGCCTCGAAGTATCTAATAGTGCAGAACGTCGTTTCTCTTGCCACCGATTCTGTTGACTATTTCGAGAGCCCAGCCCCGGGATGGACCTGGGGCTCCCGATATTCAAAGCAGTCTTTCACGAATCTTATTAAGAGAAAGGGATGGAATATTGTTGATAGTCACTTCAATCATCTTGAAGGGAACAAGGCGCTGGCAAGCAAAGGCAGTCTTTATTTTCTGATAAAAAAATAATTCTGAATTTAGTTCCGAGTAATTAAGAATTAAAGGGGACGGAGTGGACTCCACCACTAGAGAAGACCGCCCTCCACCCCAGCTTCTTTGGGTATGACCTTGACGGTGAATTCGTCGATCTGGATGCGCGATTTCACGCCCTCGCCGAACAGGTGGAACGAGAACGATTCGATCGCCCGCTCGTTCACGAAGTCGAATTCCAGCGCAGTGGCGTCGCCGGCCTTGAGCACGGGGAACGGTGCGTAGTGGATGCCGCCGACTTCCTTTTCCCAGGAGCGCAGGGTGAGACGCATTTGCACGTCGCTGCGATTGTCGGGCGGCGCCTTCAGGCGAATCGAGACATGCACTTTGGAACCTTCGGGGAAGTTCAGGTATTGCGCGCCCACCACGTTGTCGGACCACTCGTTGCGCAGTTTTTCCGGTAGCTCGCGAGTCTGGCCATTGGCAAAACGCATCTCGCGCTCGCCGCCGCCGGCATCCAGAACGTGGTCCAGCGCGTAGGCCATGCCGTAGAGCGTGCGATCCATGGCCTTATCGTCCCAAGAACAATGTGCGGGACGCGGCCCAAGGATGCCTGCGCCGTCGCAGACTCGGCAGCCTTCCGATTGCGTGCATTCGTAGCGCTGGTTATCGGCGGTCTGCCAACGCAGCTTGCCGATGGTGTACGACGCGATGTCGCGCCCGTTGGTGTAGTCGCGGAAGATGCTGCGCCCGCCGACCCGCTCCGGAACCGGCAGAGAGAAATAATCGAGCACCGAGGTCTCCATATCCATGAGTCCGTACGTACCCGGCTTGATGCGCGGCAGTTGCGCACGCTCGGGGGCGAGTACGATGTTCAGGCCCCAACTGCTCATCCATTCGGCGAGCGGCGCACCGTGCGATTCGTCGCTGGTTACGATCACCAAGGTGTCATCAAGCACGCCGTCGGCCTTGAGCGCGGCGAGAAATTCGCCGACGGACTTGTCGAGTATCGACACGGCCGCGAGCAGGCGATTCGGATACTGTTTGACGAGCTCGTCGGGCGCCGCGTAGGGCTGATGCGTGCCGACGGTCATCAAGGTCAGCATCCACGGTTTGTCCTTGCGTTGCAGCTTGCCGATGTATTTGCGCACACCCTTGAAGAAGGCGGGATCGCTGGCGCCCCACTGGAACGGAATCTCGTCCGGCTCGGTGAACCACTCGCTGCCGTGCACCTGCTGAAAGCCGATGGCAGGCATGACCCGATCCTTGCCCATGAACGCGAGTCCCGCGCCTTGCAGGAAGTGCGTGCTCCAACCGTGTTGCGCCATTTGCGCCGGCAGGCACAGGTTGGCGCGTTCCGGATCGCCGATGATTTCGAAGGCCTTGGACATATCCATGGACAGCTTGCTGATGTCGCCGCATAGCAAGGCATACAGACCGCGAATGGTCTGGTGGCTATGGGTAACGAAATTCGGCACCAACATGGCGTTGCTCGTCTGCGCGACCAAGTTGGGCATGGTGAACATATCCGCGTCGACGCCCATCGCGCGGCGGATCTCCGGGTGGTAGCCGCCGTGCAAACCCTCCAGCGTCACGATCAGCACGTTCTTCGCCGTGCCGGTGTCGATCAGGCGCGTGCCGCCGAGATCGGCATGACTGTATATCGCCGGTGGCGGCAGCGGCTTGCGGTAGTCGCCGCGGAAGGGCACCGACACGGCATCGCGGATGAACCAGTGCAAGGCGTTGAAGCGCGCCGCCACGGGCGCATCGACATCCTGGCGGTTGGCCACATTCTGCAATCCCAACAGCGCAGCACCGATGACAAACCCAAGCAACAACCGGCCGATGGACACGCGGGTTGCAGTGGCCAGCAAACCGACGATCAGCGCGACGATCATCGACCCGGCGGTGATGGGCGAGGCCAGTTGCATACCGGCCGTGGTGTTTTCCACGAACGTGGGATCGGCGAGGTAATGCAGATCCTGCCAGGTCGGGAAACGCTGCATCGTGACCAGCATCTCCTGCGCGCCGATTTGGAACACCACCCACAGCGTCAGCACCAGCATGCGCACCAGGCGCGGCATGAGCAGTGCCAGACACAGAAACAGCGAGCCCAACGCGACATCCGACAACACGCCGGCCACACTGGCCCCGTCCTGCAGGACGACGCGTAACAGCGCCGGGAGATAAAAAGGAATTGCCAGGAACAGAAGACGGATACGAGCCGACAACAGCGATGAATTCATTTTACGGTGATCCAACTGAACATACCTGCGCTAAATTTACCAAATTTGGGGCTCTACCGCACCCGGCCGGCCGCCCTACCGCCACCAGCCCGCAGGCATTCTAACCGTGTTTAGCTGTATGGATGCTGAATAATTCGATTATGCTCACGGAAATCGGTACACAATCTCGGCCGCGGCGCTATTGATGTTGTACCCGGAATCGTCGACCCGGTGGTGCTCGCCCATGAAGCGATAGACGATGCGATCTTTCAGACCGATGTCGTATTCCAGGCCGAGGGCCGCCGCGGCATCGCCGCCGGAATTTTTGTCTTCAGAAACGAAGGCGCCTTCGACAAAGGTCTCCGTGGTTTCCCACCAGTACCAGCCCAGATAGCCGAGCGCGTACCAGCGGTCCGTGATCGGCCAGCGTCCCAGTACACCCAGCTCCCAACCGTTCGCATCCAGCGAGGCGCTGACCGGCCCTGCCGACCAGGAGGGGCCGCCAGACGAGGTGCCGTTGAAGTCCGAATCGCCGAGGTCGCGATAACCGCCCTGCACGGCCACGTTGTCGGTGATCTGATAGCCGGCGAACGCCTGCTTGCCCGTGCCTGTTTCGTCGTTGCCGACACCGGTCACCGATCCGTCCTGGTTCGAGTCCGGGAAATCGTCGTTGTCCATGCTGACACCGACACCGCCATAAACGTTCTTGGCCGCGCTGTCCTTGGGTATGAACCAGCCCATGGCGTCATTATCGTCCTCCGCCAGCACAACGCCCGGTGACGCAAGCAACACACCGAGAGGCAGCAGCAACCCCGCCAATATTTCGATCTTCCCGCACTCATGCGCTGCGCGTTTCATAACACCTCCGGTAGTCTGAACGGCCGACACGGCAGTCTGCACACGGCAGCGCTATGCGGCGAATGGACGAAACCATCACAACGCGGATGGTATTGTGTATATAGCAGTTGAGATTCGGGAATTCCAACCGCGCCCGCGAAAAAGGGCGGCGTGATTGCTTCCCCGCCAGCGCGTGCCCCTCGGAACCGCGCCCCGCTTGGCAAACAGATTCGGCAAATTCAACGTACCTTGTCGCCGTAACCGTCGCGCGGCTCGTATTCTCGAAAAAATGACCTAGACTGTTTTGCGCAAGCTGTGCTGCGCGTCCGCCGTACACCCGCTGTACATGCGGGCGCGCAGAGGGAAACGTTCGGCCACGCACCGAGCCAGCATAGGAGATGCTGTCATGCCACAAGCCTATATCCCCATCCCGGACTGGTTCTCGTACGACAATCAAGGCGGCAATATCGCGCTGGCGGCGTTGTCCGGCGCCGGCAACGAGGACCTGCTGGTCATTACCGCCGACAATCCCGTACAACAAAACCGCGGTGTTTACCGCATCGGGAGACAACTCGATGCACAGGGCGCGGTGACGGGCGGTTGGACACCCTGGATCGACATCCCCGACTGGTTTTCGTGGGAGAACCAGGGCGTCGGCGCGACGATCGCCAACCTGCAACAGAACGGACAGCGGGACTTGATCGTGTTCATGATCGACAATCCGCCGGGCCAGAACCAAGGCTATTATCGCGTCGGCAAGGCGCTCGACGCGGACGGCAACGCGACCGGCGGCTGGGGTCCGTGGATCGCCATTCCCGATTGGTTCTCGTTCGAGAACCAGCATGGCGCGATTGCGGTCGCCGATCTCGACGGCGACGGCGATCAGGAATTGATCGTGTTCATGATCGACAATGCGTTGCAGCAAAACCGTGGCGTTTACTGCATCGGGCGCCGGCTCGACGCAAACGGCAACGTGACCGGCGGTTGGACGCCGTGGCGCGACGTCCCCGATTGGTTCTCCTGGGAGAATCAAGGCGCGGGCGTGGCCATCGTCGATCTGGACAATACCGGCCAGCAGGATCTGTTGGTCTTTCAAATCGACAATGCGGCCGAACAGAACCAAGCGTTCTACAAGGTCGGTCGCCGCCTCGACAGCGACGGCAATGTCGCGGAGTGGAGTCTGTGGCGCGGTATTCCGAGCTGGTTTTCCTGGGAAAACGAGGGCGGTGGCATCGCCGCCGTGCGCACCAACGGCAAGGCGGAGATGTTGGTGATGCTGGTCGACAATCCGCCCGGACAGAATATCGGCTATTACCGGCTCGTGCCCTTGGACAGCGATCCGCAACGCGATGGCCAATGGGAACTGCTGTCATTTCATTCCGGTGTGTTGGCCGTGCACGCGGCGCTGTTGCCGCACGGCAAGGTGCTGTTCTTCGCCGGGTCCGGCAGCAGTGCCGCCCGGTTTGCCGCGCCCGCGTTTGGCGACATCGCCCAAGGCGTGCCGTGCAGTGTGGTGTGGAACCCCGCCGCCAATCCACCCAATAATTTCTTCGTCCCCAATACCCTGTTCGCCCCGAACGGCCGGCCCTTCGATTTATTCTGCTGCGGGCATAGCGCCCTTGCCGACGGCCGTTTGCTCTGTGCCGGCGGCACCGGTCATTACAATCCGTTCACGGGCCGCAATGAAGCGGCCGTGTTCGATCCCGTCGCGCAACAGTGGTCGTTCGTCCAATCGATGGCGCACGGCCGCTGGTATCCCACGCTCGTCACGCTGGGCGACGGGCGCATCCTGGCGGCCACCGGGCTGACCGAGGATATGGCGAACCCGCACAACCCGACACTGGAACTCTACAATCCTGCGACCGACGCGTGGCAGGCGCGGCACTTCGCGCCCGACTTCCCCGGCCTGCCGCTTTACGCCCATCTGTTCCTGATGGCCGACGGACGCATCGTGTTCGATGGCGGCCGCATGGACGACGACCTCGCCGTCGATCCTTGCATCATCGATCTCACTCACGAACCGGTGCAAACCCTCCCCATCCCCGGCTTGCAGGGAGCCGCCATGCGCAACCAGGCGGCCAGCGTGCTGCTGCCGCCCGCGCAGGATCAGCGCGTGATGGTGATCGGCGGCGGCCCCGCCGGAAAACCGAACAAGACCGACGCCATCGACAGCGTCGATATCGTCGATCTGAAAGCACCCAATCCGCACTTTGTGGCAGCAGCGCCGCTCAACTTCCCGCGCCTGCACCTCAACGCGGTGTTGTTGCCGGATCGTACTGTGTTCGTCACCGGGGGCTCGCTGAAACAGGAAGACGCGCCGCTGGCGCGCCTGCAACCGGAGATCTACGACCCGGCCACCGACACCTGGACACCGATGGCATCGAGCACTGTGCCACGCCTCTATCATTCCACCGCCCTGCTGCTGCCGGACGGACGCGTGGCAGCCGCGGGCGGGAATCCCGAAGGCGGAACGCATGTGCAATGGGACCAGGACCCCGAGGAGGAAATGCGTGTCGAGATCTTCAGCCCGCCGTATCTGTTCCGCGGCGCGCGGCCAAGCATCGCGGCGGCACCGGCCCAATGCAGTTACGGCGACACGCTCGCCCTTCAATCGCCGCAAGCGGCACAGATACGCTGGGCCAGTCTGATCGGCAGCGGCGCGACCACGCATTCGTTCGACAACAACCAGCGCCTGGTCGATCTCGCTATCCTCGCCCGCACCAGCGGAACCGTCACGGCGCAGGTGCCGGACAATCCCAATCTCGCCCCGCCCGGCTGGTACATGTTATTCCTGGTCGACAACGACGGCGTTCCCTCGATCGCGCACTGGATACGCTTGGCTTAGCAGGCTGTTGAGCGATGCGCGTACCGGCCGCGTATTGCATAGGCATCGTCCGCACAGCGGAGTAACATGCGCGCATGCAAACAAACACCCCCACTGCGCTATACCGGTTTCTTTCCGTTCTGACCCTGCTGGGCCTGTTGTATCAGAGCCCGCTGTCAGCCGCGACCGAACCGGCGTCCGACCCGCGCACACTGGTCATCGCGACCTCGGAAAATCTGGTCGCCGCGCTACAGAAAAACAAGGCGGCGATCAAGCAGGACATGGATCTCGCCTATCGGCTCGCCGAGGACACGGTGATTCCGCAATTGGATTTTCCGCGCATCACCCGTTGGGTGTTGGGCAAGCACTGGCGTGCCGCGACCGACGATCAGCGCCAACGCCTGACCCGCGAGTTTCGCACCCTGCTCACCCGCTCCTATGTCACGGCCATGGTCACTTACGTCGATCAGATTCTTCAGAATGCCGACAATGTGCAATTCCCGCCCGCGCGTTCGCGACAAGACCACGACACGGCCGTCGTCACCATGTTGATCAGCCTGGAGGCCGGTCAACAGGTCGTGGTGCAATATCAGATGTACCTGAGCGACACCGGCTGGAAGATCTATGACGTGCAGGTCGAAGGCATGAGTCTCGCGCTGACGTACCGCAGCACCTTCTCCCAGGAAATCGCGCACGCCGGCATCGACGGACTGATCGCAACCTTGGCAGCGCGCAATCGACTGGCCGTCCGCGAACCGTTACCCCAACTCACGCCTTAGCCGTTCTCGCTCCACCCGCCTATTTCCGCTCCAAAGCCGATGTTTCTTCATCGGCCGATGCCGGAACTTTTGCTCTGTCACAGTCCTCATAAGGTTTAACTACCACAATTA
>JACREG010000090.1 GCA_016218375.1 Gammaproteobacteria bacterium
CGATCGCCGTGGGGGGATTGATCGCCAGTCCGGTGCGACAACCGAGCGCCTTGATCTTCCAAAGCAGTGGCGTGACGCGTTCGCCGAGTTCGACGTGGACCGTGATGTAGTTGGCTCCGGCCTGCGCAAAGTGTTCGAGCAGAATGGCGGGCTTGCCGCACATCAGGTGGGCGTCAATGGGGAGGCGGGTCAGGGGGCGAAGCGCGCGGACCAAACCCGGGCCAAAGGAGAGGTTGGGGACGAAATGCCCATCCATGACGTCGAGATGGAGCCAATCCGCGCCGGCGCGGACGGCCCGGCGCACCTCGCTCTCGAAGCGCGTGTAGTTCGCGGCCAGCAAAGACGGTGCGATAATCATGGCGGGAGGAGCCTATCGGCCGTCCTCCCCAGGCGCAAGCATCCCGTCAGCAGCCTCGAACCGCCACCAGCGCAAGCGCTTGAAGATGAAGCTAAAAGGGCTTTGACAGACACCGCCAACCGGCTTTTATTGATGCTACGGACTTTGTGTAGCCGCCTATGAAGCATACCCGTGTATTGATCGCCACCGCCCTGTGGTTCGGCCTGCTCACTTTGGATGGCCAATCCCCCGGCCGCCAGGGGGCCGATTTTGGTTTTGACCGCGACACGGGGGGAAGCAGCGGGCTGTTCAACCTGCGGGTCTCTCCCCCCACGGACGAGGGCAGGGAAGTGATTGTCACGGTCGAGTGCGCCTACAATGGCTTGGCGGGGCCAACGGCGTACGCGGTGCCGGTTTTTGCGAAGAAAGGCGAGAAGAGCGTCAGTGGCTGGTTCGGGAGCGACATGGCGTTCGTGACCAAAGGAAAGGGCCTCATCTCGATCAAGTGCCGCTTTTTCAATGACCAACCCGGCGTCCCCGCCGAGGTGGTCACCGACCGGGTGAGGATGTTGCTGCTCAACGAGACCAAGACCTCGGTCATCCAGGAGACGCCGTTCGCCAAGACCATCAAATGGGGAAACCCCAACGCCAAGCCGGTGTTGGCGGAGGACTTGACCACCCTGCTGAGGCCGGCCCTCAGCCCGGAACAGGCGGCCCAAGCCAAGGCGAAAGCCGAGGCCGAGGCGCAGCGCAAGGCGGCCGAGCAGGCCCTGCAGGCGCAGATCGCGGCGGAGGATGCGGCGCGCAACCAGAGCATCATCGGCCAGTATGTCGGACTCATCGGCGACCGGGTCCGACGCAACTGGATTCAGCCGTCGAGCAGCCGGGTGGGCTTGTCCTGCGTGGTGCAGGTGCAGTTGATGCCGGGCGGCGATGTCATCAGTGCGCAGGTCGTGCAGAGCAGCGGCGACGCGGCCTTCGACCGGTCGGTGGAGGCGGCGGTATTCCGCGCCGCGCCCTTGCCGTTGCCGCCGGACCCGGCGCTGTTCGAGAGTTTCAGAACCTTGCAGTTTAGATTCGAGCCCAAGTGAACCACGAGAACAGGAAGGAAACAGCACAATGACCCGATTCTTGCGCACGCTGCTGGCAGGCCTGGCGTTGAACCTGTGGGGCGCGTCGGTCCAGGCGGCGCTGACCATCGAGATCAATCAGGGCGTCGAGGGCGCCGTGCCGATCGCCGTGGTGCCGTTTGGGGCGACCCAGCCGCTGCCGCAGGACGTGTCGGCCATTATCGCCGCGGACCTGCAACGCAGCGGTCGCTTCGCACCGTTGGCGGCCAACGATCTCTTGTCGCGTCCCACCGAGGCCGCGCAAGTGAATTTCCGCGACTGGCGTGTGTTGGGCGTCGACAGCTTGGTGATCGGTAACGTCGATGTGGCCGGACCGGACAGCTACAACATCCGTTTCCAGGTGTTCGATGTGTTGCGCGGCGGTCAGTTGATCGGCTTCACCGTGCCGTCCACGCGTGCCCAGTTGCGGCACACCGCCCATCAGATCGCCGATCAGATCTATGAAGCCCTGACCGGCGAACGCGGTGCCTTCAATACGCTGATCGCCTATGTCACCACCAGCGGTAGCGGCAAAATCAAACAATACGAATTGCAGATCGCCGATTCCGACGGCTACGGTCCGCGCAGCATCGTGCGCACCAAACAGCCGCTGATGTCGCCGACCTGGGCGCCGGATGCCTCGCGCATCGCCTATGTCTCGTTCGAGAAGCGCCGCGCCGAGATTTACATGCAGGATCTGCGCAGCGGCAGCCGCACCAAGCTGGCGAGTTTCACCGGCATCAACGGCGCGCCCGCCTGGTCGCCGGACGGTACGCGTCTGGCATTGACCTTGTCGCGCGACGGCAACCCGGAGATTTATGTGCTGCGCGTGGCCGACGGCAGTCTCATGCGGCTGACGCAGGGTCCGGCCATCGACACCGAACCGACCTGGTCGCCGGACGGTCAGAATATCGTGTTCACCTCGGATCGTTCGGGCGGGCCGCAGTTGTATCAGATGTCGTCCGGCGGCGGACCGGCACAGCGCCTGACCTACGAAGGGAATTACAATGCCAGTCCGGATTATTCCGCGGACGGCAAGCGCTTGAGCCTCGTGCATCGCGACAGCAGCGGCAATTATCGCGTCGCAGTGTATGAATTGGCCTCGCGCCTGTTGCGCGTCGTCAGCGAAGGACGCTTGGACGAGTCGCCGAGTCTGGCGCCGAACGGCCATATGGTGATCTACGCCAGCAGCGATGCCCGCGGTGTGCTGGCCACGAGCTCGGTGGAGGGTCGCGCCGGGCAGCGGTTGACCTTCCAGGAAGGCGATGTGCGCGAACCGGCGTGGTCGCCGTTCCTGCCGCGATAACGGTTTTGCCGGGCGTATAATCCCGCCCGGATGCAACGGAAGTACGGGTTTAAAATTCAACCGTCTCGTCGAGGCGGTCATTTCAGCGAGGAGTATGTTATGCGTGCGATGTGGAAAATTGTTTTGCTGGCCTTTGCGGTCGCCGCTGTCAGCGGTTGCAGCAGCATGGGCAAAAAATCCGGTGCGGATGCCGGTGCGGAAACCGGTGCTCTGGGCGATGGCGCGACCACCGGCGTGGGCGTGGGCAGCGGTACCTTCCAAGGCATGTCCATCGACGATCCGCGCAGCCCGCTGGCGCAGCGCGTGATCTATTTCGATTTGGACAGCAGCCAGGTGCGTGAAGCCGACCGTGACGTGCTGGCCAATCATGCGGCCTATCTCAAGGAGAATCCGCAGGCCGTGATTACGCTGGAAGGTCATGGCGACGAGCGCGGTTCCCCCGAGTACAACATCGCGCTGGGCGAGCGTCGTGCGCAGGCTGTGCGTCAGGTCATGGAGCTCCAGGGTGCCACGACGCAGCAGTTGACCACCGTCAGCTACGGCGAAGAGAAGCCGGCGGTCGAAGGCCATGACGAATCGGCCTGGTCGCAGAACCGTCGCGTCGAACTGGTCTATCCGAGCCGTTGAGATGATGCCTAGCCGCTATCCGAACCGCTTGAAAGTGACCCTGGTCGCGGCGTTGATCGCCGCGGCCGTGCCCACGGTCCATGCCAGTGAACTGGAGGATCGCGTCACGCGCATCGAGTCGCTGATGCAGAGCCGGGGGTTGATGGATATGCTGACGCAGCTCCAGCAGCTTCAGAGCGAAGTGCAGGAGTTACGCGGTCAGGTCGAGACGCAGGGCAATCAGTTGCAGCAGATGCAAGAGCAGCAACGCAGCCTGTATCTGGACATCGACCGGCGCTTGCAGAGCAGCGGCGTAGCGGTACAACCGGGAATGCCTGGGGCGCCAGTGGCGCCCCAGGCGGCCCCCCAGGGCGTTGCTCCCGGAGCCGTTCCGGGCGCCACCCCGACAGTTTCTCCAACAGGTTCTCCGGGCGCTGCCTCGGCGGCTGCACCTGTCGGCATCAGCAGCACCGGCATGCCGGCACCGGCCACGCCGGCCACAATGCCGCCGGCTTATCCGAATACGGTGACGGTGGTCGGCGCCACATCATCGGCACCCGCGCCCTCTGCCATGACGACCGCACCCGTAGCGACACCGGCCCCCGCGGCGGCGACACAGCAGGCAAGCGTTGCCTCGCCCGACGAACAGGCCGCTTACGAGAAGGCGCTGAATATTCTGCGCGAAGGGCGCTACACCGAGGCCGCGCAGGCCTACCGGCAATTCCTGAGCACCTATCCCAACGGGCGGTATGTCGACAATGCCCAATACTGGCTGGCCGAGACGCAGTACGTTACGCGCCAGTTCCCGCAGGCCCTGGAAGAGTTCGGGAAAGTGGTCAACAACTATCCCAACAGCACCAAGGTGCCCGATGCGCAGCTCAAGATGGGCTACATCCAGTACGAGCAGGGGAATTGGGTGGCGGCGCGCGAACAGCTCCAATCGTTGGTGCAGCGCTTCCCGGACAGCACCGCTGCGCGGCTGGCCAACGAACGCCTGCAACGCATGAGCCGCGAAGGGCGCTAGATGTTTCGCCCAGTGCCGGGCGCGCGCCTGCGCGCCCGGCATCTTCCTTCGTAGTAAACTCCCCGCATGAACGAACCGATCTCCGCAATGCCGGATTCCCCGGCGGCAGAAGCGTCGCCCGAGCGTCTGCGCATCACCGAAATCTTCCTCTCTCTACAAGGCGAGTCGCGCAGTGTCGGCTGGCCCACCGTGTTCGTCCGGCTCACCGGTTGTCCACTGCGTTGCGGTTATTGCGACACGACGTATGCCTTCCAGGGCGGCGAGTGGATGCTGTTGGACGACATCCTCGCACGCACCGAGGCCTTCAATGTGAAACACGTTACCGTCACCGGCGGTGAGCCGCTGGCGCAGAAGGCCTGCCTGCCATTGCTTGAGAAACTGTGCGATGCCGGTTACGAAGTCTCTCTGGAAACCAGCGGCGCGCTGGACGTGGCGCGCGTCGACCCGCGCGTCGTCAAAGTGATGGACCTCAAGACGCCCGGCTCCGGCGAAGTCGAACGCAACCGCTACTGCAATCTCGAACATCTCAATCCCCGCGATCAAATCAAGTTCGTACTCTGCGACCGCGCCGATTACGACTGGGCCAAGGAACAACTCGCCAAATACGAATTGCCGCACCTCTGCGAAGTATTGTTCTCGCCCGTGCAAGGCCAACTCGCGCCGCGCGACCTGGCCGATTGGATTGTCGCCGATCGTCTGCCGGTACGTTTCCAGATTCAGTTGCACAAATATCTGTGGGGCGATGTGGCGGGGAGATAGGGTGATGTTCTAGGGAATGACGAAACAATCAATATTCGGCGTTCCCGCAGGAGCGAAGTTATGCAAGCCAAAGCAGTCGTTCTATTATCCGGCGGACTCGACTCCGCCACCGTGCTCGCCATGGCGCGCGCGCAGGGTTTTGCCTGCTATGCACTGAGTCTCGATTACGGCCAACGGCATGCAACCGAACTCATGGCGGCGAGGCGTGTGGCGGCGGCGTTGGGTGTGGTCGAACACAAGATCATCGCGTTGGATCTGACGCAGATCGGTGGGTCGGCGTTGACCGATCCGAGCATCGCCGTGCCGGAGACGCCGAGCGCGGGCATTCCGGTCACGTATGTCCCGGCGCGCAACACGGTGTTTCTGTCGTTGGCGCTCGGTTGGGCCGAAGTGCTTGGCGCGCAGGATATTTTCATCGGCGTGAATGCCGTCGATTATTCGGGTTATCCGGATTGCCGTCCGGAATACATCGCCGCCTTCGAGCGTCTAGCTAATCTCGCCACGCGTGCGGGCGTGGAAGGCACGCCGTTTCGCATCGATGCCCCGCTCATCGACATGAGCAAGGCAGAGATCATTCAAGCCGGTGTGCGGCTGGGCGTGGATTACGCGCTGACGCTGTCCTGTTACGCGGCCGACAGCGATGGGCGTGCCTGCGGGCGCTGCGATTCCTGCCGGCTGCGCGCGGCGGGGTTTGCCCAAGCCGGGGTGGCCGATCCCACGCGCTATGTGGCGGATTGAGCCGCGCAAACGGCGCTATAGTTGAATACGAACGCCGTTGGCCCTGCCGACGGTCTGCGAGAGGAGGCACCGCTATGGTTTTCGATAATTTCGCCGCAGCCCAGAGTGCCATGCTGTGGGGAACCTTCGCACTGGCGGTCGTGCTCGGCGCGGTCGCGAACAAAACCAATTTCTGCACCATGGGCGCGATTTCCGATTGGGTGAACATGGGCGATACCGGCCGGCTGCGCGCCTGGTTGTTCGCCATCGCCGTTGCCATGCTCGGCGTGGTTGCTCTGGAATATCTGGGCAAGGTCGATGTGGGCGACAGCTATCCGCCGTATCGTGCCGGGCAACTGGTGTGGGCCGAGAATCTGCTGGGCGGTTTGCTGTTCGGCATCGGCATGACGCTCGCCAGCGGCTGCGGTAATAAATCTCTGGTGCGCATCGGCGGCGGCAATTTCAAATCCGTGCTGGTGGTGGCGGTGATCGCGGTGATTGCGTACTTCATGGTCAATCCGCTCCCGGGTAGCGACCAGACCTTGTTCACCGTGCTGTTCTACGGTTGGATGCGACCGCTGGCCATCGATCTCGGCGCCAGTCAGGATCTGGGTACGCTGATCGCCGGCAGCGACAATGCGCTCGCGACGCGGCTGGTCATCGGTGCGGTGTTGGGCGCGGCATTGCTGGTGCTGGTGTTCGCATCCAGCGACTTCCGCAGTCGCTCCGACAATATTCTCGGCGGTTTGGTGGTCGGTCTGGTCGTGCTCGGTGCGTGGTATCTCACCAGCAATGTCGTCATCGATCTCGACGGCGAGCCGTATACGCTGAAGAGTTACGCCCAGCAGTGGGATTTCCTCGCCGATTCGCCCGAGGGACAGCCGGCCGATACGCGGCCATTGAGCGCGCAGTCGTTCACCTTCATCAACCCGATGGGGCAGACGCTGGGCTATGCGGCGCAGGGATTTCAGCCGACCTTTCTGACCTTCGGCGTGATGTCGCTGTTCGGCGTCGTGCTTGGATCGTTTCTGTGGGCACTGGCGAGCCGCCGTTTCCGTTTCGAGTGGTTCGCCTCGTTCCGCGACTTTCTCAACCATCTCGTTGGCGCCGTGCTGATGGGTCTCGGCGGCGTTCTCGCCATGGGCTGCACCATCGGCCAGGCCATCACCGGCACCTCCACGCTGGCGGTCGGCTCGTTCATCGCCTTCGGCGGCATTGTGCTCGGCAGCGCACTGACCATGAAGGTGCAGTATTACCGCATGGTCTACGAAGGCGAGGCCAGTTTTCTGGCCACGTTGATTACGGCGTTGGTGGATTTCCGGCTGCTGCCCAAGGGCCTGCGCCGCCTGGAGGCAGTCTGATCCACAATCGCGCGGCACGGGGTTTGCCTGCCCCGCCGGCTCGGGTATCATGTGCGGCTTTCCAGCCCCGGGTCGTTAGCTCAGTTGGTAGAGCAGGAGACTTTTAATCTCTTGGTCGCAGGTTCGAATCCTGCACGACCCACCATTTTCCTTCCGCCTAGACCGGCGCAATTCCCGCGTTGCCGTCCATGCCGACGATCTTCGGTGCGTTCAGTTCAGTGATCTTCACGGTCTTCTTGTCGCGCAGGTATTCCGCGACCACGTCCCAGACCGGCCGGCCGAGATCGCCGGCGGGGACTTCCTGCACGCTGGCCCAGCCGGCCACCGAATAGTCTTTGTCGGCTTCGAGCGGTTTGCCGTTCAACTCCATCGCGCCGATGCGGCTGCCCATGGCGGCGTTCGGGTCGATGCTGTATTTGAGGCCGCCGACGCGCACCATGTCGCCGCCCTGCTGATAGTAGGGATCGGGGTTGAACAGGTTGTCGGCGACGTCTTCGAGGATTTCCTTGATGCGCGCGCCGCTCATGCTATTGAGCGTGACGTTCGGATAGGTGATGGCGGTCTGCGTCATCAACTGGTCCATGGTGATGGATTCGCCCGGCAGGACGCTCACGCCCCAGCGGAAGCCGGGCGAGAAGGCGATCTCGGCGCCGGCGACGTCGAGCAGAGCGTCGCAGATGAGCTGGTCGAAGGTGCCGTTGAAATTGCCGCGGCGGTACAGCAGATCGTCGCTGACGGCGAGTTTCTCGTCGAGCTTGTCTTTGAACGGCGCGCGCACTTTGTCGATGTGTGCGGCCATCGTCGCATCGGCGGCCAGCAGATTGGAGAACACCGGCAGCAGGCGATAACGATAGTCGCTGAGTTTGCCGTTCTTCACGTCGAGGTCGAGCACGGCGAGATACTTGCCGTTGGAGCCGGCGTTGGTGACCAGGGTCTTGCCGCTGGCGTTGGCGACGACGACCGGCGC
Source organism: Gammaproteobacteria bacterium (assembly GCA_016218375.1). Taxonomy (GTDB): domain Bacteria; phylum Pseudomonadota; class Gammaproteobacteria; order Thiohalobacterales; family Thiohalobacteraceae; genus JAHJQQ01. Next base: position 8,187 of record JACREG010000090.1, read on the forward strand.
GGGGATGGCGTCGTGGGTATGGCCGCCGAGGATGACGTCGATGCCGGTGACGCGGCTGGCCATCTTGAGGTCGACGTCCATGCCGTTGTGCGACAGCACGACGACCACCTGCGCGCCTTCGCCGCGTGCCTGCTCGACCATGCTCTGCATGTTCTCGTCCTGAATGCCGAAGCTCCATTGCGCGATGAAATGCCGTGGGTTGGCGATCGGCGTGTAGGGGAAGGCCTGGCCGATGATCGCGGTGGGCACGCCGTTGAGGGTGCGGATCACATAGGGCTTGAACACCGGTTCGTTCCATTCGGTGTCGACGATGTTCTGCGCGACGAAGTCGATGCGGTCCTTGAAATCCTTGTCGACGATTTCGCGCACGCGCTCGGCGCCG
>JACREG010000085.1 GCA_016218375.1 Gammaproteobacteria bacterium
GCATGATCGGGTCGGTGCGCAGTTTATTCCAGGCGCCCGACAAGGTCATGACGCCGTTGATCATGCCGCCCCAGGACGGCAGCAGCAGCATGATGGAAAAGGTCGCGGCCAGGGTGGAGGTCCAATCCGGCAGCGCGGTCCAGTGCAGGTGATGCGCGCCCACCCACATATACAGGAACGCCAGCGCCCAGAAATGGATGATGGACAAGCGATACGAATACACCGGCCGGCCCGCCTGCTTGGGCACGAAGTAGTACATCATGCCGAGGAAGGCCGCGGTCAGGAAGAAGCCCACGGCATTGTGCCCGTACCACCACTGCGTCATGGCATCCTGCACGCCCGAGAACATCGAGTAGGACTTCATACTGAACAAGCCGACCGGCACGGCGATGTTGTTGAAGATATGCAGAATGGCCGTCGCCAGAATGAAGGCCACGTAGAACCAGTTGGCGACGTAGATGTGCGGCTGCGAACGGCGCTTGAGGGTTTGCACATACACCCAGAAATAGGCGACCCACACCACGGTGATTAGCAGGTCGATCGGCCACTCGAACTCGGCATATTCGCGAGCCTGGGTGTAACCGAGCATATAGCCCGCGGCGCCCAGCGCGACGGCAGCCTGCCAGCCCCAGAAAGTGAACGTGGCCAACATGTCGCTGTACAGACGCGCCTGGCAGGTGCGTTGGACGACATAATAAGACGTCGCGAACAGGGCGCTGCCGCCGAAGCCGAAGATCACCAGGGTGGTGTGCACCGGGCGCAGGCGGCCAAAGGTGATTTCGGCGATCCCCATGTTGAGCAGGGGATAGGCCAGCTCCAGCGCGGCGTACAAACCCGCCGACATGCCGAGCACACCCCAGACCAATGCCATTACCGCAAACTTGCGGATCACCTCGTAATTGTACTGTTGAGTACCGGTGACTGCGCCGTGAGCCATAGACTGCCTCTTTGTTTCTACTTGAGTTTCTGGGCCGAGAGCTCTCTACGCGAGACCGGACACCGAAGAAAAATATCAGCACATTCTAATATGACATCTGTCAACACGTAAAGAGCCTGGGTGATTTATGCCAAGCCCGGCCGGCCCACCCATGCGCGATGAGCGTGCCAACGGGCAGCATGACACGTGGCGCCGGGACGGCCAGACCAGTGGTAACTCAGGCCAACAACCGTGCGAAGAAGGGGGTGTAGTGGTCGATCAGAAGCAGGGCGAAGATGCCCATGAGGTAGACGATGGAGTAACCGAACGCCGGCATGGCCGCCGACTCGTTACGCATCAGGCGCACGGCATGCCGCAGAAACCCCAACCCCAGCAGCACCGCGCCGGCCAGATACACCGGCCCGCTCATATGGGTGGCGAAGGGCAACACGCTGACTGCCAGCAACAACACGGTATACAGCAGCACTTGCAGGCGCGTGAACTCCACACCGTGGGTCACCGGCAGCATCGGAATGTCCACGTCGGCGTATTCGTTGCGGCGATGGATCGCCAGCGCCCAGAAATGCGGGGGGGTCCAGACGAAAATAATCAGGAACAGCAGGAGTGCATGTGGATCGACCGTCCCGGTCACGGCCGTCCAGCCCAGCACCGGCGGTGCCGCGCCGGCCGCGCCGCCGATGACGATATTCTGCGGCGTGGCGCGTTTGAGATACATGGTGTAGACCACCGCATAACCGATCAGCGACAGAAAGGTCAGCACCGCGGTCAAGGTGTTCACGAACACCACCAGCACCAGCATGGCCAGCGCGCCGAGGGACAGCGCGAACCACAGACAGTTGCGCGGATTCATGTGCCCGGTCGGCAGCGGGCGGTCGCGGGTACGCGCCATGCGCGCATCGACGCTGCGGTCCACCAGATGATTGATGGCCGCCGCGGAGGCCGCCGCCATGCCGATGCCCAGCGTGCCGAACACCAACGCATCGAGCGGCACCATGCCCGGCGTCGCCATGAACATGCCGACCACGGCGGTGAACACGATCAACGCGACCACCTTGAGCTTGCACAGACCGACATAGTCGCGCCACGCCACGCCTTCACCCTGCACTGCCGTCATCACTTCGATGTTCTCCGCCATCTTCACACCATCGCTAGTCTAATACGGGCCCGGCCGGAATTAAGCGTGTCCCGGAATTAAGTTTGGGCACAGGGGTTATTGCCTATCGCCGCTCAGCCCACATAGGAAATGCGCAGCAGTCGCTCCAGATCCTTGATAATGCCGCGCGGATCGGCGTCCAGTGCATATTCCATCATCAGATTGCCCAGCGGATCGACCAGATAGAGGCGCCCTGCCGGCGGAAACACCGCCGCGGCCTTGGGCGTGGCGGCGCGGGCGATGGTCAGGCCGGGATAATGTTGCGCGACATCACCGGTCCAGGCCGGCATGGCCACGCCGTCGAGCAGCAGCATGCGTCGCACCCGATCGATGTTCTTGCCTTGCGCCAGTCGTACCTGCCGCAACACATACAGCGTCTGATGACAGGCGTCGCCGCACTCGCCCGTTTGCCGGAATAGCAACGTCCATTCGCCCCTGAAATATGCGATATCCACGGCCGCGCCCTGCGCATCGAGCAACCCTTCCGCACTGACCGGCCGCACCGGTTGGACCAACGCACCGTGATTGACGGTTGCGCCGGGCGTGAAGTCGCCGACGAAATTCAGTAGCCACGCCACCGCCAGCGGCAACGCGAACAACGCAAAGATCAGCACCAGCGTCAGCCGCGCGCGTTTCACCTGGGCCGCGGGTGTCGCCGCCGTATCCATCTGTTGTCCGTTCATTGCCCTGCTGTCTCCACCCGCTTGAGATTGGCCAACGTATACAGAATCGCCAGCGCCGCCGCCAGCGCAAACCATTGCACCGCATAACCGACGTGCCGCTCGGGACCGATGACCACCGGCGTCCAGTCGCGCACGAAGCCGCCGGGCTGCTCGGGCGCCAGCAGCAGCACCAGCGGCAGCAACCGCACACCCAACTGCTGGGCGTGCAGATCCAATCGCACCTGTTGCAGCACCTTGGGCCAACCCGGATCGCGATCCTCGCCCTCACCCAGCACGAACACCTTCTGCGGCGGGAAATCGATCAGGCCCGCGACGGTCAACGCCGCGTCCGACGGTGCCGGCAACGGCGGCAAATCCGCGCGCGTCGCGCCTTGCGGCACCCAACCACGATTGACCAGCACCGCGACATTCGTGTGCGCCAGCCGCAGCGGCGTCAGCACCTGATAGCCGACCCGCCCCTGATAGACCCGATTGTCCAGCAGAAATTGATGCTCGGCATCGTAGGCGCCGAGCACCTGCGCGCGCCGGTAGCGCCACTCCGGCCCAAGTCGCGAATCGGCCTTGAAATCGGCCGTCAGTTGGATCGGTGCATCGGCGGGTCGGTCGCCATAAGCCGTCAGCAAGGCGCGTTTCTGCGCGGCGCGATCCAGTTGCCAGAATCCCAACGTCAGCAGCAATACCAGTAACGCCAGCACGATCAGACTGGACCACAGGCCGGGGCGGAATTCATAACTGCCGATGCGCACCACCACCTCGCCGCCCTCCACCCGCTTGGTTATACTGGCGCCCCCCCACTCAGTCGTCAGGCCGCCATGCTTCCCAAGATCTTCATCGTACTTATCTTGCTCGCCATCCTCGGCAGCCTCGCCAGCGGGCTGATTTTCCTGATCAAGGACAACGGCCGATCCGAGCGCACGGTCAAGGCGCTGACGGTGCGCATCGGCCTGTCGGTGTTTCTGTTTCTGATGCTGATGCTGGGCATCTATACCGGCGTCATCCAGCCGCACGGGATTTATCCCAACGCGCCCGCGGCACCGGCGCACTGACACGGGCATGCGGTAAAAACAGACGGCCCGCAAAAACCCCGCAAAAACAAAGGCGCTGCCTGGGCAGCGCCTTTAGTTTATTACAGCATACTCAAACCAGATAGACGAAGATAAACAGCCCCAACCAGACCACGTCGACGAAATGCCAGTACCAAGCGACCGCTTCGAAACCGAAGTGATGGTCCGCGGTGAAATGGCCTTTCGCACAACGCAACATGATTACTGTGAGCATAATCGCGCCGACCGTCACATGGAAACCGTGGAAGCCGGTGAGCATGAAGAACGTCGAGCCATAGATACCCGATTCCAGCGTCAGGTTGTAATGTTCGCTATAGGCCTCGCTGTACTCGTGAATCTGGAAACCAAGGAAGGTCACACCCAGGGCGATGGTCGCCAGCATCCACAACACCAACGCGCCGCGATTACCTTTCTTGAGCGCCCAGTGCGCGAAGGTGATGGTCACGCCACTGGAGAGCAGCAATAAGGTGTTCAGCGCCGGGATCTTCCAGGGATCGAGCAGATTGAACTCGCCACCGACATTGGCCGGACCGTTGGTCGGCCATATCGCCTCGTAGCCCTTCCAGAGCAACTCGTTGGTCCCCGGATCGGCACCGCCGATAAACGGCACCGAGAACTGCCGGGCATAGAACAATGCGCCGAAGAAGGCCGCGAAGAACATCACCTCGGAGAAAATGAACCAGCTCATGCCCCAGCGGAAGGATTTGTCGACCTGGCTGTTGTACATATGCGCTTCGCTTTCGCGAATCACCGTACCGAACCAGCCAAACATCATGAATACGGTGATGGCCAGGCCGGCCAGCATCATGTTCATGCCGAATCCGGCACCGTTGAGAAACGACGCAAACCCGACCACCGTCGTGGTCAGACCTACCGAACCCACCAACGGCCAATGGCTGCCGTGCGGGATGTAATAGCCGCCATGTGCTTCACTCATGCCTCAATCCTCTCGTTTTTGGTTTCCGCAATCATTGTGTTCTGGCACTACTGTTTCGCTCGCCCTACAGCCTTGATAGGTTCAAGCCCCGTCTCGGCTGTCGCAACTTTCCCGGTATCGAAGAACGTATAGGACAGCGCCACTTCTCCGATCTCGCCCGGCAATTCGGGATCGATCACAAAGCGCACCGGCATCCACCGTCCTTCCCCGCCAGCGAAACGCTGTTCGGTAAAACAGAAACATTCCGTCTTCTTGAAATGCTGCGCCGCCACTCCGGGCGCCACGCTCGGAACCGCGTGCCCGATCATGGCGTCATGCGTGCGGTTCCGCGCGTAGAACCGGGTCGTATAGGCCTGTCCCGGGCGCACCTGCATCCGCACCACCTCGGGCTTGAAATCCCACGGCAGAGTTTCATTGATGTTGGCGATGAACTCGACCGTTACCGTGCGTTTTTCATCGACGCTATACGCGACATCCGCCGACACGGGCCCTGCGGCAGTGCGGCCATTGAGCCCCGTCAGATCGCAAAACACGTTGTAAAACGGCACCATCGCAAAACCGAAACCGAACATGGCCAGCGTCGCCAGCAGCAAACGGCGCGTAGTCTTGCCGATAGCCACATTGCTCGAAGTCAACGCACACCACCCGCGGTCGACCAAATGAACATGCCAAGAATAACCAGCGCAACGGCCGCCAGAATCAGGGCCAGGCGAACATTCTTACGGTGTAGTTCGTGTTCCCGTTCCATACCCTCTCCACACTGCCAGACCCGGCTGGCATAAAGTCTTTCATGCCAGCCGGGCCGTTATACGTCACTTCACCTCGGGCGCCGTGGTGAAACTGTGATACGGCGGCGGCGAGGACAACGTCCACTCCAGACCTTCCGCACCTTCCCACACCCGGTCGGTCGCCTTGGCGCCGCCGCGGATCGTGGAAATCACGATATAGGCGAACAGCAACTGCGTCAGACCGAAGGCGAACCCGCCAATCGAGGACATCTGATTGAACTCGGTGAACTGGATCGAATAGTCCGGAATGCGGCGCGGCATGCCGGCCAGACCCAGGAAGTGCTGCGGGAAGAACAGCACGTTCACGAAGATGGTCGACAGCCAGAAGTGCAGCTTGCCGAGCTTCTCGTTGTACATGTTGCCGGTCCACTTGGGCAGCCAGTAGTAAGCCGCGGCCATGATGGCGAACACCGCGCCGGTCACCAGCACGTAGTGGAAATGCGCCACCACGAAGTAGGTATCGTGATACTGGAAATCCACCGGGGTGATGGCGAGCATCAGACCGGAGAAGCCACCGATGGTGAACATGACCACGAAGCCGAGTGCGAACAGCATCGGCGTCTCGAAGGTCATCGAACCCTTCCACATGGTCGACACCCAGTTGAACACCTTCACGCCGGTCGGCACCGCGATCAGCATGGTGGCGTACATGAAGAACAGCTCACCGGCCAGAGGCATGCCGACGGTGAACATGTGGTGCGCCCACACGATGAAGGACAGGAAGGCAATCGAAGCGGTCGCGTAAACCATCGAGCTGTAGCCGAACAGCGGCTTGCGCGCGAAGGTCGGGATGATCGCCGAGACGATCCCGAACGCCGGCAGGATCATGATGTACACCTCGGGATGACCGAAGAACCAGAAGATGTGCTGGAACATCACCGGATCGCCGCCGCCTGCCGCACTGAAGAAGCTGGTGCCGAAGAATTTGTCGGTCAACAGCATGGTCACCGAGCCCGCCAGCACCGGCATCACCGCGATCAGCAGGTAGGCGGTAATCAGCCACGTCCACACGAACAGCGGCA
>JACREG010000089.1 GCA_016218375.1 Gammaproteobacteria bacterium
AGCGGCTCGAAACGAAGCTGCTACAGGCCGGCGATGTCGGTTATGTGATCGCCGGCATCAAGGAGATCGACGGCGCGCCGGTCGGCGACACGCTGACGCTTGCCGATAAGCCGGCGACCGTGCCGTTGCCGGGTTTCCAGAAGGTGCAGCCGCGCGTGTTCGCCGGATTGTTCCCGGTGGAGTCCGATGCTTACGAAGACCTGCGCGAGGCCTTGCAGAAACTGCGTCTGAACGACGCCTCGCTGCACTTCGAACCGGAATCCTCCACCGCGCTGGGTTTCGGTTTCCGTTGCGGCTTCCTCGGCATGCTGCACATGGAAATCGTCCAGGAACGTCTGGAACGCGAGTACGACATGGATCTCATCACCACCGCGCCGACGGTGGTGTATCAGGTGCTGACCACCAAGGGCGAAGTGATCGACATCGACAACCCGGCGAGTCTGCCGGCGGTGAATTACATCGACGAAGTCCGCGAGCCGATCATCCTCGCCAACATTCTCGTGCCGCAGGATTACCTGGGTTCGGTGATGACGCTGTGCATCGAGAAGCGCGGGGTGCAGCGGAATCTGCAATACCTGGGCAATCAGGTGTCGGTGGGTTTCGAGATGCCGCTCGCCGAGGTGGTGCTGGATTTCTTCGACCGTCTGAAGTCGGTCAGTCGCGGTTATGCCTCGTTCGAATACCATTTCCTGCGCTTCCAGCAGGCACCGCTGGTGAAGCTGGATATTATGATCAACGGCGAGAAGGTCGATGCGCTGGCGATTATCGTGCACCGCGACCAAGCCGAGTATCGCGGCCGCGAAGTCGCCGAGAAGATGAAGGAACTGATTCCGCGGCAGATGTACGATGTGGCGATTCAGGCGGCCATCGGCGCGAACATCATCGCGCGTACCACGGTCAAGGCGCTGCGCAAGAACGTCACCGCCAAGTGCTACGGCGGCGACGTCTCGCGCAAACGCAAGCTGCTGGAGAAACAGAAGGAAGGCAAGAAACGCATGAAGCAGTTCGGCAAGGTCGAGATCCCGCAGTCGGCCTTTCTGGCGGTATTGCAGGTCGGCAAGAAATAACAAGGACACCCTATGAACTTCGATTTCCCCCTGATATTGGTCTTGGCGAGTTTCATCACCGGTGTTGTCTGGGCGCTGGATGCGGTGCTGTTGGCGCGCAAGCGTCGGCCGGACGCCAAGGAGCCGGTGCTGGTCGAATACGCCAAGGCATTCTTCCCGGTGATTTTCATCGTGCTGCTGCTGCGCTCGTTCCTGGTCGAACCGTTCCGCATTCCCTCCGGCTCGATGATGCCGACGCTGTTGGTGGGCGACTTCATTCTGGTCAATAAATTCGCCTACGGTCTGCGTCTGCCGGTGCTGAACAAAAAAGTGGTGGAGCTCGGCACGCCGCAGCGCGGCGATGTGGTGGTATTCCGCAATCCGCAAGATACCTCGGTCGATTACATCAAGCGCGTGGTGGCGGTGCCCGGCGACCGTGTTGCCTACCGCGGCAAAATCCTCTATATCAATGGCGTGGCCATGCCGCAGACGCCCATCGGCAGTTATGTCGGCGTCGGCTCCGGGGTGTCGAGTTCCGGTTCTGATCTGCGCGAGGAAAATCTCGACGGCGTCCGGCATTCCATCTTGATCCGTGCAGATGCCGGCGGCGCCGAGGGTGAAGCGGTGGTGCAGCCGGGTTTTTACTTCATGATGGGCGACAACCGCGACAACAGTAAGGACAGCCGCTATATCGGCCCGGTGCCGGAAGGCAATCTGGTCGGCAAGGCGTTCATGATCTGGATGAACTGGGATGGCGCCGGTGGCGGCGTCGATTGGAAACGGCTCGGACAAACCATTCACTGATGAAAGGGGCAAGACTATGCAGACGCTGAAATCGCAGCGGGGTATGACCGCGATCGGTTGGTTGATCGTACTGGGATTGATCGGCTTCTTTGTGCTGTTGGCGCTGCGGATGACGCCGAGCTATCTGGAGTATTTCACCATCAGTTCCGCGCTGGAGTCCCTGCAGAACGAGCCGGGCATGGCCAACAAGACGCCGCAGGATATCCGTACCATGTTGAGCAAGCGTTTCGACATCAACGATGTCGGCAGCATCACGGCCAAGGATGTCGATATCCAGAACCAGGGCGGTTCGTATCTGGTCGGCGTAGATTACGAAGTGCGCATGCCGGTGCTGGGCAATGTCGACGTGGTGATGAGCTTCAACAAGGAAATCGAGGTGGCGCGCAATTGAGCGCGGACGCGGGCGCGCTGCTGCGGACACTGGGTTACGCCTTTCGCGACCCAGCACTGCTGGATAGCGCGCTCACGCACCGCAGCGCCGGCGGCGTCAACAACGAACGACTGGAATATCTGGGCGATGCGGTACTCGGTCTGGTGATCGCCGAAGACTTGTACCGGCGCTATCCGCAGGCCAGCGAGGGCGAACTCAGCCGTCTGCGTGCGAGTCTGGTGCGTAAGCAGACGCTGGCCGAACTGGCGCGCGATCTGCAACTGGGCGAGTACCTGCGTTTGGGGTCCGGCGAACTCAAGAGCGGCGGTTACCGCCGCGATTCCATTCTTGCCGATGCCCTGGAAGCGATCTTCGGCGCCGTCTATCTGGACGGTGGTTTTGCCGCCAGTGCCGGTCTGATCCAGACGCTCTACGCCGAACGGCTGCAAAACCTCCCGACCGAACCCCTGGCGATCAAAGATCCGAAGACGCAGTTGCAGGAATATCTGCAAAGCCGGCATCTGCATCTACCGGAGTACGCGGTCGTGTCCGTGCGCGGCGACGCCCACGACCAGATTTTCGAAGTCGAATGCCACATTGTGGCGTTGACACAGACCACGCGCGCGCAAGGCAGCAGCCGCCGCCGCGCCGAACAGCAGGCCGCGCAGCAGATGTTGGAGCAATTGGGCGTATGAGTGAATCTTTCCGGTGCGGTTATGTAGCGTTGGTGGGGCGGCCCAATGTGGGCAAGTCGACCCTGCTCAACGGGCTGCTCGGGCAGAAGATCAGCATAACCTCGCATCGCCCGCAGACCACCCGTCATCGCATCCTCGGCATCAATACCCGCGACGCCGCGCAGATTATCTACGTGGATACGCCCGGCCTACATAAAGGCAACCGCAAGGCTTTGAACCGCGCCATCAACCGCACCGCCGCCGATACCCTGCACGCCGTGGATGTGGTGGCCTTCATTGTCGAAGGCACGCGCTGGAGCGACGAAGATCGCTGGGTGTTGGAACTGCTCAAAGACGTCAAGGTGCCGGTGATCCTGGTGGTGAACAAGGTCGACGTTCTGGAGGATAAGGCCACACTGCTGCCGCATATCCAAATGCTTGCGACGCTGTATGAGTTCGCCGACATCGTGCCGCTGTCGGCCTTGCAGCGCGACAACTTGGATCGCTTCGAGGCCTGTGTCGTGCAGCATCTGCCGGAGCAGGCGCAGATCTATCCCGAAGATCAGATCACCGACCGCAGCGAACGCTTTCTCGCCGCCGAGCGCGTGCGCGAAAAGCTGTTCCGCAAACTCGGCCAGGAAGTGCCGTATGGATTGACCGTCGAGATCGAACAATTCAAACAGGAAGGCAATCTGCGGACGATTCATGCGCTGATCTGGGTGGAGCGCGATTCGCACAAGGCCATGGTCATCGGCAAGGGCGGCAGCCGCTTGAAAGAGGTCGGCGCCGAGGCCAGGATCGAACTGGAGAAACTGTTCGACGGCAAGGTGTTTCTGCAACTGTGGGTCAAGGTCAAGGAAGGCTGGGCGGACGACGAACGCGCGTTGCGCAGTCTGGGTTACGGCGACGATCAATAGGCGCACGCGGCATGCATCAAGGCACGCAACTGCAACCCGGTTATGTCCTGCACCAGCGGGCTTACCGCGATACCAGTCTGCTGCTGGAAGTCTTCACCCGCGAGCACGGCCGCTTCGGTCTGGTGGCGCGCGGCGCGCGCGCACCGCGTTCGCGCATCCGCGGTTTGTTGCAGCCGTTCCAGCCGCTGCTGTTGTCGTGGACGGGGCGCGGCGAGTTGGGCACGCTCGCCGGGGTTGAACCTGATGCCGCACCGCCGCGCCTGCTCGGCGCGACGCTCTATTCCGGATTCTATCTGAACGAACTGTTGATGCGCCTGCTACAGCGACACGATCCGCATCCGGAATTGTTTGTCGCCTATGCGGAGGCCTTGCGCGGTTTGCAGCACGAACCGCAGCGGCCATTGCGCCTGTTCGAGAAACAATTGCTGGAATCGCTCGGCTACGGATTGTTGCTGGATCAAGAAGCCGACAGCGGCGCGCCGGTCGAGCCCGAGGCCGAGTATGTCTACGCGCTCGAATCCGGTCCGCTGCGCCGTCGGGGCGCGACCGCAAACGGACTGACGCTGTCCGGACGCAGTCTGCTGTCGCTCGCCGCCGAGGAGCTGGCCGATGCGCAGAGCTTGGCCGACAGCAAACGCCTGATGCGCGCCGCCTTGGGCTTGTATCTGGGCGAGCGCGGGTTGAAGACGCGCGAGATTTTCGCGGCCATCACGGCGCGTTGAGACTATAGGAATGACGATGCACAACGACATACACGATGTTATCCATCTGGGCGTGAACATCGACCACGTCGCCACGCTGCGCCAGGCGCGCGGCACGCGCTATCCCGATCCGGTGCAGGCGGCCATCGAAGTCGAGCAGGCCGGCGCCGACAGCATCACCCTGCACCTGCGCGAAGATCGCCGCCACATTCAAGAGCGCGACGTGGAAATGCTGAAAGACATCCTGCTCACGCGCATGAATCTGGAAATGGCCGTGACCGACGGCATGCTCGGCATTGCCGAACGCATTAAACCCGCCGATTGTTGTCTGGTGCCGGAACGTCGCGAGGAACTCACCACCGAAGGCGGCCTGGACGTGGTCGCGCAACACGCGCGGATCAAAGACGCCTGCGCGCGCCTGGCCGCCGCCGGCAGCCGCGTATCGCTGTTCATCGACGCCGATGCCGCGCAGATCGAAGCCGCTGCCGCCTGCGGCGCGCCGTGCATCGAAATCCATACCGGCCACTATGCCGACCTGCCCGCCGGTGCGCAGCGCGAAGCGGAATATAAACGCATCGTCCAAGCGGTCGAGACGGGCGTGCGTTGCGGCCTCACCGTACACGCCGGGCACGGCCTCAATTACCAGAACGTACAGCCGATTGCCGCGCTGACGCAAATACGCGAACTTAACATCGGTCACGCCATCGTCGCGCGCGCCTTGTTCACCGGCTTGCAGGCCGCAGTGCGCGAGATGAAGACGCTGATGCTGCGCGTGCGCGGCGCACAGGTCTGAGTCACCGCATGATCGTCGGCATCGGCACCGATATCGTTCGCATCGCCCGCTTCGAGGCCATGCTCGAACGCCACGGCCCGCGCGTGGCGGAACGCATCCTCAGCGCGGACGAACTGATCGAGTTCGCCGTCGCCGCGCGCCCGGCGCGCTTCCTCGCCAAACGCTTCGCCGTGAAAGAAGCCGTCGCCAAGGCCTTCGGCACCGGCTTCCGCGACGGCCTGAGCCTGCGCCACATCGGCGTGCATCACGATGCATTGGGCAAACCGAGCCTGCGGTTCTATGCGCGTGCCGAGGAATTGTGCGCGCAACTGGACGTCGCCAGCAGTCACGTCAGCATCGCCGACGAGCACGATTACGCCGTGGCGTTCGTTACGTTGCTGCGGGGCTGAAAGTCCGAACGTGGTTGTTGGGGTTCGCTGCGCTTACCCCAACCTACGGTGTCTCAGCAATTAATTCTCCGAATCCGCCGCCGTCAGCAATAGATCGTCGATGATATCCAGGCAGCGCTGTTGCGCGGTTTCGATGACGTGGTGCGACGCGGTGGGGCTGGCCGTTTCCAGATCGGCCGCGGCATGTTCCAGATCAGGCGCTCGGCAATACGCGGCCGAGCCGCGGATTTTGTGCGCGAGTTCGCGCAGCGAGGTCCAGTCCGCGGCGCGGAAGGCGTTGACGAGTTGTTCGCGCTGGCGCGGCAGTTCCGCCAGCAGCATGGCGAACAGTTCCCCGGCGAGCGCTTCGCGTCGGGTATCCGCGGTGGGATCGGGCGCGGGCGCTTCGGTCGTGTGGCCGGTCCAGCGTTTGATGACCTGCCACAACTGATATTCCGAAATGGGTTTTATCAGACATTCGTTGATGCCGTTGCGTTCCAGGCGCTGCGGTTCGTTGGTGAAGGCATTGGCGGTGAGCGCGACGATCGGCGTGCGGCGGTTGGGTCCGCCTCCGGCGCGGATCTGTTGAGCCGCTTGTTCGCCGCTCAACTCCGGCATGTGCACATCCATCAGGATCAGATCGAACGATTGCTGATCGGCCAATGTCAGCGCTTCGCGGCCGTTGACCGCGTTGCTGACGTGAACGCCCAGGGATTCCAATTGCACGCAGACCAGCTTGCGGTTGATCTCGTTGTCGTCGGCGAGCAGGATGCGCGCGCCGCGCAGGTCGGGCATGCGCGGACGCGGGTGCTTGCGCCGTTCGGTGGCAGAACCGCATTTTCCCGTGTCGATGCCGAGCAGGCCGCACACCGTGCAGCGCAATGTTTCGCGGCGCGGCGGTTTGCTCAGGCAGGCGTCGGCGCCGAGGTCGCGGATGCGCGTGAGCCGTTCGCGTTCGATGCTGTTGAGCAGAATCAGCAACGGTTGTCCGCGCGCGCCCTTGAGATCGCGTATGCAGGCCTGTAGTTGGGGTTCCTCGTCGGGCGAGGTGTTCACGCCGAGTACGATCAGATCGTATTCGGCGGTTTTGCCGGCGGCGGCGCGCAGGCTGTCGCAATCGCCGATTTCGCTGACCTGCAAGCCCCAGGATTCGAGCGCGTGGCGATACGCCAGCCGCGCTAGTGGGTGCGCATCGTAGACCAATGCATGGCGACGCAGCGCCAGCATGTGGCCGCTGTTTTCTTCCTGGGCTTCGTTTACCCGCGCGCAGTGCAACGTGAACCAGAACGTCGAGCCCGCGCCGGGCGTGCTTTCGACGCCGATGCGACCGCCCATCAGTTCCACCAGTTTTTTGCTGATGAACAAGCCCAGACCGGTGCCGCTGAAGCGGCGGGTGGCGGAGCTGTCGGCCTGACTGAAGGCGAGGAACAGCCGGCTCTGCTGTTCCTCGTTCATACCGATGCCTGTGTCGGTGACGCTGATGCGGATGGCGGTCTGTTTGGGATCGGTGCCTTCGGCTTCGTCCTCTTCTTCCAGCATCACGCGCACCACGACGCTGCCCTGGTTGGTGAATTTCAACGCATTGCCGAGCAGGTTCAGCAGCACCTGGCGGATGCGGTTGGAGTCGCCGTACAACTCCAGCGGCACGTCGGAGTAGAGCAGCAGGATCAACTCCAGGCCTTTGCCGTGCGCCACCGAGGCCATCAAGTCGACCGAGTCTTCCAGCGCTTCGCGCAGATCGAAGGGACTGGTTTCGACGCTGAGCTTGCCGGATTCGATCTTGGAGAAATCCAGAATGTCGTTGACGATCAGCAGCAGGTTGGTGGCCGATTTGCGGATGGTGCCGGTGTAGTCGCGTTGCTCGGCGTCCAGCGGCGTGCGCAGCAGCAGATCGATGAAGCCCAACAAGCCGTTCATGGGCGTGCGGATTTCGTGGCTCATATTGGCCAGGAATTCGGATTTTTCGCGGCTGGCCTGCACCGCGCGCTTGCGTGCGATATCCAGTTCGACATTCTGGATTTCGACCGCCTCCAGGGTTTCGCGCAGTTCGGCGGTGGCCTCGTCGACTTGGCCTTGCAATTCCGCATGCGCGGCGGCCAATTCCACGGTCATCTGGTTGATGCCGCGTTCGAGCATGCCCAGTTCGCCCTGCGAGCGTTCCTGAATCCGCGTGCGCAGATCGCCGCTGCCGAGGCGTTGCACGGCGGCGGTCAGGTCGAGGATCGGGTTGGCGACGCCGCGGCTGACGCGCAACGCGAAAATCACGCTGACAGTCAGCAACGACAAGGTGATGAGGCCGCTGATGAGCACGACGTGCCATTGGCGTTCGCGGGTCGCGGCGCGCGACAGTTCCACGCGCACCCAGCCCAACGGTTTGAGTTCGCGACCGTCCCAACTGTGATCGAAGCTGCCGTCGAAGTCGCTGACTGCCACGCCGCCGCTCTGAATGGGCGCTTCGAATTCCAGCAGATCGCCGAGATCGAGTGTGCGGTTGTCGTCGCTGCGGACTTGCGCCAAGGCGTAACGGTCGCGGTCGAGGATGGTGACGCGCACCACGTCGGTCTCGCGCAGCGCCGCTTCGGCGAGCGTTTGCAAGATATCGTGATTGCCGGCGAACACGCCGTATTCGCTGGCGGGCGCGAGCTGGTTGGCGATGGCGCGGCCGCGGTCGACCAGGGCCTCGCCCAGATCGTCGATGCGGGTCTTGATGAAGTAGCCGCCGAGCACCAGTGCGATGGCGATGGTCGGCAACAAGGTGGTCAGCAGAATGCGGCTGTGGATGCCCTGTATTTTCATGGCTGTACCGGATCTCTTTTGCGGAGCTGCGCGAGCAGCGTGGCTTCGTCCGCCACGTGAATGCCAAGCGACTGCGCGACTTGGCGATTCACTGAGACGGAATAATAGGTGGGATAGCGTGGCGCGCCGAGTTGCCACTGGCCGCTGCGCGCCAGTTCGGCGAGCCAATCGCCAGCTTGTCGACCGATCTGCTGTGCCGTCGAGTGCACGGCGGCCAGCGCGCCGGCGCGCACATAGGCTTGCGAGAAACCGAGCACCGGCACACCGCTACGGTACGTCGTGAGCAGAATCGCTTGCAGACTGGCGCGGTTGAAGACCGCCGGATCGGGCAGTGCCAGCAGCACCTCGGCCTGTTCCAGCAGCGGTGTCAGGGCTTGAATCGGATTGGCGCCGTCGGCGACGGATTGCGTGGCTAGGCGCAGACCGCGTTGCGTGGATAAGGCCTGGAGTTCGGCGGTCTGCGCCTGCGACGTCGGGCCGGTCAGTGTGGCGATGCGGCGGGCGCCCGGCAGCAACGCCTGGAGCAGGTCGAGTTGACGCGACAGGGGTTGGTCCAGATAGATCGCGCTACGCTTTTGTCCTGTTGTGGTCGGGGCAGCGTTCAGCAGCGCGGTGTAGCTGGCCTGGGGAATCAGCAGACTCAAGACCGGCAGCGATCCCGCGTCGCGCAGGGCCAGCGCGGTGGCGCGGATGCCGATCGGCACGATCAGGGCCGGCGGTTCGGCGAGCAGCGCAGCCAGTTGCGCCGTGCCCTCGGGTACGCGTTGCACCTGCAAACGGATCTGCCCCGGGGCGCGGGCGTTGAGCTGTTGCTCCAGGCCTTCCACCAATTCGGCGTAACTGCCGCCGGTCTCGCTCAACAACACCTGCACCCGGACCGGGTCGGCGGCGGCGAACGGGGCAAGCAGCCAGAGCAGCAGTCCCAGCACACGCCATAGCCGGGCACGCACGATGCCGGCACGGAGCCGGCGGCGGGCGAAACGCGTGTGCGGGTTCGGGAACATACTTCAGTCAGGAGCGTCCTTGCTCGTCGGAATGGGCTCGTCGGCGTCGGTCAGGGTAGACCCACGGTCAATTCGATATAGGCACGGGTGTCGAACACATTCTCATCGCGGAACTCCAAGTACTCGTCCAGGACGTTCTGGAACACCAGGGCGAGGCTATGGTCGCCGCCGCCGGCCTGGAAGTGCTTTGCGACACGCAGATCGAGGCGGTCCTGTTGTCCCAGGCGGTCGCCGTCGCCCAGCCACTTCATGCGGCTGACGCGAGCGTAGAGTGCGCTGACGTCGACCCGCTGGGGAAGTCGGTGCATGCCGAAAATGCTGTAAGCATGTGTCGGTACGTCCTCCGATAAATCCTCATACCGCCAGTCGGGGCTGTTCAGCGAATATTCGTAGGAATCCAAGGCCGTACCCTTGGCCTTCGCATAGGCCCAGTTGACCCCGACCAGGGTGCGTTTCTGCGGTCGATAGCTCAGGGCCGCCTCGATGCCGTTCGTGCTCAGCCCGCCGCTGTTGGTGTAGTTGAAGATCCCGCCGTCGTTGACCGGGAAGGGGGAAACCGCCAGCTCGCTCGGGTAGGGGTATTTCTTCGGATTGGCGATGCGATCCTCCATCATGTCGTGGAACAGTTTGACGTCGAGGGTCAGGTGCCAGTCCGGCAGGCGCCCGAGATAGCCGAGCTCGTAGGAGGTGAGCTGTTCCGGGTTCAGATCGGTATTGCCGAGGATGTACTGGTCGATGAGCTGACCGTCGCTGAAACGGACCGCGCCATCGGCTTTTTCTTCGTAGATGGTCGGCAGTCGAAACGCGCGCGACACGCTGGCGCGGAGGCCGTGGTTTTCGTTCAACTGATGATTGAGGGCGACACGCGGTGAAATCTGACTGCCGACCTGGCTGCCGTATTCGTACATGGCACCCAGATTGACGGTGCCCTGCGCATAGGCGCGCCACTCCAGATTGCCGAAGGCGCGATAGAGCTGGTTCTCGATCAGGTCGTCGCGGCCGTACCAGTCGTCGCCGCCGACGCGGTCGAGTCGGCCACTACCGCCCCATACCGCGCGCAGCGACTGCGATAACGATTGCGTGTGCTGGGCCTCGACCTCCCAGCGTTCCTCGAACACGCTGTAGTCGGTCGGGACGATCTCGTCGCTATAGCCGGGAAACAGGACGCCGATGAGCGCCGGGTCGACCTCGCCGATGGCGGACAACAACGCCGTGGTGTGCTCCCGGTTCCGCATATAGGTGTGATAGAACTGCACGCGCGTCTCTGCGTCGTCCGCGTGATTGCGGCGCCAGACGACCTGCTGGAAGTGGTTCTGCACCTCGCGGTCGCGCGGTTCCTCGACGATGCCGTCGAACCGTCCTTCGCCGCGCGGACCGCCGTTGTAGCCGGCCTGGAATTCCAGCGCATCCTGATTGGAGAGCTGGTAGTCGCCACGAAAATTGAACAGCGATACGCGCATGCCGTCGTTGAGCGGATCGCGTGCGCTGACCAGGCCGCTGGCGGGATCGGTCGGTCCAATGTCGGTGCGCGCATCGAAGCCGTCGTCGTGGCGGTAACCCAAGGTCATGCGGTAGTTGAATCCGCGCAGGTTATCGCCATGCCGCAGCAGGCCCTTGCGCACGCCTTTATTGCCCTGTAGCAGCGTTGCCTCGGTGCCGTCGACCTGCGAGGGATGCTGGGTGATGATGTTGATCGCGCCGAGGAACGTATTGGCGCCGAAGGCCGCGGCGTTCGGGCCGCGCACGACCTCGATGCGTTCCACATCCTTGATGTCCAGCGGCAGATCGGTCCAGCGCACGCCGCCCATGGCCGGGCCGTACACCGGGCGGCCGTCGACCAGCACCTGCATGCGCCGCGCGTGCTCGTCGGCCAGACCGTGATACGTCGCGGCGGCGGTGTGGCCCTTGGCGTGCGCCACCTGAAAGCCCGGCACCAGTCGCAGCAGATCGGGGATGTCCAGTGCGCCGCTGGCCTCGATCATGGCGCGGTCGATGACCGTCACGGCGACCGGTGCCTCGTACTGGGGCTGGGCGAGACGCGTGGCCGACAGCACCACCGGCACTTGGTCGAGGAAATAATCTTCGCCGGCCATATCGGTAGCGGTGTCGGTGGCCATTGCCGGGCTTGTCAGAAACAGCGCCAGGAGCAGGAACGTGCTGCGCGCGGGGAGGTAAGCGTGCTTATGCATGGGAAATCCCTGTGGTGGTGTCGAAGAGTTGTCGGGTTTGCGACCATCTGAGTGGTTGCCGAGCCGCTATGGTGCCGGTTCTGTCGCCCTTGCGCAAAGCATGGTTGTCGGCTTCTGCCGGCCGTGCCCAATGCAGTACACTGTCCCTCTATGGCTGATTTCCCCACCCTCGAAGATTTTGTCGGCAACACCCCGCTGGTGCGTTTGCAGCGCCTGCCCGGTGCGACCTCCAACCGCATTCTGGTCAAGCTGGAAGGCAATAATCCGGCCGGCTCGGTCAAGGACCGGCCCGCGCTCGCCATGATTCGCTACGCCGAACAACGCGGCGAGATCAAACCCGGCGACACCCTCATCGAGGCCACCAGCGGCAATACCGGCATCGCGCTGGCCATGGCCGCGGCCATCAAGGGTTATCGCATGGTCCTCATCATGCCGGAGAACATGAGTGTGGAACGGCGGCAGGTGATGCGTGCCTTCGGCGCGGAGATCATCCTGGTGGCACGCGAAAAGAGCATGGAAGGCGCGCGCGACCTCGCCAAGCAGATGGAGGCCCAGGGCAAGGGCACGGTGCTCGATCAGTTCTCCAATATGGACAACCCGCAGGCGCACTACGAGGGGACCGGCCCGGAGATCTGGCGCGACACCGGCGGACGCATCACCCACTTCGTCAGCGCCATGGGCACCACCGGCACCATCATGGGCACGTCGCGCTATCTCAAGGAACAGAATCCGCAGGTACAGATCGTCGGCGTGCAGCCGGCCGAGGGCGCGTCCATTCCCGGCATCCGCCGCTGGCCCAAGGAATACCTGCCGAGCATCTTCGACGCCTCGCGGGTCGATCAGACCATCGAGATCGATCAGCAGACCGCCGAGTACACCACCCATGCACTCGCCGCGCGCGAGGGCATCTTCTGCGGTATATCCTCCGGCGGCGCGGTGGCCGCCGCGCTCAAGCTTTCCGCGCAGGTGGAGAATGCGGTCATCGTCGTCATCGTCTGCGACCGCGGCGACCGTTACCTATCGACGGGCGTGTTTCCGGCCTGAGTCGCAAATCGGGTGTGTTCTTCTGGTGTGAAATAATCTTTCCATACTGCAACAGGTCCATTGCATGAACGTATTGGTCTTCGACATCGAAACGATTCCGGATGTCGTCACGGGGCGGCGCCTGCACGGTCTCGACGGCTTGAGCGACGAAGACGTCGCCAAGGCGATGTTTCATATGCGCCGGCAGGAAACCGGCGGCAGCGATTTTCTTAAATTGCATTTGCATCGCGTGGTCGCCATCTCGGCGGTGCTGCGTTCGCGCGATACGCTCAAGGTCTGGTCGCTGGGCGATCCCGCCGCCGACGAGCAGGAGATCGTGCAACGCTTCTTCGATGGTCTCGACAAATTCACGCCGACGCTGGTGTCCTGGACCGGCGGCGGTTTCGATCTGCCGGTGCTGCACTATCGCGCGCTGCTGCACGGCATCGCCGCGCCGCGCTACTGGGACAGCGGCGACGACGACCGCGATTTCAAATGGAACAATTATCTGAGCCGTTATCACGCCCGGCACACCGATCTCATGGACGTGCTGTCCGGTTATCAGGCGCGCGCTGTCGCGCCGCTCGACGAGATCGCCAGCATGCTGGGTTTCCCCGGCAAAATGGGCATGAACGGTTCCAAGGTGTGGGATGCCTACCTCGCCGGTGGGCTCGAAGATATCCGCAACTACTGCGAGACCGACGTGCTCAACACCTATCTGGTGTTCCTGCGCTTCGAACTGATGCGCGGCAAACTGGCGCAAAGCGAATACGACGCCGAATGCTTGCAGTTGCGCGAATATCTCCAGGCGGAGAGCAAACCGCATTTCAGCGAGTTTCTGGCGGCGTGGGCGGAATGAGTGTTTGAACCGCCAAGACGCCAAGGTCGCCAAGAAAGAATATTGGAACCGCCAAGGCGCCAAGACGCCAAGAGATATTATTGAAAACGACGTTATTGGTTCTCACACAAGCATTCTTGGCGTCTTGGCGCCTTGGCGGTTCAATCCGGGTTTGCATGGCGTCTTGGCGGTTCAAAAAAACAGAGTTGGATTAACCCATGAGTCGTTCCCGTAAACCGCGTTTGCCCGCTGAAGCTATCGAAGTGTCGATCGACTCCCTGACCCACGACGGCCGCGGCGTCGGTCGTGTCGAGGGCAAGGCGGTGTTCGTCGATGGCGCGTTGCCGGGCGAGCGCGTGCGCTGCCGCGTGGTGGAAAAACACAAGAAATACGACGAAGGCATCGTCGAGACGGTGTTGGACGCCTCGCCGCTGCGCGTCGAGCCGCGCTGCCCGCATGCCGGTGTGTGCGGTGGATGCAGCTTGCAGCATATGGCCCCTGAGGCGCAGATCGACGCCAAGCAACAAGTGCTGCTCGATGGTCTTGCGCATATCGGCAAAGTGACGGCCGAAGCCATCCTGCCGCCGCTGCGCGGGCCGCACTGGGGCTATCGCACCCGCGCGCGTCTGGGCGCGAAGTTCGTGCGCAAGAAAGGCTATGCGCTGGTCGGTTTCCGCGAGAAGCACGCGCCCTATCTCGCCGAGTTGACGCGTTGCGAGGTGCTGCATCCGATCGTCGGCGAGCGTCTCACCGAACTGGCCGAATTGATCGCCGCGCTGGAGGCGCGCGAACGCATCCCGCAGATCGAGGTCGCCGTCGGCGATAACGCGACCGCCTTGGTGTTCCGCAATCTCGATCCCTTGTCCGAACTCGATACCTCGCTGCTGTTCGGCTACGGCGAACGCACCGGCCTGCATATCTATCTGCAACCGGCGGGACCGGACAGCGTGACGCTGCTCTGGCCGGAACATTCGGTCTTGAGTTACAGCCTGCCGGCGTATGCCGTGACCTTGGATTTCCTGCCCGCGGACTTCACTCAGGTGAATCGCGATATCAACGGCGCGATGATCGATCTGGCGCTGGAACTTCTGGATGTACAGCCGACCGACCGCGTGCTGGATCTGTTCTGTGGCTTGGGTAACTTCACGCTGCCGCTGGCGCGTCGTTGCGCGCATGTCGTCGGTGTGGAAGGCGAACCAAGTCTGGTGCGGCGCGCCCGCGACAATGCCGCGCACAACGGCATTGCCAACGTCGAATTCCACGTTGCCAATCTCGCCGAGGATGTCTCCATCTATCCCTGGCTCAAACAGGGCTTCGACAAACTGCTGCTCGACCCGCCGCGCAGTGGCGCCATAGAAGTGATCCCGGCCATCGCCAAGCTGGGCTTCAAGCGCATCGTCTATGTATCCTGCAACCCCAGCTCACTGGCGCGCGACGCCGGCCTGCTGGTACACGAACACGGTTATCGATTGGTCAAAGTCGGCGTGATGGACATGTTCCCGCACACCACGCATGTGGAATCGATTGCGGTGTTCGAGAAGGCGAGCCGAACTCCAAGTCGTCCGTCAGGCTTGTAGTCGTAAGCCTTACACTAGTGTAGGCGACTTCCTGCCGCCGACGACAAGATAGCCTTAATTTCCGGCCTATTCGTCCGAGCGGCAATACTCCTTTTCAGATTACGTCCGTCTGGAACCAATCATCGTCTTCCTGTTGTACCGACATGACGTCGGAATCCAACCGATATAAAGCGCTGTGGCGGTCGAATATCCTCGGGACGTCGGTCTTCGCCGATATGATAATTAATTTTTGTATCCATCTACTAGATAACTTAAATAGCGCTTATAACGCCAATAAACAGGTTGGAGGAGACGTCATGAATAAGAGTAACGTGCGAGGTGGAAGCTTGGTTGTTGGGATTGCTTTGGCTCTCGGGGCGTCGGCGGCTTCCGCACAGCAATACGTCACTGAAATCGATGCGCTAGGCTACCGGGGTTCGGTCGGCACCATCACCTTTGACGACTGGGGCATCACCGGGCCGGGTGGCGTGACCGCCCAGGATTACCACGTGGGCGGCGGTTTCGATAATTCGCAACTCGGTCAGATTCAGCGTGTCGAGACCCTGCCGCCGGATTGGCGGACACCGGACCAACCGATCGACGTGATCATGCCGGAATTCACCGGGACGAATTACGCGAACGCCAGTGTCGATGGCGGAGTCAATTTCTACCGTTGGCTCTATACGACGCCGCACTCGGAGTTCAATCACATGCTCATCGATAAGGCCGGCAACTATTATGTGGCCCGCGACGACATGAACTGGGGTTTCTTCAATACCTTCGTTTACCATGATGCGAGCAGTGGCACAAACAGCGGGGTCGATGTCGAGATTGGTCTGCTGGACAGCTATAGTTTGACAGCGAACTATACCAGTTCGGATTCCAACGGGGGGCTCGGCGACATTGACGCTTCTCTGGAAAACCAGAAGACAGAGGTCGAGACCGAACTCCAGTTCCAGCCGTACGCTATTTCCGATGCCACCGGCTGGTGCGGTTCGGTCCTTGCGTCTCATCCGCTCGCACTGGAGAAAATGAAGGGCCAGCTCAAGTTCGGCGTCGCCTTCGATGTGTACTTCGCGGCTGGGGGTGTCCGCACCGGCGATCCCATGCCGAATCTGATCCCCGACTTCGTCGCGCGCAGCTACGGTTCGCTGGAAGTGGATGTGACCACCGCATATGGCGATCGCCAGCATTTCAAATCCAGCGCGGTCATCAATAACACCAATCCAGAGACCGGTGATGTCGATCCGGCGCAATACAACCATGTGTCCTTCCACGGTGCCGGCGTGATCCCGACCGGCGTGTGGACTTCGAAGGATTCCTGGGAAAAAACCGGCCTGCTCGGTACGCTCAAACGCAAGCTCAACCCGGACGGAACCTGGAACGTGACGGTCGTGCCGGCGGGCACGGCGGGGGCGATTTATTACGCGAATCCGTTTGCGGGCTATGCCTTCATCCTGCGTGCCGACGGGGTGCGTATTCTGGAGGCGATCGACAAAGATCACTATACCAATACGACCAATGTGCCCGCGGGTGCGCTCGATAACGTGAACGATATCTAACGGCAAGCACATGCCGCCGGCCGTTGGCCGGCGGCAAATAAACAATGCCATTAGAGTCGAAGGGCGCGCAGATTCGCCGAGATTCTAATTCAAATAATTCCTCCGGGAGGAGTAACAGCATGAACATTCCAAGCAAACGTCGTCTGACGACGGCTCTGACAATCATCGGTATGACCCTGACGGGTGCCGCCAACGCGGCAGCCGTTTCCGGCAGCAGTTCGGGATATGGGGCATACGTCAATATCACCACCGTGGCCGATCCCGTTTTGAACCTGAATGTCAGCCCTATACCTCAAGGGGCGGCCGGTACCGCACCCGCACCCTATAACCGCTACGACGAAGTCTGGAGCTTGGACGTGTCGGATAGCGTGTGTGTGACGTCACTTCTTGGCGGCTGCATCAGTTCGATAAGCGCCAGTGTCGGGACCGGACTGCTGACGGGGTATGCCGCATCCGATGTGGATGGCGGCAGCGGTGTGCGGTTTGCATCGGCCACGGGTACGGTAGACGATGCCACGGTGAATGCGGGTACCGGCACCGTGCTCAACCTCATCGGCAGCATGGTGCTCGGCCTTTCGTCCACCACCCTGTCGTCATCGGCGCTAGTGAGCGGGGACTATGGGGCTTTCACGCCCATGGGTTCCAGCATTATTGAAGGCGCCAGCCTGCAAGTGGCCGGATTGAATCTTATTACGCTCGATGCCAATGCCGCGCCCAATACCCTCGTCGATCCGCTCGGTGCGCTGTCTCTGCTGGGTTTGACGGTGATGTTGAATGAACAGATGACCAACTGCACTGCGGCCAGTTGCGGTATCGCGGTCAATGCACTGCATCTGATCTTCAACGACTTTGCCGTGGGTAGCGGACTTCTGAATGGCGATATTATCTTTGGCCATGCCGAAGCAAACTTGGTCGCAACGCCGTCAGCCGTTCCTGTCCCGACAGCGGCATGGCTTTTCGGTTCCGGCCTGCTGGGCTTGGTCGGTGTGGCGCGTCGGCGCAATTCCCAATAACGGCGAAAACACCCGGACGCCCACCCCTGGATATCTGGGGACGTCCGGGTGCATCCGTGTGTCACAACCCATAGCGCTTGATTTTGTACCACAACGCCCGTTCGCTGATTTCCAGCAGCCGCGCGGCGGCGGCTTTGTTGTTGCCGCTGCGTTCCAGGGCGTGGCGGATCACGGTCTTTTCCAGTTCTTCGACCAGAGGGTTCAAGGCCAGCGAGGTCGATTCGCCGATGAGCGTTGTGGTGGACGCGGCAGTGGTGGGCGCTGTGCGTTGAGTGATATCCGCCGGCAGGTGTTCGCGTGTCACTGTGTCGCCCGTACACAAGACGCAAGCGCGTTCCATCAGGTTTTGCAGTTCGCGGACGTTGCCGGGCCAGGGATAGTTCAATAGGTACTCCAGGGCGTCCTGATTCAGGCGCGGCACTTTGCGGCCCAGTTCGTTGGCGTATTTCTCCAGGAAGTGTTGAGCGAGCTGCGGGATGTCCTGGGTGCGTTCGCGCAGCAGCGGCACGTCGATGCGCACGACGTTGAGGCGGAAATACAGATCGGTGCGCAACAGGCCGTCCTCGACGGCGCGTTGCGGATCGCGGTTGGTGGCGGCGACGATGCGCAGGTCGACCTTTTTCGGATGTTGCGCGCCCAGACGTTCCACTTCGCCTTCCTGGATGACGCGCAACAGTTTGGCCTGCAACGCCAGCGGCATCTCGGTGATCTCGTCGAGGAACAGCGTGCCGCGGTCGGCGAGTTCGCATTTGCCGATGCGGTCGCGCACCGCGCCGGTGAAGGCGCCTTTCTGATGACCGAACAGTTCGCTTTCCAACAGTTCGGCGGGAATCGCCGCGCAGTTGATCGGCACGAACAAGCCACTGCGCGCGGATTCCTGATGCACGGCGCGGGCAACCAGTTCCTTGCCGGTGCCGGTCTCGCCGACGATGAACACATTGCTGCGCGCCGGCGCGACTTGCCGCACCAACCGATACAGCGCTTGCATCTTCGGGCTGTCGCCGATGAATTCGCCCCAGCCTTTGTCGACTTCGCTGCGCAGAAAGCGGTTCTCGCGCTGCACCGTGCCCACTGCGAGCGCGCGGGCCACGGCGAGTTCCATATCCTTGATCTCCAGCGGGCGGACGATGTAATCGGTGGCACCGAGCTTCATTGCTTCGATGGCGGTCTCGACCGTCGCATAGGCCGTCAACACGATCACCGGGACATCTTCGCCGCGTTCGCGCAGCGCGCGCAGCAGCCCCATGCCGTCCAGGCGCGGCATGCGCAAGTCCGTCAGCACCAGATCGAAGGGCGCAGCGTCGAAGGCCTCTAACGCCGCGATGCCGTCTTCCGCCTGCACGACGTCATGGCCCATGCCCTTGAGCGACAGCTCCAACAGGCGGCGCATTTTGTCTTCATCGTCGACCACGAGGATGCGTTTGGTATCCATAGGTATCAGGGGCTATCAGGCCGAATGGGGTTGATGGGAAAAACGGATATCGAAGCGGGCGCCACCCCACGGGCTGTCCGCGATCTGAATGCTGGCATGATGCACGTGCACGATCTGTTGCACGATGGTCAGGCCCAAACCGATGCCGCCTTCGCGGCGGCTGAAGAACGGATCGAAGATGTGTGCGCGCAGTTCGGGGGCGATGCCGGGGCCGTCGTCGAGGACGCTGACCAACAGCGCGTCGCCGTCGTCGCGGCTGTGTATGTCGATGTGGCCGCCCTCGGGCACGAAATCCAAGGCGTTGATCAGCAGATTGAGAAACACCTGGGTGAGTTGTTCGCCGTCGCAGAGCAGCAGCGGGTTTTCCGCCTGGAGATCGGTGCGCAGCCGCACATGTTTCTTCTCCGCCTTGGCGGCGAGCAGATTGACGACGGTGGTGACGATCTCATGCACGTC
This sequence comes from Gammaproteobacteria bacterium, assembly GCA_016218375.1. Classification (GTDB taxonomy): domain Bacteria; phylum Pseudomonadota; class Gammaproteobacteria; order Thiohalobacterales; family Thiohalobacteraceae; genus JAHJQQ01. Next base: position 19,543 of record JACREG010000089.1, read on the forward strand.
GCGCGCTTTGAATTCCGGCGGGCGCGGGCGGGCGCATTCCAGCAACAAAGTGACCAGCCGATTCAAACGGTCGGTTTCGCTGGTGATGAAGCCGATCAGTTCGCGTTCCTTATCGCCGAGATTCGGTTGACGTTCGAGCAATTGCGCCGAGCTCTTCAGAATGCCCAACGGCGTGCGCACCTCGTGGGCCATGATCGCGGCCATCTCGCCGACCACCGCGAGCTTGCCGGCGCGCACGATCTGTTCGCGCGATTGCGCCAGGGTTTCGAGCATTTCCACGAAGGCCTGATCCAGTTCGTCGACTTCGGAAATCGCCGTCGTGGCGGCGACCGGCCGCGAGTGTTCGTCCTTGCGGAAGCGGCGCGTGAATTCGGTCAGCCCCATCAGCGGTTGCGCGATGCGGCGCGCCAGGCGCCAGGAGATCCACGCGGCCACGGACAAGGTCAGCAGCAATAGAATGAACATCGTTCCCAACAATCGCCAGATCGGCTGAAACGCTTGCTGCGTCGGTTCGACCATGAACAAACGCCAGCCCAGGCCGGGAAAATGCTGATAGCCGGAGGAGGTGGCGGAACCGACCAGCACGTTGGCATAGCCCAACGCCTTGCCGTCGCGGATGAAGGGCGTATCGCCGGGGCGCGGGGATTGCCAGTCGTGCAGATCGAGTGCCGACGTGTCGAGCCGCTTGCGCAGTTCGGCGGACATGCCGATGGCCCGGCCGGCGGCATCGAGCAGTACGGCGCCGCGGGTGTGTTGCGCAACGGCATCGTCGAGCAGGTCGAGCACCTCGCGCCAATTCAGCAGGGCGTACAGATAACCGAGATCGCCTTGACCGAAGGCGTCGGGAATGCGCGTGCGCAAGACCACCGTGTCGGCGCTGCGGCCATGTCCCGTTTGCAGAGACAGCTCGACCGGTCCGTTGCCCGGTATCTTGATCCAGTCGTCGATCTCCGGCGCGAAGGCCGCATAGGCCAAGGGCGCACTGGAGGCGATCACGCGGCCATTCGTATCCGTACACAACAAGGTCTGAAATACCGAGCCCTGACCGGCGCGCAGATCGGCGAGAAAATGCGCAAGGCGTTTGTCGACATCGTCCACGCGGATGTCTTGCATGATTTCCAGACGGCTCCACAGGCGCAGATTTTCCAGTTGCGCGAACAGGAAGGTGTCGATGCGTTGCAGCACCGTGCTCGCGCCGAACTGGAGATTGCCGGCGATCTCCTGTTGCAGGCTGCGGCGGAACTCGTAAAAGGACAGCGCGCCCATCGACAGGGTGGAGCCCAGGACCAGCCCGAGAAAAGCGCGCAGCAAGGCCTTGCGAATCGTCACCTGTCTGAATGTCCTATGGCAGTCGTCGAGAATCCGAGTCCAGGGGCGGCGGCACTGGCAACGGACGGTTATCACCGGTAAAGTTCGGACGGCATTGCCTGCCAGTCTAATGTGTCCGGCGGATTCTAACCATGCCCAGCGCGAACGCTGTGCCGGTGTGGTATCGGGTGGCGCAGCGTCGCCGGGATGGTTTGCAGAGGTCAGAGTCATGATGGCGCGGTTGAGGTTGGTTTCGATCGGGGTGTTGCTGGCGCAATTCCATGCCCCGCAGGCCTGGTCCGAGAATGGCGACCGCTGGACGCACGCGCCCTATGAATTGGGGCAGGGGCTGAACTTCCCGCAGATCGGCGTGAACGTCGGCGGCTATCTGAGTCTGCGCTATCGGGATGTCGAGGATGCGCCCTCGACGTTGAGCCTGAAAGACCTGAGCCTGCTGTTGAGTGCCGACGTGAGCGATCGTGTGAACCTGTTCACCGAAGCGGAAATCGGCGAGGCCGTGTCCGTCGCGCGCCACGGCATCGATAGCAAGAATGCCGAGTTCGAGTTCGAACGCCTGTATGCCGATTACCGCGCGCGTCAGCACGTCACGCTCCGCGTCGGAAAGTTTCTCACCCCCGTCGGCCGCTGGAATCTCATCCATGCCGATCCGTTGGTGTGGACCGTATCCCGCCCATTGACGACATCGGTGTCTTTCGCCCGGCAGGCCGCCGGGGCGATGGTGTACGGCTCCGTGCCGCTGGGCGACACGTTGAACGACAATGGGCTGGATTACAGCGTGTTCGTCGACGACACCGATCTGCTCGATCGCGACCAGCAGGAAGAACTCGCCTACGAGGATGCCAATCCCGGCATTACTGCCGTGGGCGCTTTCGAGCACGCGGCCGGTGCGCATGTCACCTATCACCTGCTCGACGACCGCATGAACCTGGGCGCCTCGTATCTGCGGTATCGCATGGCGGATTTGCACGAGGACAAGGATCTCCTTGGCGTGGATTTCTTCTGGAATCTATCGCGCATCGAACTCAGCAGCGAATGGGTGTATCGCAACAGTCGCGGCGGTGCCGAGCCGGACGAACGCGGCGGTTTTGTCCAAGCAGCGGTGCCGGTCGCCGGGCACATGTATGCCATCGGTCGCTACGAACATTACACCACGGCGGTGCAGCCGGAACGTGTGGAAGTCGAAACGCTGGGCCTGACCTATCGTCCGCATCGCGCGATTTCCGCCAAACTCGAATACCGCGACGGCGATCATAACCGGTTGGTCGCGCCCAGCGGCTGGCTCGCCTCCATCGCCGTGTTGTTCTGATCCATGAGCGGCCGCCGACGCCTTCTGCATGTCCACATCGCCGCGTTCAGCGGCCTGCTGGCGTGGGCGATGCCCGCGCTGAGTACGGACATCGCCGTGATCGTGTCCCGCGACGCGGCATCGCAGACGCTCAATGCAGGCACGCTGCATGACATCTATTTGAAAAAAATCTTTCTCGACGCCTCCGGCCGCAAATTCATCCCACTCAATCTGCCGGCGGACGCACCCTTGCGCGAAGCGTTTTCACAGGCGCTGTTTCACCAAGGCAGCGACGAACTCCAGGATTATTGGAACCAGAATTATTTTCACGGCATCGCCCCGCCGTATGTGTTGGGATCGCAGGATGCCGTCGTCCGCTTCGTCGCCCAAACCCCCGGCGCCATCGGCTACGTCGCATCCTGCTATGTGAATCCCAGCGTGCGGCAAGTCTTGAGTCTCCCGCTCGGCGTGGAGACGAGCGTGGATATCAAGGCGTTGTGCCCGCCGGGGACGGGTGAGAAGGCGGGGGGTGTGGAGTAGCGGGAGGGACCGTGCTTCATTGCAGGCTTTCGGCATAGATTGGCTCGGGTGAGGATTCTCTTGTAATCTGCGCTTGCGGTCGCAATAGGCGGAAGCGGCCTATTATCCAATACTGGGTAGTCCGCCTAATGCACTGTTAGGGCTATAGGAACAAAGCAGTGAACATATTTGACCGCACAAATGCCCTGTTGCATGAACTGGTGACCTTCAAACTTGCGTATGACGTGTCTTGCTATCTCGCGGATCGCGCTAGAGCGGATTGGCGCTCATTCGAAATGGAGCAACATGAGGAATATCCAATAAGAGGGTGTGGCGTAATCGCGACGCCTGCACTTATCAAGGAGTGGTCAAGAGAGAACGAGACTCTTCTTCATCTTGACGAAGATCTGGCCCCGGAGAACACGGGCTCTGAAATCGATAGCTTCCCAAGAAATGCAGTGTCCACAACGTACGTGTATTCGCTCTTGGAAGCGTACGGACACGAGATGTGTGACTTACGTAACCAGGGGTATAGAAAGGAACGGCAAGCGTGGCATCACGGGGTTTATGGAGATGAAGATGCGGTTCTCGGAGATGAGGCTTTTTTCGAGAAAATGGAGAACAACTTCCGGAAGCCGTTCGCAATCGAGGGCCAAGTGGTTCCTCGCAACATTGTTACGGCTCTAGTTGGACTCAAGAGGGAACGCAATAGGATTGTCCACGAAATGGAACATACGTGCGATTTCGAACTCTCCTTCCGATACGTTGTGGCGATTGCCTGCTGCATCTATACCCTATGCGATACCTCGAAGCGCCCCCTTAAGGTGTATCCGTGGGAGGATTACCATGGCAAGTACGCGCCCTAACCACGTGTTCAACCCAACGCCAGGGAGCGTGGTAGTTTCTTCGCGCCGTGTAATAGGGCGCGGGTTAACACATCATTCCTGAAATCCTCTACTGACCACAATATCTTAAGAAGTGTTTTGTAGTCCGCAAAAAAGAAGGCCCAAGATCGGCCGAGAGCAGCCATACACTGTCGCACACTCCAACTGCCGCTCCCGACCGATACAAAATACCCCGGATGCGTATCGCTACATGCCGACCAATTCGGCGTGAACACCGGTTTCTTTGACTTTCTCCAGAATGTCTATCGCGGCGACGCATTCCGGGTCGTATGCCACCAGCATCATGTGCACATTGCCGGCGGGTATGCCGGCGCTGATGACGCACTCGTCTTCGCGCATGGTTTCCTCTAACTTCCTCAGCGACTCCGATGATAAGGTTTCATCGATGTGGATCATTACGTCAGCCATTGCTCTGCCCATGATCGCGACTCCTTTCCATCCAAGAACTAAAAACCAACAATAGTTCTTCAACTCCGCACAAACCAATAGAATGCGCTTATCAGCCGGCATTCCGATTGTCTGGGTTGCTGGCCGCGGGCAGCTTTAGGAGATGTGTCGAAAAATCACTGTGATCTGTTGCGGGCGTGTGTCGAGAGAAGTCGCAACCCGGGCCTGACTTATCAAGCGCCTATGGGAAAATCACGGATTGGCGAGTTCTTTTTCGATCATGGCTTTGAGCAGTGTTCTGCAATTCGTGACCTTGCAGGTGCTGGCATGGGTGCAACTGAGCTGGAGATTCCGTATGACATCGTCTTCGACATCCAACAGGCTGACCAGTGCGATTTCCTCTTTTTCACGGTCAGAGCTGGCTTGTCCCAACAATGCAATCGTATCGCACCCTTCGATGAACCGTTTGCGAGCATAAAAGCTGATTCTGTCGAAATCGTAATTTCCCAGGCATCCTGGGTTATGGCACGTCATGGCATTACGCCTCTGCACACGGCCAACCTTGGCATCAACGTCTTACTGCTATCCCTTATTTACTACACTAACGCGATCACACGTGGTTGGGAGCGGTTTACCGGGTATGCCGCCGACAATCATTCACTAGCTTGACGTTTGTCAGGCGAGTGGGCTCAGGTTCTGTGTGGTCAATCCGGGCGAACCGATGGCGTTTGACGCGCGCCGGATAGAAGCTACCCATGCGCCACACGGCAATGGCTGTTTCATTCATATTGCGGACGATCAAGTAGCGCCCCCTCCGCGCACCCAACCCCGCAGAACATGTATACGTTTTTTGCGCACTGCAAGCCTGTGCGCATCTTTTTGCCGGCCTCAAACCAGGCTTAGTTTCGGCGTATCAATCAGTTATCAGGGTGGCACGCTTCTGGCTATAGCCTGCTTACGGTTCAACCACTGTGAGCGCCCCGATGAGTACCAGTCGTTCTTCATCCGCGAGTCCTTGTATCGTCGAGGGCGTCGAACCCCTCCTGACCGAGCTGCCGCATCCCATCAGTTTGAGCGTGCTGAACGCCGATCATCCGGATCGGTGGCGGCCCGAGCAGTTTGTGCGCAGCGTGTTCAAGCAATCCTACGACGCGGATATTCGCGCGTTCTATCCGACGCTGTTGGCGTTCACTTTGCAGGCCGAGTTGCTGGGCGTGGCGGGTTTTCGCGACGGGCACGGTCAGGCGCTGTTCTCCGAACAATACCTCGACCATCCGCTGGAACAACTCATCGGCGCGCATTGGGCCGAGCCGGTCGAGCGGAGTCGGATTGTCGAGGTCGGCAATCTGGCCCTGGCCAATCCCGGTCAGGCGCGTTGGGTGATCGCGGCGGTGACGATGTTCCTGCACGCCGCCGGTTATCGCTGGGTGTTGTTCACGGCGGTGAAGCCGTTGATCAACGCCTTTCGCCGTCTCGGTCTCGATCCGATCGCGTTGGCGTCGGCCGATCCCGCCCGTCTGGCCAACGATGGTCAGCAGTGGGGCAGTTATTACGCCGCGCATCCATTAGTGTGCGTCGGCGATATCGACGCCGGTTATCGCAAGCTCGTGAGCAGCGCCGGTGCGCGGCAACCGATGTTGCAGGCGTTGCTCGATCAGGTGCAGCACAATGCGGCCGCATCGTGTCAGCCGCAGCGCCTTGAGGGCATTCGGTGAGGGACATCCTCGCGCGTATCGCCGCGCAGGCGCGCCAACGCCCGACAGCGCCCGCGCTGACCGACGGTCGCTGCACGCTCGATTATGCAACGCTCTGGCAGCGGGTCGAGACGTTGGCCGCGAAACTCGATGGCGAGCGTATTGCCTATCTTCTGGCGAACGGCTGCGCCTGGGCACTGATCGATCTTGCCGTGCAGTCTCGCGGTGCGACCGGTATTCCCATTCCGACATTCTTCTCCGACACGCAGATCGCGCACCTGCTCGCCGATGCCGCGCCGGATCTGATTCTCACCGATCAGCCTGCACGTATCGGCGCGTTGGTACAGGATGCAGCGAGTGTGCACCGGTGTGTCGCCGGGCGTGAAATATTCGCCTATGTCCGCAGTCGCGCGATGGACAAATCGCTGCCGCCGCACACCGCCAAACTGACTTACACCTCCGGCACCACCGGCCAGCCCAAGGGCGTGTGTCTGAGCGGTGCGGCTATCGAACGTGTGACCTTGAGTCTGCGCGATGCCGTGCAGGCGCGCGACGAAGACCGCACGCTGTCGCTGTTGCCCTTGAGCACGTTGCTGGAAAACATCGGCGGTCTGTATGCGCCGCTCGCGAGCGGCGGTCTGGCCTGTATCCCCGATCTGGCAAGCTGCGGCATGCAGGGTTCCAGCGGTGTGCAGCCGGAACGGTTGATCGAGGCGCTGCACCGCTATGCGCCGAGTTCGATCATTCTGGTGCCGCAACTGCTCAAGGTATTGGTGGAAGCGCGCGCGGCGGGTGTCGTGTTGCCGGCGTCGCTACGCTTCATCGCCGTGGGCGGTGCGCCGACCTCGCCCGCCTTGATCGAACGCGCGCGTGCGTTCGGCCTGCCGGTGTACGAAGGCTATGGTCTGTCGGAGTCCGCCTCGGTGGTGAGTCTCAACCGTCCGGGCGATGAACGTCATGGCAGTGTCGGTCGTCCGCTGCCGCAGGTGCGCGTGCGCATCGCCGCGGACGGCGAGATCGAAGTCGCCGGCAATCTGTTCTCGGGCTATCTCGGTGTCACTACGATTACGGAAACCTATTGGCCGACCGGCGATCTCGGTTATCTGGATGCCGACGGCTATTTGTTTATCACCGGGCGCAAGAAGACCGCATTCGCGACAGCCTATGGTCGCAATGTCGCGCCCGAATGGGTGGAGAGCGAACTGACCGGCAGCGGCGCGATTCTGCAAGCGGCGGTGTTCGGCGAAGGCCGCCCGTTCAGCGTCGGCGTGATCGTGCCGCACCCGCGCGCCTCGCAGGAACAGTTGTCGCGCGCCATCGAGGCCACCAATGAACGCCTGCCGGATTACGCGCGCGTACATGCCTGGACCCTCGGCCACGAACCTTTCTCGCCGCGCAATGGCCTGGCCAATGCGACCGGCGCCGTCAACCGCCCCGCCATCGCGAGTCTGTATGCCACACAAATCGAACATCTCTATGCAGGAGTTTAATGTGAGTTCCGTGTATGACCGGCTCATCGCCGAGACCGAGGCGAGCCGCACTGAATTTCTGTCCGTGCCCATTCTGCGGAAGGCGTTACAGGGCCATGTCAGCCGCGAGCAGTACATGACGTTTCTGGGGCAGGCTTTTCAGCATGTGCGCCACACCGTGCCGCTGCTGATGGGTTGCGGTTACCGCCTGCCGGACCGCTTGAACTGGCTGCGCACGGCGCTCGGCGAATACATCGAGGAAGAGGTCGGCCACGAGGAATGGATTCTCGACGACATCCATGCCTGTGGCGGCGATGCCGAAGCGGCGCGCGCGGCCACGCCGTTTGCGGCCACGGAACTGATGGTGGCCTATGCCTACGACACGGTGCAGCGGCGCAATCCTGTCGGTCTGTTCGGCATGGTGTTCGTCTTGGAAAGCACCAGCGCGGCCTTGGCGACCACGGCCGCCGGTGCGATTCAGGACAGTCTGAATTTGCCGAAAGATGCGTTCCGTTATCTGACTTCGCACGGTTCGCTGGATCAGGAACACATACAGTTCTTCCAGTCGCTGGTGAACCGCTTCGATGACGCCGACGATGTCGATGCGTTGCTGCATTGCGCCAAGCTGTTTTATCGCCTGTACGGCGATGTGTTCCGCAGTATTGTCTGATCGAGTAAACCTGGAGAAAGCGTTATGACCCGCATTGCAAAATTCATGTTGTCGCTGTGGCTCGGTGCCTTTGCATTGACCGCCGCCGCGCAGGACGACGCTCTGGCCAACGGTATCGCGGCCATTCAGCACGAATGGGCGCGCATCCATTACCAGTTGCCCAAGGATCAGCAGGATGCCGCCTTCGTCAAACTGGAAGAGCAGGCCGACGCGTTGGATAAAACTTACGCCAATCGCGCCGAACCGAAGATCTGGAAGGCCATCGTGCTGAGCACGCATGCCGGCGTGAAAGGTGGATTGGGTGCGTTGTCGAAAGTGAAGGCCGCCCGCGATCTATTGCTCGAAGCAGAGAAGATCGACGCCAATGCACTGAACGGTTCGCTCTACACCAGTCTCGGCAGTCTGTATTACCAGGTGCCGGGCTGGCCCATCGGTTTCGGCGACGACGACAAGGCCGAGGCGATGTTGAAGAAGGCGCTTGCCATCAATCCCGACGGCATCGATCCGAATTATTTCTACGGCGACTTCCTGCAACGCCAGGGCCGCGCTGCCGAGGCCTTGGTGGTGCTGGAGAAGGCGCTGCACGCGCCGCCACGTCCCGCGCGCGCGGATGCCGACACCGGCCGGCGCCGCGAGGTTGAAGCCTTGATCGCCGAGGTCAAATCCAAGTCATGAACCTGAATGCACAACGCATCCTGCTGACCGGCGCCGCCGGCGGCATCGGTCGGCAACTGTCCGCGCTGCTGGTCGCGCGCGGTGCGCGTCTGTGTCTGGTCGATCGCGATCAGGCCGCGGTGGATGCGCTGGCGGCATCGCTGCAGAATGCGGCCACCCCGACCACCCAGGCGCTAGCACTCGCGGCGGATATCACCAGTGCCGAAGCGCGTGCGGCCATTGTCGGGCGCATGCAGGCGACTTTCGGCGGCATCGACATTGTGGTGAATCTCGCCGGCATCCTGGATTTCAGGCGCTTCCAGGACAGCGATGCCGCAACTCTTCAGCGCATCCTGCAAGTGAATGTCGAAGCGCCGCTGCAACTGGTGCGCGCGGTGCTGTCGCAGATGATCGCGCAAGGCAGCGGCCGTATCGTCAACATCGGCTCGATGTTCGGCAGTATCGGCTTTCCCGGTTTCGCGGTGTATTCCGCCAGCAAGTTCGCGCTGCGCGGCTTCTCCCAGGCACTTCGGCGCGAACTTGCCGGCACCGGCGTGGGCGTCACCTATATCTCGCCGCGCGCGGTCAAGACGCCGCTCAATCCGGAGGTGGTTCATCTGATGGCCGAGCGCGGCATGATGCGCATGGACGATGCGCATTGGGTGGCGGCGGAAATCGTGCGCGCGATCGAGAAGGAGAAGAGCGAAGCCTATATCGGCTTCCCGGAAAAACTCTTTGCGCGCATCAACGCGATTCTGCCGGGTGTGGTCGATCAGGGTATCGCCAAGCAGGTGCCGGATATTCTGGCGTTTGCGGAGCGGAATCGTTAGGGGTTACGGCGAGCGATTATGCATGCCGGTGCGCCCGATCAGGGCGTCACCGGCGAGTGGTGTGCACTTAGAGGCTTATTGCACCGGTGCCATCAAATGCTGATAAGGCGTGCCGGGAAACATCACGTAGGGAACGGATGTGTCGGGGTCGGCACTCTTGGGATACGCGTCGTAGAAGCTGGCGTCGGCACCGACGATCATCACATGCGGCCCGGTCTTGATCCAATGATTACCGGCCTGGGGTTTTGTCGCGTAGGGGTCGGTATTGCTGGCATCCGTTCCGCCCGACAGCATGTACATAAAACCGATTTTACCGGCGGGTGGGTTTTGGTGTGCGATCCAGGCATGGACCCAGCCCATCGCGTTCGCGTCCATGCACATGGGGTCCGGGCCGGGAGTTGCCGGATTGTCCGGCATGCAGGTGAAGCCGTTTGTGCCGGTGCGGATCGTACGCATCTTGCCGTCCGCTTCCATGACGACGATGGTTGCGCCCATCGCGACTTTATCGGGTGCCGCGGACATTGCGCTGGCGATTTGCTGATCGTCGGTCGGCGGTGTAGTCGAGTCGGCGGCTTGCACAGAGGTGGTCGATACCAATGCTGCGGTGACCAATAGCATGCCACTCACGATTTTATTTGTTTCGTGCATAGCGATCTCCTTCGGTCTGATGCGCGTGAAGAAACACAGAGGTGGGGTTGGTGCAACAATTACGGCTACACGCTATTCCTCCAGCGTTTCCGCGTCAACGCGATAGGGCGTGTGGTCTGGAGGCGGGCGGAGGGTGTGCGCGCGTGGTGATGGGCGCGCGACCATAATGGACTTAATAAACACACTGTGCGTGGGGTTCTGCGGGTAGAGCTTTTTATCGAACTGATCCGCCCCGCATTATTTTATTGGAGGTACCAGTGTTTGCGCATCGCTTCGAACACGCGTTTCGGATACCACAGTTGACCGCTGCTGCCGTTGTAGCGGGCCAACGCGCGCGCGTGGTTGCCGCGCTCGCGGTCCATATAGTGTTTGAGGATGATGCAGCCGAAGCGGATGTTGGTGCGGATGTCGAACAGATCGTCGAGGGGGCGGTTGAGTTCGTCGAGCCAGAACGGCATCACTTGCATGAGCCCACGCGCGCCGGCCGACGAAAGGGCGAATCGGTCGAAGTTGCTTTCCACTTGAATGACCGACAACACCAGTTCGGGCGTGATGCCGGCGTGCATGGCCTCCTGATGCACGATCTTGAGAATCTGCACACGTTCCTCGACGGGGATTTCGTCCCAGGGTTTGAGGCGGGTGGCCATGTCGGTCAACCACACCTCGGCGTCGAAACGATCCTGAAAACTCTGCGCATTGGCGATGGCCTGGGTGAGCAGCACGCGGTCCTCGGCGTCGGGGCGTTCCTGGACGGCGGCATTGGTGGCAGCGGTATACGCCAATAGCACCACAGCGACGATGCCGGCGCGCATGCCCTGCGCCAGACTTTCCAGAGTTGTCCGATTCATATCTATACTGCCGTCACCCGATTCGAATCGTAGGGCGTATACGCTATTGCGTCCTACATACGGTCTGTAGTCGACCTCGCAGGCTGTCTACTTGAGCCGCGCGACGATCTGGTCGATGGGCACCAGCTCCGCGTCGACGGCGCGGCCGTGTTTATATTCGACGACGCCGGCATCGAGGTTCTTCTCGCCGATCACCACGCGGTGCGGGATGCCGATGAGTTCCATGTCGGCGAACATCACGCCGGGACGGGCGTCGCGGTCGTCGAACAGCACTTCGATGCCGGCGGCCTGGAAGTCCGCATAGAGTTTTTCGCAGGCCTCGGCGACGCGATAGGATTTTTTCATGCCCATGGGCAGCAGCGCGACGCGGAACGGCGCGAGAGGTTCGGGCCACGCGATGCCCTTGTCGTCGTGATTCTGCTCGATGGCGGCGGCGACGATGCGCGACACGCCGATGCCGTAGCAACCCATGAGCATCACCGACTCGCGGCCGTTCTCGTCGAGCACCGTGGCCTTCAGCGCCTCGCTGTATTTCGTGCCGAGCTGGAAGACGTGGCCGACCTCGATGCCGCGTGCGATGGCGAGTGTGCCTTTACCATCCGGGCTGGGATCGCCGGGTTGCACGTTGCGCAGATCGGCGACTTCAGGCTCGGGCAGATCGCGGCCCCAGTTCACGCCGGTGAGATGCTGGCCGTCTGCATTGGCGCCGCAGACGAAGTCGGTCAAGTGCGCGGCGGCGCGGTCGACGATGACGGGAATCTTCAAACCGACCGGGCCGACCGAACCGGGCGCGGCGCCGGTGGCGGCTTTCACTTGCGCATCGCTGGCGAAGGTAAACGGACTGAAGACGGCCGGATGTTTCTCCGCCTTGATGGTGTTCAGTTCGTGATCGCCGCGCACGATCAGCGCGACCACCGTGTCTTCCTCGGCGCCCTGCACCAGCAGGGTTTTCGCGCACTGCGCAGCGTTCACTTTCAGGAATGCGCTGACCTCTTCGATGCTGTGCACGCCGGGCGTCGCGACCGTGTTCATAGTCTGCGTGGCGGTCGTGCGCGCGCCGTGCGGTGCGACGGCCTCGGCGAGTTCGACGTTGGCGGCGTAGTCGCTCGCATCCGAGAAGGCGATGGCGTCCTCGCCGGAATCGGCCAGCACATGGAATTCATGCGACACGGCGACGCCGATGCTGCCGGTGTCGGCGTGCACCGGGCGGAATTTCAAACCCAGGCGCGTGAAGATGCGCGTGTAGGTGTCGAACATGACCTGATAGGTGTCTTCCAGCGAGGTCTGATCGGTGTGGAAGGAGTAGGCATCCTTCATCAGGAATTCGCGGGCGCGCATCACGCCGAAGCGCGGACGCACCTCGTCGCGGAACTTGGTCTGGATCTGATAGAAGTTGACCGGCAGTTGCTTGTAGCTGCGCAGCTCGCGGCGCGCGAGGTCGGTGATAATTTCTTCATGCGTCGGGCCGTAGCAGAACTCGCGGTCGTGACGGTCCTTGATGCGCAACAGTTCCGGACCGTATTTCGCCCAGCGTCCGGATTCCTGCCACAACTCGGCCGGCTGCACCGAAGGCATCAGCACTTCCAACGCACCGGCGCGGTTCATTTCCTCGCGCACGATGGCCTCGACTTTGCGCAATACCCGCAGTCCCAGCGGCAGCCAGGTGTACACCCCGGCCGCGACCTTGCGGATCATGCCGGCGCGCAGCATCAGTTGGTGGCTGACGACTTCGGCATCGGACGGGATTTCTTTCAAGGTGGAGAGCGGAAAGCGGGACGTGCGCATGGGCGGGTTGCTTCTTTAAGTTGGGATTTGGAGCGGCGGATTTTATAGGGGTAGGGGGTTGGGGGCCAGGGATTCTCTATAGGTGGTTTTGTAGGTTGGGGTTCGGGATTCGGCGTACATCGCGTCGGGGTACGGGTTCCCTTCAATCGCAAAATGCCTCGATCTGTTTCTTGGCTTCGGCGATGCGTGTCTGCTGATCTTCCTCGGTCAGGTAAGTTGCCACGCCGTCCGCGCCGACGATGCGTTTGCGGCCGCCGGTGGTGAGTTTTTCCAGATTGCTGCGCGCGTTCTTGCAGTTCTGCTCGCGTTGTTTGGCATGCTCGGCCGTCTTGGTCTGTTCTTCCTCGGCCGTCGCCGCGGTCTTGCGCTGTTCGTCTTGTTTTTGCAGCAGGCTTTCCAGTTTCTTCTGCGCCGCCTCGGGATCTTCGGCGGGCGGGGGCGGTGGCACCATGACCTTGACCTTGCGGTCCGGCGGCGGGTACTGGGTATATTGGGTCACGCCCTTGTCATCGACCCATTTATACATGGCCGCCTGGGCCATGCCCGCGAGGGCCAGCCAGCATGCGACGATCCACCAACCCCGGTTAGTTTTCAGCATGCGCGTATCCCCTTTGGCCAGGTGCCCGATAATCGATGCTCGCTAGCTTACGTGCCCGGGGCCGGGACCGACAAGTACGGCCGTAGGGCGGTGTGACACTGTTCATGCCGGCGAATTCAGAACGGCAGCGCCCCTAACTGATGGGGGTTGCAAGGGGGAGAACTTCTCCCCCTTGCAGTCAGCCCGCGCAGGACTTGTCCGAGCAGGGCGGTATTAACTGGCGGAATTAACCCTGGTATGGCTTGACCGCGACGACTAATATACGTAGCTTTCAGCGTTCCGCCCGGCGGGGCGGTGGGCCCGTTCAGCGGGCATTTTTGTTTATCCACAATGACTTCGCGGGTTGGGGCGCAGAGGCGGCCCACCCATTCATAAAGTACGACCTCGCGTCGCAGGAGAACTTGCTCGTGGAATTGACCGGTGCCGAAATCTTCGTCCGCTGTTTGCAGGACGAAGGCGTGGATATCATTTTCGGGTACCCCGGCGGCGCGGTCCTGCACATCTACGACGCGCTTTATCAGCAGGACAAGGTGCAGCACATCCTGGTGCGCCATGAGCAGGCCGCGACCCATGCCGCCGACGGTTACGCGCGCGCCACCGGTCGTCCCGGCGTGGTGCTGGTGACCTCCGGCCCGGGCGCGACCAATGCCGTGACCGGCATTGCCACCGCGTACATGGATTCCATTCCGCTGGTGGTGTTCACCGGCCAGGTGCCGACGCCGCTGATCGGCAACGATGCTTTCCAGGAAGTCGATAACATCGGCATCACCCGCCCGTGCGTGAAGCACAATTTCCTGGTCAAGGACGTGCGTCTGCTGGCGGACACCATCAAGAAGGCCGTCTCTGTGGCGACCACCGGCCGCCCCGGCCCGGTGGTGGTGGATATCCCGAAGGACGTGTCGGCGCAGCGTTGCGAATACAGTTATCCGAAGCGCGTCACCATGCGGTCCTACAATCCCGTGGTGAAGGGTCACAGCGGTCAGATCAAGAAGGCCGTGGATCTGCTCATGACCGCCAAGCGGCCGATGCTCTACACCGGCGGCGGCGTGATCCTGGACAACGCCTCCAAGTCGCTGACCGAGTTCACGCGGCTGTTGAATTTTCCGATCACCAACACGCTGATGGGGCTCGGCGCCTATCCGGCCACCGACAAGCAGTTCGTCGGCATGCTCGGCATGCACGGCACCTATGAGGCGAACATGGCGATGCACAGTTGCGATGTGCTGATCGCCATCGGCGCGCGCTTCGACGACCGCGTCACCGGCAATGTCGAGAAATTCTGCCCGACCGCCAAGATCGTGCACATCGACGTCGACCCGGCCTCCATTTCCAAGAACGTGCAGGTGGACGTGCCCATCGTCGGCGGCGTCGACAATGTGCTCAAGAACATGCTCAAGCTGATTAAGGACGGCAGCGACAAGCCGGATGCAGAGGCGCTGAAAGAGTGGTGGAAGCAGATCGACGAATGGCGCGCCATCGACTGTCTGA
>JACREG010000093.1 GCA_016218375.1 Gammaproteobacteria bacterium
CACGACCAAGCCGGTGGGCAAGGGCACGGGTCTGGGCCTGTCGCTGTCGTATAACATCGTCAAGAAGCACAACGGCCGCATCGATGTGGCCAGCACGCCCGGCCAGGGCACCACCTTCCGGGTGTGGGTGCCGACACGGCATGCCACGACCATGCAACAAACCGAACAGCGAGACACAGGTACATGACGACGACAACCCCGACGGATACGCATCCTTCCGCGACCAAGCCGGCCCTGCTGTTCGTGGACGACGAGCCGAATATCCTCTCGGCATTGCAACGGCTGTTCCGCCCGCTGGGATACCGTATTTTTACGGCCCCGGGCGGCGCCGAGGGTCTGGAGTTACTCGAACGCGAGAAAGTGGATCTCATTATTTCGGATATGCGCATGCCGCTCATGGATGGCGCCACGTTTCTCGAACAGGCCGCGCAACGTTGGCCGCACATTGTACGCATTCTGCTGACCGGCTATGCGGATCTCAGTTCCGCGGTGGCCGCGGTGAACAAGGGCAATATCTACCGTTACCTTTCCAAGCCCTGGGAAGACAACGACATCAAGATCACGGTACAGCAGGCACTGGAGAAGAAGGCGTTGGAAACGCGCGTCGCCGAACAGAACGCGCAGCTCTTGGATCTCAACGCCAATCTGGAGCGACGCGTCGCAGCCCAGACCTCGGAGATCCGTCAGGTGCTGGGGCAGTTGGAAATCACCTATGACGAACTCAAGAAGAGTTTTCTGACCTCGATGCGCGTGTTCGCCAATCTCATCGAGCTGCGCGAAGACGCGCTCGCCGGACATGCGCGCAAGGTGGCGGACCATGCGCGCGCCCTGGCGCACCGCATCGGTATGGACGATGCCGAAGTCCAGCAGGTGTTGTATGCGGCGCTGCTGCACGATATCGGCAAGATCGGTCTGCCGGATGCGATCCTCAAAAAACACCCTTCGGCCATGACGAAAGAGGAGCAGGCCCTGGTGGCGCGCCATCCCGTCACCGGCCAGGCGGCGCTGCTCGCATTGGAACCCCTGCACGAGGCCTCGTTGTTGATTCGCCATCATCACGAGCGCTTCGACGGTCAGGGTTATCCGGATGGGCTGCGCGGCGAGGCCATTCCGCTCGGCGCGCGTATTCTGGCCGTCGCCAACGAATACGACGGCTTGCAACGTGGCACACTGGTGCCCGGAAAACTGTCTCAGGCCGAGGCACGTTCCTATCTGACGCGAAATCGGGGGCTGCGCTACGACCCCAAAGTCGTGGATGCCTTCCTGGCGATGCTCGACGAGGCCACCCATGTCAGGGTGTCGGGTGCCCGGGAAATACCGCTGTCGACCGACGCGCTCAAACCGGGCATGGTGCTGGCGCGCGATCTCCTCAGCGGTCAAGGCATGCTGCTGTTACCCAAGGGGCGCGAACTCAATCCACTCATCATCGGCAAGATCCGCCTTTATGAGCGCGCGGACCAGAAATACACGCTGCACGTCTATGAACAATGATGCGAACAATGACGCGCACGACGGCGACTCCCGATAGGCGACGCGCATGGAATACGACGAGGACAAGCAGCGGCTCACCGTCAAGCTCGTATACTACGGGCCGGCCTTGAGCGGCAAAACGACGAACCTCATGCGGCTGCACGATTTCATCGTTCCGGAGCGGCGCGGTGAGATCATGACGCTCGAAACCAAGAACGACCGCACGCTGTTCTTCGATCTGCTGCCGCTCGGCTTCACCGCGCCGTCGGGGCTGCTGGTCAAATTCAAACTGTTCACCGTCCCCGGCCAGGTGGCGCACGACGGAACGCGCAAGGCGGTGTTGTCGCGTACCGACGGTGTGGTGTTCGTCGCGGATTCGCAGCGCTCGCAGGGCATCAACAACGGCGCGTCGTTCGAGAATCTGGCCGAGAACGCCGGGCGCGTCGGACTCGATTTCGAGCGGCTGCCGTTGGTGGTGCAGTTCAACAAGCGCGACGTGGCGGAGATCTACAGCGAGGCAGAGCTGCGCGAGCGCTGGTCGGCCACGCCCTGGCCGCTGACCTTCGCCAGCGCCTTGGTCGGTACCGGAGTGCTGGAAACCTTTCGCCTGCTGTTGCAACGCGCCTATCCCGTGCTCGATAGCGCTTGTGCGCTCGGCGCGCGGCATGGGGTGAGCGTCGAAACCTTTGTGGGCGTGGCGGGCACGGACAGCCTGGAACAGGCGTTGTCGCGTTAGGATCGGGAAGATGCACGAGCAGCCGCAAAATCTCTATTACGACCGCGAGCATTCGCTGCACGAATTGCTCAAGGAATTCGATCGCGTGCGCCTGGAGCAGGTGCTTCAGGGACTGCTGGGCGAGGGTGCGCGACTGCTCGATGTCGACGGGACGGTTCTGCTCGGCCCTGCCCACACATCGGGCGGCGCGCAACGTCTGTCGTTCCGTCTCGATTTCGAACCGATCGGTTATCTCGAAGGGGCACGCGTCGAAGCGTTGCCCGCCGCGGTTGCGTGCGTGGAAATGCTGTTGGGCGCGGCCATGCGCTACCTCATGGCCTCGGCCGTGCACATGGAGGCGGTGCAGGCGGATTTCACCGAGCTTCAGGAAAAGAACACGGCCTTGCAGGCCTCGGAGGCGCGGTATAAAGCGCTGGCCGAGAGCCTGGAAATACGCGTTCACGAACAAGTCGAGACGATCGAACGGGCGCAGCGCCAACTGTATCAGGCGGAAAAACTCGCCTCGGTCGGTCAGCTCGCGGCCGGCGTGGCGCATGAGATCAACAATCCGCTCGGCTTCGTCAAGAGCAATCTCAACAGCGCGAATGCCTATCTGACATCGCTCCAACGTCTGGGCGAACTGGCCCGTGGCCAACAGGGCGAATGGCAGGGTGAACGACTGGTAGCCGCCTGGGAAGACGAGCAGATGGATGCCTTGCTGGAGGATTTTCCCGTGTTGCTGAACGAGAGCATCGAGGGTATCGAGCGCGTGGCGAAGATCGTCGCGGCGCTCAAGGATTTTTCCAGCATCGACCGCGCCGGTGAAAGCTGCATTGATCTCAATGCGCTGCTCGACAGCACCTGCAGGATGGCGGCCAGCGAGTTCGGCAGCCGGGTGCAGTTGGTCACCGACTACGGCGCCTTGCCGAAGTTGAGTTGCCATCCCGGGCGACTTGCCCAGGTGTTCATGAATCTGCTGCTCAATGCCGTGCAGGCCATTCCCGGCGACGGCGCGGTGCGTATCGAGACGCGCAGCGACGGAACCGATATCGAAGTGCGCATCGGCGATACGGGTCGCGGCATGTCCGAGGCGGTGCTGGCGCGCGTCTTCGATCCGTTTTTCACCACGCACGATGTCGGCGCGGGCACGGGGCTGGGACTGACCGTGGCGCGCGATGTCGTGCGCGCGCACGGCGGGCGCATCGCGGTCGACAGCCAGCCCGGCGTCGGCACCACGTTCACCATAACCATACCGGTATCTTCTCATGGGTGATTATTCCTCGCTGTTCACTGGCAAGGCCGCAGCGGGCGAAGCGGATAATGCGGGCAACACCCCGCCCGCCAAGCGCGAGCCTTACCGTCTGCTGCTCGTCGACGACGAGCCGAACGTGGTCAAAGCGCTGCTGCGCGTATTCCGACAAGAGAACTACCAGATTTCCTACGCCGCCAACGGCCAGGAGGCGCTGAAGCTTCTGGAGCGGGAAAAATTCCAGGTCATGATTTCGGATTACCTGATGCCGGTGATGAACGGCGCCGATCTGCTGCGTCAGGCGAAGGCCGTTCAACCGGACATGATCCGCATCATGCTCACCGGTCATGCCGATACCGCCGCGGTCATGGCGGCGATCAAGGATGGCGCGGTCTACAAGTTCATTCTCAAACCGTGGGACGACGACGATCTGCGCGTGACCGTGGCGCTGGCGTTGGAACAATACGAGCTGATCCGCAAGAACCGGCAGCTCAAAAAGGACAACGTCGCGCAATCGCGGGAGATCGATGCGCTGGCGAAAATGGCGGTGACCAACCGCAGCCAGTTGGCGATCATGTTGCACAAGCGCAATCTGCTCAACAACCAGCAGGTGCAGGAATTGCACAAACTCCAGCAGGGCCGCAAGGAGCCGATCATCGGCCTGTTGCTGGAAAAGGAATGGGTCACGGAAAAAGTCCTGCGCGACATTCTGCGCAAGGATCTGCTGGTGGAAGAGGTCGCGTTGGCCGAATTCGCGTTGGAGTCCGCGGTGGCGGCGCTGGTGCCCAAGGCATTCTGCAAACGGCAACTGGTCGTGCCGCTGCGCCTCGACGGCCGGCGGCTGCTGCTCGCGGTGGCCGATCCGCTGGATGCGGGCATGCTCGACGAACTGCGCTTCGTCTCCGGTCTCGAATTGCAGGTGGCGATGGCCGACGTCGCCGACATCCGGCAAAAAGTCGCCGAAGTGTATGGCGAGGGCAGCGTTTCCATCGAGGATCTGGAGGCGGCGTTCTCCGGCACCGATCCGTTCGACGGTATCGAAGTGGTGATCGAGGACGAGGACGATGCCTCGCTCGAAGAGCTGTTGCGCGGCACCGAGGAACCGCCGGCGGTGCGCTTGGTGAATGCCGTCATTCTCGAAGCGATCCGCCTCGGCGCCAGCGATATCCACATTCATCCGCGCGCCAAGAGCGTCATGGTGCGCTATCGCATCGACGGTGTGCTGTCCGACAAGATTCAGATTCCGCATTCCCTGCACACGTCTATCGTGTCGCGCATCAAGGTGATGGCCGAACTCGACATTACCGAGCGCCGCCGTCCGCAGGACGGCCGCATCGCCATCAAGACGCCGTTGCGCATCGTCGATCTGCGCATTTCCACACTGCCGACCATCAATGGCGAGAAGGTGGTGATGCGCATCCTCGATCGCAACGCCGCCGTGCACAGCATCACCGAACTCGGGTTGTCGCCGGTCAACTTGGCCAAGATCGAGCGCATGGTGGAAAAACCGCAGGGCATTGTTCTCGCCACCGGGCCCACCGGCAGCGGCAAGACCACCACGCTGTATTCGCTGTTGCAGCACAATGCGACGGCGACCAAGAACTACGTGACCATCGAAGACCCGGTCGAGTATTACATGGACATGGCCGGTCAGGTGTACGTGAAGGAAAAGACCGGACTCAATTTCGCCACGGTGCTGCGTTCCATCCTGCGCCAGGACCCGGATGTGATCCTGCTCGGCGAGATCCGCGACTTCGAGACCGCCGAAGTCGCGTTTCATGCCGCGCTCACCGGTCACTTGGTGTATTCGACGCTGCACACCAACTCGGCAGTGGCGACCATCGCGCGTTTGTTCGATCTTGGCTTAAAGCCCTATGTCGTCGCCACCGCGCTCGAAGGCATCGTGGCGCAACGCCTAGTTCGGCGTATCTGTCCGGATTGCCGGACGCCGCAACCCGTGGATGCGCGTCTGCTGAATAAACTCGGACCGCGCTTCGATCCGGAGCAGACCGCGACCTATGTTGGCACGGGCTGCGACAACTGCCACGGCAGCGGTTACCGTGGACGCATCGCGTTGCACGAGGTGTTGGTTCCCGACGAGCGCGTAAGACAAATGATTGCAAGCGGTGTCAGTCCCCATGAACTCGGCAAGGCGGTCGCGCAGCTCGGCTTCGCCACATTGATTGACGATGCGCGCCTTAAAGTGCACGAAGGACTGACCACCGCCGAGGAAATATTGCGTGTGCTGGGGCCGCAGGAAAGTGCCGATTAGCAGCGCCGATCGGCTGCATATGCCGGTTTTTGCTGCACTTCCCTAGCGTTCCGCGACTGCGTCGCCAGACCGCAGCCCGTTTCGGAAACTTGACGGGTTTACTTGGCGTAACTAGGGTTATAGTCACGGTCGAAAATAATATTGGACAGCGAATGGTGCGCCGACCTCGCGAATCTCCACGGATAAAGGAGCAAGACCATGGTGGAAAAAAACTACCGGCCCATCGAAATACTGTTGGTGGAAGATAATCCGGGCGATGTGCGCCTCACGCAGGAAGCGCTCAAGGAAGGCAAGGTGCGCAATCGCTTGCAGGTCGTCGGCGACGGCGTGGAAGCGATGGAGTATCTGCGGCGCGAAGGCCAATACGCCGATGCCGTGCGTCCGGACCTCGTCCTGCTCGACCTCAATCTGCCGCGCAAGGACGGTCGCGAGGTGCTGGCCGAAATCAAACAGGACGCGCTCCTCAAAGTCATCCCGGTCGTCGTTCTCACCACCTCCTCGGCGGAGGAAGATGTGTTGCGATCCTACAACCTCCACGCCAACTGCTACATCGTCAAACCGGTCGACCTGGATCAGTTCATTCGCGCCGTCAAGTTCATCGACGATTTCTGGCTGACCGTCGTCAAGCTGCCCAGTAATTTCGAACCGTAACGCCGACCAGTAACGTCCAAGGACAATGAACGCGATATCGGGTTTCTTTTCCAGCTTGCGTGTGCAGCTCATGCTGCTGGTGTTGTTGCCGGCGGTGCCGGTGGCGGTGTTGATGATTCATGAGGCTATCGATGCGCGCGAGAACGCGACCTTGGCCGCGCGCCGAGAATTGGCGGCGCTGGCCGAATTCGCCGCTTTGCACCTGGACCGCGCGGTGCGTGCCACCCAACAGCAGCTCGGTACCCTGGCGGACGTGCCCGCAGTGAACGGCATGGAAGAGCCGAGCTGTTCCGCTGCGCTGGCGGCATTGCAGCGCCGCACCGATCGCTATACCGACCTTGTCGTTGTGACGCCGGGCGGCGGCCTGCGTTGCAGCAGCGTTCCACTGGCGGCCGTTCCCCGCTATGCCGGCCGCGAGATTATCCGGCAGGCCCTGGCTTCACCCGAAGCGGTGGTGGGCACGCCGTATGTCGAGGGTCTTGCCTCTGGTCTGCCCGTGGCCCTGGCCCTTCGCGATGCGGACGGCGCGCCCCGCGGCGTAGTGGTCACGCTGCTCGATTTGAATTGGTTTGCCAAGCCGTTCGGGGACGAACGCTTCCGCTCGGCATTGTCCTTCGCACTGTGGGACAGTCGGGGAAGACTCATGTACCGCTACCCGGAACCGGAAAAATGGGTGGGCAAGTTGCTGGCCGATACGCCGCTGGCGCGCGCCGTGTTGTCCGCGGGCGGAGCCGGCAGTGCCGAGGTGCCGGGCGTGGACGGCGTCGCCCGTCTGCATGCCTTCGCGGCGTCGCAGGAAGAGAGCAAAGTGGCGTTGCGCATCAGCGTTGGCGTGAACACCGCCGAGCTTTACCGCGAAGCCGACCAACAACTCCGGCGCAGTCTGACGGTGCTCGCCGTGGTGAGTCTGGCCGCGTTGGCGGCGGCGTGGCTGTTGAGCGAGATCGTCGTGCGGCGTCGCATCGGTGCCCTGGTCGGTGTCGCCGGGCGTCTCGCCGGCGGCGATCTGGCCGCCCGCGCCGCGGAGGATTACGGCGGCGAGACCGGGCAACTCGCGCAGGCGTTCAATCGCATGGCCGCGGCGTTGGAAACGCAGATGGCGGCGTTGCGCGGCAGCGAGGCGCGCTTTCGCGAGACGCTCGACAGTATGCTGGAGGGCTGCCAGATCATCGATTTCGACTGGCGTTATGTCTATGTCAACGACAGCGCCGCTGCCCACGGCCGGCAGCGGCGCGAAGACTTGTTGGGACGCCGACTGATGGATGTCTATCCCGGCATCGAGAATACCGAGATGTTCGATATCCTGTGTAGTTGCATGACCGAGCGCACTACGCAGCGCAGGGAAAACAAATTCGTTTACGCCGACGGTTCCTGGGCGTGGTTCGATGTCAGTGTCCATCCGTCGCCGGAGGGCATTTTCGTGGTGTCCTTCGACATCACCGAACGTAAACGGGCCGAGGAGCTGTCGCAGGAAATGAATGTCGAGCTGGAGCGGCGCGTCGTCGAACGCACCGCACAATTGTCGGCCTCGAACGCGGAATTGGAGCGTTTCGCCTACGTCGCTTCGCACGATTTGCAGGAACCGCTGCGCATGGTGGCGAGCTATGTGCAACTGCTGGAACGGCGTTATCGCGATAAATTGAACGACGAAGCGCGCGAATTCATCGGCTTTGCCGTGGACGGCGCGAAACGTATGCAGGGGCTCATCAACGATTTGCTGCAATATTCGCGCGTGGAGGCGCGCGGCAAGTCGTTCGCATCCACGGATCTCAATCGGGTGCTGGACGCCGTGCGCGCCGATCTGGACGTTTCGATCAAGGAATGCGGCGCCGATGTCGGCCACGACCGGCTGCCGACGCTCGCGGCCGATGCCACGCAACTGCGGCAATTGCTGCAAAACCTCATCGGCAACGCCCTCAAATACCGAGGCGAGACCGCGCCGCGCATCCATGTCGCGGCGCAACGCATCGAGGCTGTCGCGCGGAACGCCGAATCCGCATGGCTCGACTGGCCGGACACCGCGCCGACGACGGGTTGGCTGCTGTCCGTGCGCGACAACGGCATCGGTATCGATCCGCAATACCGCGAGCGCATCTTCCAGTTGTTCCAGCGGTTGCATACGCGCCAGGAATATCCGGGCACCGGTCTCGGGCTGGCACTGTGCAAGCGCATTGTCGAGCGGCACGGCGGCGCGATCTGGGTGCGGTCGCAACCGGGAGAGGGTGCGGTTTTCTATGTGGCGCTGCCGGACAACGAGTGCGCCGTCGCCGGCGACGAACAGGAGGCGTTACACGTCGGCGAGACGCTTTGAGGTAAACGGGGATGTTCGATACAGGACGGGAGACAGAAGGATATGTTGAACGAACAGGACGGGCATAAGGATATCGCGGCTTCGCCGCTGCTGAGCCGGGACCGGCGCGCGCGGCTGTTGCTGGTGGAAGACAATCCCGGCGATGCCGCCTTGATCCGCGCGCTGCTCGCCGAGGCGGATGCGCCGAATATCGCACTCGAACAAGTGTCGCGCTTGAGCGAGGCCGCACAGCGATTGAAAGAAACGGCATTCGATGCGGTGCTGCTCGATCTGAATCTGCCGGACAGCACCGGTCTCGACACCGTGCGGCGCATGCTGACGCTGGCGCCTGCACTGCCGATTGTGGTGCTGACCGGCCTCGACGACGAAATCGTCGGCGATCATGCGGTGGATGCCGGGGCGCATGCCTATCTGGTCAAGGGTCAGCACGATGGCCGGTTCCTGCGCCGCACCTTGCGTCACGCGGTCGAACGCCAGCGCTTGCTGATGCATCTCGCGGACGAGGTGGAGGCGCGGCGCGCCGCGCACATGGCGTTGGAACGCGCCAACAGCGAGCTCGAGGATCGGGTGGCGGAGCGGACGGCGGAGTTGCAGCAGGTCAACCGCGCGTTGACGGTACTCAGCAAGTGCAACCGTACCCTGCTGCGGACGCGCGAGGAGCAGGAATTGCTCGATGCGCTCTGTCGGTTGATCGTGGGGCCGGGCGGCTATTCGCTCGCCTGGGTGGGGTTTGCCGAGGACGACGCGACCACGCCCGTGCGGTTGGTGGCCAAGGCCGGCGACGACAGCGATTTTCTCGCTACGGCATGCACGACCTGGACGGCCGACGAATGGGACGATTGCCCCGCCGGAATCGCCATCCGTACCAACCAGACGGTGGTCGAGCGCAATATTTCCGGAAACGGAACCTCGCAGGCTTGGCGCGAATGGGCGGCGCGCTACGGTATCCAGGCGGCGATCGCCTTGCCACTGCGCGCGGAGGGCCGGAGCATCGGCGTACTCGCGATCTATGCGCGGATGCCGCACGCCTTCGAGACCCGGGAACTGGAATTGCTCGACGAGATGGCCGCCGATCTGTCGTTCGGCATCGAGACCCTGCGCGGGCATGCGCAACGCCTGCGGGCCGAGGAGCGGCTCAACTATCTCGCCTATCACGACAGTCTCACCGGTCTGCCCAACCGGTTGTTGATGTTCGAGCGTCTGACCCAGGCCATGGCCGAGGCCGGGCGGCACGCGCGGCTGTCGGCATTGCTGTTTCTCGATCTCGATCGCTTCAAAAATATCAACGACAGTCTCGGACACGAGGCCGGCGACCGCTTGCTCGAACAGGTCGCGGTGCGTCTGAGCTCCGGCGTTCGCCACGGCGATACCGTGGCACGCCACGGTGGGGACGAGTTCGCCATCGTGCTGGCCAACGTCGCGCAGCTCGACGATATTGCGCGCGTCACGCGCAAACTCCTGGAGATATTCCGCGCGCCGTTTCCGGTTGCCGGGCAGGATCTGTTCATCACGTCGTCGATCGGCATCACGCTGTATCCGGCCGACGGACACGATCCCGAGTCGCTGTTCAAGAATGCCGATACCGCGTTGCATCATGCCAAGGAATCGGGCCGGAACACCTTTCAGTTTTTCACCGCCGAAATGAACCGGCGCGTCGAACGGCAACTGGCGTTGGAAATGGATTTGCGCCAGGCGCTCGAACGCGACGAGTTCCTGCTGTATTTCCAGCCGCAGGTGGATCTGGCGAACGGCGGCGTGATCGGTGTCGAGGCACTGATCCGCTGGCGGCGCGGCGACGAAATGATTGCGCCGGCCGAGTTCATTCCCTTGGCCGAAGACACCGGTCTGATCGTGCCGATCGGCGAATGGGTGCTGCGCACCGCCTGTACCCAGGCGCGGGTCTGGCGGGAGGCGGGGCTGCCGCCGATCAAAATCTCGGTCAATCTCTCGGCGCGCCAGTTCCGGGACAAGACGCTGGTGGATACGGTCCGGAATATCCTGCGGGAAACCGGTGCCGAGGCCACGTGGTTGACCCTGGAAATCACCGAGAGCGCCATCATGCACGATGCTCAACTTGCGCAGGCGGCACTCAAGGAACTGCACGCCATGGGCGTGGGCCTGGAGGTGGACGATTTCGGCACCGGCTATTCGAGTCTTGCCTATCTGAAACGCTTTCCCATCAAGTCGCTCAAGATCGACAAATCCTTCGTTCAGGATATCGTCACCGAACCGGACGATGCCGCCATCGCCCAGGCAATCATCAGTCTGGCGCACAGTCTCGGCATCAAAGTGGTGGCGGAAGGCGTGGAGACCAAACCGCAGCTCGCATTCCTGCGTGCGCGCGGTTGCGATGTCATGCAAGGCTATCATTTCAGCCGGCCGATACCGGCGGAGGATATGGCGCGTCTGCTCGCCGAGAACCGGCGGCTCGATCCGCCGACGGAGGAGGATGCCACCGTGCAGCAACGCACGCTGTTGATCGTCGACGACGAAGCCAACGTCCGCCAGGCATTGGTGCGCTCGCTGCGCCGGGACGGCTACAAGATCCTGGTCGCCTCGGGGCCGCTGGAGGCGCTGGAATTGCTGGCACAACATCCGGTCGGCGTGATCCTCTCCGATCAGCGCATGCCGGAGATGACCGGCGTCGAGTTCCTGAGCCGCGTGAAGAATCTCTATCCGAACACCGTGCGCATCGTGCTGTCCGGTTACACCGATCTCGAATCGATCACCGAGGCCATCAATCGCGGCGCGGTCTACAAGTTTCTCACCAAACCGTGGGAGGACGATCTGCTGCGGGAAAATCTGCGCGAGGCCTTCCGTCGTCACGCCTTCGAGATCGACAGTGCCGGCCCTGGCGCACATCGCGCGCGGGTGTGAATCGCACGGCGGCACGGGGTTGTTCCGTGACCGCTGGAACTGCTTCCAGCACCGATCCCCAGGCGCCGCTCCTCGCATCGATCCTCGCCGATCCTCGGCGCCAATTCCCGGACACCGAGCCGGTCCTTGCCCTACCGGTCCCGATTGAGCCGCGCCAGGAGAGGCGCAAGCCCCTGAAATTCCTTGTTCGCCCCGCGCCGGAAAAAAATTTCCAATCCTGGCAAGAGTTTTGAATGCATTTAGCCGAGTGTCGGCGATTTGACGTCGACCGGGACGAGGCGGATATGAACGGGATCGACCTGATGAATACATTGCGCCAATTCAGCCGTAACGGCTTGGGCGCGCCCCTGTTGCTGATTCTGATGCTGGCCATGATGGTGGTGCCGCTACCCCCCATCGCGCTGGACATGCTGTTCACCTTCAACATCGCCTTGTCGCTGGTGGTGATGATGGTGGTGATCTATGCGTTGCGGCCGCTGGATTTCGCCATGTTTCCCACCGTGCTGCTGTTGGCGACCTTGATGCGCCTGGCGCTCAATGTGGCCTCGACGCGCGTGGTGTTGCTGGAAGGCCATGCCGGCACCGGCGCGGCCGGTAAGGTGATCGAATCCTTCGGCGAGTTCGTCATCGGCGGCAACTACGCGGTCGGTCTGGTGGTGTTCGCGATCCTGGTGATCGTCAACTTCGTGGTGGTGACCAAGGGCGCCGGGCGCGTCTCCGAAGTCAGCGCGCGTTTCACCTTGGATGCCATGCCCGGTAAGCAAATGGCCATCGACGCCGATCTCAACGCCGGTCTCATCACGCAGGACGAGGCGCGTTCGCGCCGTCTCGATGTGACCCGCGAGGCGGATTTCTACGGGTCGATGGACGGTGCCAGCAAGTTCGTGCGCGGCGACGCCATCGCCGGCATTCTGATTATGTTCATCAACATTTTCGGCGGTCTCGGTATCGGTATGGGACAACACGATCTGGCCTTTACCCTGGCACTGCACAATTACACTTTGTTGACCATCGGCGATGGCTTGGTCGCGCAAATCCCTTCGCTGGTGCTGTCGACCGCCACGGCCATTCTGGTAACCCGGGTGACCAGTTCGCAAGACATGGGCACGCAGATGGTTGCGCAGATTTTCAGCCGGCCCGCGGCGCTCGGTGTGGCCTCCGGCATTATCGGCATGCTCGGTGTCATCCCCGGCATGCCCAACGTGGCTTTTCTCACGCTTGCCGGTCTCGGCGGCTACGGCACCTGGTGGCTGAGTCAGCGTCAGCAACGACAAGAGGTCACGGCGCAACGGCAGGTCGAAGAGCCCAAGGCCGTGAGCAGCGAACCGCGCGAGCTCAGTTGGGACGATGTGGGGCCGGTCGACATTATCGGTCTGGAAGTCGGTTATCGCTTGATTCCGCTGGTCGATCGCAGCCGCGGCGGGCCGTTGATGGAACGCATCAAGGGTGTGCGCAAGAAACTGTCGCAGGAACTCGGTTTCCTGATTCAGCCGGTGCATATCCGCGACAATCTCGATCTGGCGCCGAACGCCTATCGCATTGCGCTGCTCGGCGTGCCGGTCGGCGAGGCCGAGGTGTATCCGGATCGCGAGATGGCCATCAATCCCGGCCAGGTGTTCGGCGCGGTGCCCGGCATCAAGACCCGCGATCCGGCCTTCGGTCTGGAGGCGGTGTGGATCGAGCCCGACCAACACGACAACGCTCAAGCCATGGGCTACACCGTGGTCGACGCCAGCACCGTCGTCGCCACCCATCTCAGCAGCCTGTTGCAGGAACACGCCAACGAACTGCTCGGTCACGAGGAAGTGCAGCAGTTGTTGGAGACGCTCAAGAAGAGTCAGCCCAAGCTGGTCGAGGACTTGGTGCCGAAGGCGTTGCCGCTGGGCGTGGTGGTCAAGGTGTTGCAGAACCTGCTCGGCGAACGCATTCCGATCCGCGATATGCGCACCATCGCCGAGGCCTTGGCGGAACATGCGGCGCGCACCCAAGATGCCGGCAATTTGACGTCGGCGGCGCGGGTCTCGTTGGGTCGCTCTATCGTTCAACATATCAATGGGATGGCGCCCGAACTTCCGGTTATCGCGTTGGAGCCGGCGCTGGAACAGATATTGCTTCAGTCGATTCAAGGCGGTCCCGAAGGGGGTGCCGGGTTCGAGCCGGGGCTTGCCGATCAGATGCATCGCGCCTTGGCCGAGCGGACCCAGCAGCAGGAAATTCAGGGCAAACCGGCGGTGTTGCTGGTGGCTCCGCCGATCCGGCAGTGGCTGTCGCGGCTGGTCCGCCACAGCATCCCGGGCCTGCATGTGCTGGCCTATAACGAAGTGCCGGACAACAAACAAATCAAGGTGGTCTCGACCGTGGGTCAACGAGCACCGGGATTGGGCCAGGCAGTGACGGCCTGAGACGTTGAATCGAGGGTGTAGGCAATGAAGATCAAACGCTACTTCGCTGCGGACATGCGCCAAGCCATTCGGATGGTGCGCGACGAACAGGGACCGGATGCGGTGATTCTGTCGAACCGCAAGGTCGACGGCGGCATCGAGATCATCGCCGCGATCGACTACGACGAGGCGCTGGTCAATCAAGCGCTGGGACAAGCGTCTACTGCAACGGCCACGAGTGCCGCCGCGGCGTCGAACAAAATGCCCGAACCGTCGCGTGCCGCTGTCGCCGAATTGCGCAAGTCGGACGCGCCCATTTCGACCCAGGCTCCGACCCAGGCTCCGATCCAGGCTCCGATCCAGAGCGCCTCCAACTCTACCGATACCCGCCCCGATACCCGCAAGTCGTCCATCTACTGGGCACAAGATCCGGCGATGGTGGAGATGCGTCGCGAGATCCATGAATTGCGCGGCCTGCTGGAAAACCAGTTGGCGCATCTGGCCTGGGGTGATATGCAACGCCGCCAGCCGATCAAAACGGAATTGTTGCGCCGCCTGACCGATCTCGGCCTGACGCCGGCGTTGTGCAATCTGCTCACCGAACAGGTCGGTCCGGTGGAAGACGACGAACAGGCCTGGCGCCGTGCCTTGGGTTTGCTGGCGCATCACGTCGCCGTGACCGACGACGATATTCTCAACAGCGGCGGCATCGTCGCGCTGGTCGGTTCGACCGGCGTCGGCAAGACCACCACCGTCGCCAAGCTCGCCGCGCGCTTTGCGTTGCGTCACGGTCAGCGCAGCGTCGCGCTGATTACCACCGATTGCTATCGCATCGGCGCCCACGAACAGTTGTTCACCTACGGCCGCATTCTCGGCGTGCCGGTGCAGGTCGCGTCCAGTCACGAAGAACTGCGTAACGCGCTGAGCAGTCTCTCCGACAAACGTCTGGTGCTGATCGACACCGCCGGCATGAGTCAGCGCGATCTGCGGTTGGCGGAACA
>JACREG010000091.1 GCA_016218375.1 Gammaproteobacteria bacterium
CCTGAACGCGTATCTGGAACACCGCACCTCACTGGCGGGGCTGATCCTGCTGATGGATGTGCGCCATCCCTTGACCGATTTCGATCGCCAGATGCTGGCGTGGTGCCGGCAGGCGGATCTACCGGTGCATGTGCTCCTGACCAAGGCGGACAAACTCAAACGCGGCGCGGCGCAGAACACCCTGCTCACGGTGCGGCGCGATCTCGGCAGCCTGCATCAACACGCCAGCGTGCAACTGTTCTCGGCTTTGGATGGCACCGGTCTGGAAGAGGCGCGGACGTTGCTCGCCACATGGCTGGATTTGCCGTAATCGCGGAGTGTGCCGCGAGTACAAATCGCGGGCAAAAAGAAACCCCGGTATTCAAGGGGGGAGAAGTACCGGGGTCAACGTCACCCGGTCTTGGGGATACCGGGCTATGAAAGGGACCCTACTCTAGGGAGGAAGAATAGGGTCCGTAAAAACCATTTACTGCGTGCTACTCGATACTAGGATAACGGATCGGCGATTAAGTTCCCAACTCGCGTTGCCTATCAGCGCGCGACCCAGATATTAGCCCAATCGACCGGCTTTGTGTGCAAAAGTTTATGCACATCCGAGAAAAAATTTCATGGCCTGCGCCATCATATCGACTCACTCATTCATTCGTATGGCCGGTCAGTAACTTGCCGGCATTTTCTGTCAATGCGCCTCATCCCAATTGTCGCCGACCCCCACATCCACCTCCAACGGCACCCGCAATTCGGCAGCGGCCTGCATACTTTCTCGAACACCGATCTTGACTTTATCTAAATCGGCCTCGGTCACTTCGAACACCAGTTCGTCGTGCACTTGCATAATCATCCGCGCCCGCAAGCCGCTGTCGCGCAACCAAGCGTCGGTGCGAATCATCGCGCGCTTGATGATGTCCGCCGCCGTGCCTTGCATGGGCGCGTTGATGGCGGTGCGTTCCGCGGCGTTGCGTTGCTGCACGTTGCGCGCGTTGATATCGGGCAGATACAAACGCCGACCGAACACCGTCTCGACATAGCCGAGTTCGTGCGCCTGCGCGCGCGTCTCGTCCATATACTGTTTCACGCCCGGATAGCGCGCGAAATACAGATCGACATAATCCTGCGCCGCGCCGCGCTCGATGCCCAATTGTTTGGCCAGACCGAACGCCGACATGCCGTAAATCAAACCGAAGTTGATTGCCTTCGCCGAACGGCGCTGATCGGCGCTCACCTGCGCCGGCGCGGTACCGAAGACTTCCGCCGCCGTCGCGCGATGAATATCCTGCCCCGCCGCGAAGGCACGCAACAAAC
Organism: Gammaproteobacteria bacterium; assembly: GCA_016218375.1. Classification (GTDB taxonomy): domain Bacteria; phylum Pseudomonadota; class Gammaproteobacteria; order Thiohalobacterales; family Thiohalobacteraceae; genus JAHJQQ01. Next base: position 1,303 of record JACREG010000091.1, read on the forward strand.
CCGCATCGCCGGACAGATGCGCCATGATGCGCAGCTCGATCTGCGAATAGTCGGCGGCGACGATCTTGTGGCCCGGCGGCGCGATAAAGGCTTGACGGATGCGCCGACCTTCCTCGGTGCGCACCGGAATGTTCTGTAGATTGGGATCGGTCGACGACAAGCGGCCGGTCGCGGCGACGGCTTGGTGATACGAGGTGTGCACACGTCCACTGCGCGCATCGACCTGCTCGGGCAAACGATCGGTGTAGGTCGATTTGAGTTTCGACAGCGAGCGATGATCGAGGATCAGCTTCGGCAGCGGATAATCCAGCGCCAGCTCCGCGAGCACGTTTTCCGCCGTCGACGGCGCGCCCTTGGGCGTCTTCGCCAACACCGGCAGACCGTGCTTGTCGTAAAGGATTTCCTGAATCTGTTTGGGCGAACCGAGATTGAACGGCTGACCGGCGACGCGATGCGCCTCTTGTTCGATCTCGTGCAGACGCACGGCGATTTCGCGGCTCTGCCGCGCGAGCATTTTGACATCGACCAGCTCGCCGGTGCGTTCCATGCGCGACAGGATCGGAATCAGCGGCAATTCGATCTCGGTCAACACGCGCACCAGCGCCGGCACTTTTTCCAAGCGCGGCCACAAGGCCCGATGCAATTGCAAGGTGATGTCGGCGTCTTCCGCCGCATATACGCTCGCCTGTTCGACCGGCACATCGTTGAAGCTGAGTTGTTTGACGCCCTTGCCGGCGACTTCTTCATAGCTGATGGTTTTATGATCGAGGTATTTCAGCGCCAGCGAGTCCATGTCATGACGCGAGGCGGTGCTGTCGAGCACATAGGATTCGAGCATGGTGTCGAAGGCGATGCCGGCGAGTGCGATGCCGTGATTGACCAGCACGTTCATGTCGTATTTCAGATGCTGGCCGATCTTGCGCGGCGCGGGATTTTCCAGCAGCGGCTTGAGCTGCGCGAGCACGGCGTCGCGGTCGAGTTGTTCCGGCGCACCGGGATAGTCGTGCGCCAACGGCACATACGCCGCCGCGCCCGGCGTGATGGCGAACGACACGCCGACGATGCGCGCCTGCATGTAATCGAGGCTGGTGGTCTCGGTGTCGAAGGCGTACAGCTCGGCCTGTTCGAGACGATGCAGCCACACGTCGAGCTGCGCTTGCGTGAGTACCGTTTCGTAGGCGCCCGCTTGCGCCTGTTTCGGTGCGCTCGCTGCACTGGACACATCGGCACCGCTGGCCTCGTCGAGCTGCCGCAGCCAGGTGTTGAATTCCAAGCGCTGGTACAACGCGCGCAACGCCGCCGTGTCGGGCGCGCGCATGGCCAGCATCTCCACACCCTGATCGAGCGGCACGTCGCAGCGGATGGTCGCCAGTTCGCGCGACAGCGCCAGCTGGTCGAGATTCTCGCGCAGGCTCTCGCCGACCTTGCCGGGGATCTCCTCGGCGCGCGCGATGACGTCGTCCAGCGAGCCGAATTCGTTGAGCCACTTCGCCGCCGTCTTCGGCCCGACCTTGGGCACGCCGGGGATGTTGTCGCTGGTATCGCCGACCAGCGCCAGGTAATCGATGATGCGCTCGGGCGGCACACCGAATTTTTCGGCCACGCCGGGAATATCCAAGGCGGTGTTGGACATGGTGTTGATGAGCGTGATCTTGTCGTCGACCAACTGCGCCATATCCTTGTCGCCGGTCGAGATCACCACCGCCTGCCCGCGCGCGGCGGCTTGGCGCGCCAAGGTGCCGATCACATCGTCGGCCTCCACGCCGGTCACCTGCAAAATGGGGAAACCCAGTGCGGCGACCAGCGCGTGCAGCGGTTCGATCTGCGCGGCCAGATCGTCCGGCATGGGCGGGCGATTGGCCTTGTAGTGCTCGAACATGTCGTCGCGGAAGGTCTTGCCCTTGGCGTCGAACACCACGGCGATGTGCTCGGGCGCGTAATCGGCCAGCAGTTTACGCAGCATATTGGCTACGCCGTACACCGCGCCGGTCGGCTCGCCGCGCGAATTGTTCAGCGGCGGCAGGGCGTGGAAGGCACGGTATAGATAGGACGAGCCGTCCACCAGAACCAGCGGGGTATGCGTCGGTTGTGCCATGAGGATGTGCGGCCAAAGTCGTCAGCGGTCGGGGGCTTGCATGCTATCATGCGCGCCTGCTCCAGAACCCGACCGGAACGCGTTCGGACCCCGGGTATGGATATTGCTTCAAAGCCCGTATCGGGCCGACTCCGGCCAGGCATTCAGGTAGCGACCACGATGGACGACCATACCCGCAGTCAACATCCCGGCATGAAACCGGTCGACGACACCCAACTCACCCGCGAATCCTGGAAGATCTTCCAGATCATGGCGGAATTCGTCGAAGGCTTTGAGCGACTGTCCAGCATCAAACCCTCGGTGAGCATCTTCGGTTCGGCGCGCACGCGCCCGGAAGTGCCGGAATACCAACTCGCCGAACAGATCGCGCGCACCCTGTCCGACGCCGGCTTCTCGGTGGTCAGCGGCGGTGGTCCCGGCATCATGGAAGCGGCCAACAAAGGCGCGCAGGCCGGCAAATCGCCCAGCATCGGCCTGAACATCATGTTGCCGCACGAACAGTCCGGCAACGGCTATCAGGACATCTCGCTCAACTTCCGCCACTTCTTCTCGCGCAAGGTGATGTTCGTGAAATACGCCTCGGCCTACGTGGTCCTGCCGGGCGGCTTCGGCACCCTGGACGAATTGGCCGAGATTCTGACTCTGGTGCAGACCGGCAAGACCCGGCGCATCCCCATCGTGTTGGTGGGCAAACCGTTCTGGGAAGGCCTCATTCAGTGGTTCGGCACCACGCTGGTGGACGCGGGCACCATCTCGCCGGAAGACCTCGGTTTGTTTTCGGTGGTGGATACCGCCAAAGAGGTCGTCGATGCTATCTTTAAGCACTACGAGACCCGTGGCTTCGAGCCGTCGGCCCAGGAACAGGAAATGCTGCTGCAACTGTGAACCGCATGAACAAAAAAAACCTGCTTGCTCTACTGTCCGCCGGCCTGTTGGCCGCCACGCCCGTTCTGGCCGAAGAGGTTGTCGTGCCGCCACCGCCGCCGGAACAGACCGCGCCCGGCGACGCGCCCCCGCCACCGTCGTCCAGCGACGAACGCGAAGCGATGGAGCCCGAGGTCACCATCATCCGCACGGAAGACCGCACCGTTGAGGAATACCGCATCAACGGTCAGCTCTATATGATCAAAGTGACGCCGAGCAAGGGCGTTCCCTATTACCTGGTCGACGCCGACGGCGACGGCAATCTGGAAACCCAACGCAACGAACTCGACCCCAAGATCCTGGTGCCGAGCTGGGTGATCTTCCGCTGGTAGTTCCCCCTCTACCCCAACCTCTCCCGCGAGGGGAGAGGGCGTCAGCGCTCCGCTTCCTTTGCCCTTGTCCACTCTGACTGCGGCTTGAATTACCGCGGATACCTGCGGCTTCGTCCCCTCTCCCTTCATGGGAGAGGGGCAGGGAGAGGGTGAAGCCGCAACCCTTCACCAGACGACCTGCTGCGTGCAATGTGGCCTCGCATACGTTTCCAGATCGCAGCAACTGCATTTTCTTCCCGCCTCCCATGGTGAATAATCCACCGACCGAATCGTCGAACAACAACGCGGGGCGCCATGCCCGTTCCGCGACGGAGGAGTTGATCCTATGAATATGCCCGCCGCCGCCAAACCGCGCCCGCTCACCCCGCTCGGCATGCTGATCTGGTTCGCCATCGCTATCACCGGCGCCGCGGCCGTCGGCGGCATCGCCCTGCATCGCGGCGAGAGCATCAACAGTCTGTGGTTCATCGTCGCGGCGATGTGTGTGTATGCCCTCGGCTACCGTTTCTACAGCGCCTTCATCGCCGCCAAGGTGCTGGTGATCGATCCGACCCGCGCCACGCCCGCGGAACGCTTCAACGACGGCCGCGATTTCGTGCCGACCAACAAATGGATCGTGTTCGGTCACCACTTCGCCGCCATCGCCGGTCCCGGCCCGCTGATCGGCCCGACGCTGGCCGCGCAATTCGGCTATCTGCCGGGCACGCTGTGGATTCTCATCGGCGCGGTGCTCGGCGGCTGCGTGCAGGACTTCGTGATTCTGTTTTTCTCCACGCGCCGCAACGGCCGCTCGCTCGGGCAGATGGCGCGTCACGAACTCGGACCGGTCGGCGGCATCGCCGCGTTGCTCGGCGTGATGACCATTATGATTATCCTCATCGCCGTGCTGGGTCTGGTGGTGGTCAACGCCATGAAGCACAGCCCGTGGGCGACCTCGACGGTGGCGGCGACCATTCCCATCGCGATCCTGATTGGTCTGTACATGCGCAACATCCGCCCCGGCCGCGTGCTCGAAGGTTCGCTGCTCGGTTTGGCACTGTTGCTGTTCGCGGTGTGGGGCGGCGGCTGGATCGATCATCAACCGGCGTTGCGCGGCTGGTTCGACTACGAAGGCC
>JACREG010000094.1 GCA_016218375.1 Gammaproteobacteria bacterium
GCGCACCGTGCTGGCGCTGGCCAGCCTGCTGATCGCCAAGGTCGCCGTGGTGGGCGTGCCGCTGGTGCTCAAGCATGTCGTCGACGCACTGGACGCCTCCCACAACCGGCAACTCGCCCTGCCGCTCGCGCTGCTGCTCGGCTACGGCGCGCTGCGCCTGGCCGGCTCGCTGTTCAACGAGCTGCGCGACTTGCTGTTCGCCAAGGTGCGCCATGGCATCGTGCGCCAGGTGTCGGGCCAAGTGCTGGCACACCTGCACAGACTGTCGCTGCGTTTCCATCTGGAGCGCAAGACCGGCGGTGTGTCGCGCGACATCGACCGCGGCACGCGCAGCGTCAGCTCGCTGCTCAACTACATGGTGTTCAGCATCCTGCCGACGCTGGTCGAGGTTTTGATGATCGCCGGCATCCTGCTCGGCAAGTACAGCCCATGGTTCGCCATCGTCACCTTCGGCTCGGTGGTGATCTACATTGCCTTCACGCTGCTCATCACCGATTGGCGCATGCAATACCGCGTCACCATGAACGCCATGGACTCCAAGGGCAACACCCAGGCGGTCGACAGCCTCATCAATTACGAAACGGTGAAATACTTCGGCAACGAACAGCACGAACTGCGCCGCTACAACGAAACGCTGCACGTTTGGGAAGACGCCGCCGTAAAAAGCCAGACCTCGCTGGCCACGCTCAACGTCGGTCAGTCCGCCATCATCGCCGTGGGTGTGACGCTGGTGATGATTCTCGCCGCGCAAGGCGTGGTCGCCGGGCAGATGAGCCTCGGCGACCTGGTGCTGGTCAACGCCTTCCTGCTGCAACTGTTCATCCCGCTGAATTTTCTCGGCGTGGTCTACAGCCAACTCAAGCACGCCATCACCGATATGCGACTGATGTTCGACGTGCTGGAAAAACAGCCGGAGATCGTCGACCGCGTGGACGCGCAACCGCTCGATGTCGGCAACGGCGAGGTGCGTTTCGAACAGGTCGCCTTCGCCTACGATACCGAGCGGCCGATTCTGCACGACGTGAGTTTCACCATTCCCGCCGGGCACAAAATCGCCGTGGTCGGCCCCAGCGGCGCGGGCAAATCCACGCTGGCGCGGCTGTTGTTCCGCTTCTACGACATCGGCGGCGGACGCATTCTCATCAACGGCCAGGACGTGCGCGCGGTCACGCAAGACAGTTTGCGCGCGGCCATCGGCATCGTCCCGCAGGACACCGTGCTGTTCAACGACACGCTCTACTACAACATCGCCTACGCACGCCCCGACGCCAGCCGCGCCGAGATCGAACGCGCCGCGCAACTCGCCAACATCCACGACTTCATCGAGAGCCTGCCCAAAGGCTACGACAGCGTGGTCGGCGAACGCGGCCTGAAACTCTCCGGCGGCGAGAAGCAACGCGTCGCCATCGCGCGTGCGATTCTGAAGAACCCGCGCGTCCTGGTGTTCGACGAAGCGACGTCGAGTCTCGATTCGCATTCCGAACAAGCGATCCTCGAAGCCCTGCGAGCCGTCGCGGCGAACCACACCAAGATGGTGATCGCGCAACGCCTATCGACGGTCATCGACGCCGACACCATCCTGGTCATGGACCAGGGCCGCATCGTCGAACGCGGCACGCATCAGGGCCTGCTCGCGCAAGGCGGCGTGTACAGCCGCTTGTGGGCCTTGCAGCAAGAGGAACGGCAGCGGGAAGAGACGGTACTGGAAGTGGCGAACGCCTGATATCGTATGATGGGTGGAGCGAAGCGAAACCCATCGGGACCGCGGACAGATGATGGGTTACGGCAAAAGACGCCTTCACCCATCCTACGCGCACTTTAGTTGTAAATCTTGGGGAAGAAATATGAATGCTCGCAAAATTGCTGCCTCCTTAATTACCATGGTATCGGCTTCGTTTGAAGTCCAGGCAGACGCCTTCTACGAGGCTATTCAATACAAATGTGACTCTAATAATGGCCTCATTCAAATAGAGTGGCTAGGCGCTTACAACGAAGCCTTGCGCTCACTCTACGGCAGCAAAGACGGAGACTCTTGGAATCCTTGGGAACTCACACCACCTGCGAATCAAAGCGGGTCGACTGATGCAAACACTATAATCAAGCGCTGCCCCCTAAACGGCGAGACATATGAAGTGACAATAGGAGCGCTCCGGTGCAATGACGATCCACAGGGGCGCAATGGTGCAGTCGTCATTGGGTGGAGTTCAATATACAAAGGCGAAAAACTAATGGCTCGTGAGCAACTCGGTGTCTGCGATCCGTATACTCACTTTAAAGGCAAACTTGTAGACGAGATCGTCACAACAAAGCTTATCTTTCGACCAGGACATCATCCGACGATAGAACGAGTACCGAGCGGAGATTTCTACAGGTAAGCTGCCACCAGTCAAGGCCCGTCACCGTAGGTGACACCCAATTTATTTATCACACCCTCCATCACCCTCACCCCGCCGTCACCGATAACCGCAACCCCATCGCATGCAGTAGTCGGTTGATCGTGCGCAGCTCGGGGTTGCCGTTTTCGGAGAGCGTCTTGTAGAGGCTTTCGCGGCCCACATGCGCCTTGCGCGCGACGTTGGCCATGCCTTGCGCCTGCGCCACTTGGCGCAGGGCCAGCAGAAATACCGCGGGGTCCGCGTCTTCGAGCGCCGCCTCCAGATAGGCCGCGGCTTCCGCGGGATCTTTCAGATCCTCCAGCAGAACCTCTTCATAGGCCGCGCTTGCTGCCTTCTTGCTCATGGCCACCCTCTGTTCGTAATCGGCGAGATAGGCACGGGCCTGCTTGATGTCCTACGCCGGCTACCCGCGCGTCGGCCGTCGCTCCTTGCTGACCAGTCGATAGGTTTCCTCGTAGATGCGATCGCGCGGCCCCACCGCGACGATTTCCAGCCGGTCACGGGCCGCGATGCGGTAGACGATGCGGAAGCGGCCGACGCGCAGATTCCATAGACCGGCCAATTCGTCCTTCAGTGCTTTGCCACAGCGCGGATCGTGCAGCAACGCATCCAGTGCCGAGCGGATTTTGCGTTCGAGTTGAGGATGCAAACCGCGCAGACAGGTAGCCACCGAATCCGGTACGCGCAATTTGCGTTTGATGGGCACCATCCCTGGGCCTCCTTGATTCCGCCTGCTCGGACAAGTCCTGCGCGGGTTAGCCTAACAGTTCATCCAAGGTATAGAGCTTCGCCTTGCGCGCCTTCAGCGCGGCAAGACCGGTCTTGATCTCGCCACGCAGCGCGGCATCGCCACGGATCGCGACGGTTTCCTTCCAACTATCGAATTCGTCCGGACTCACCAGGACTGCGGCAGGTCGGCCGTTGCGGGTGATGACGATCTCTTCGTCGCGGCTGGCGACTTCCTCCACCAGACCGCTCAACTTCGTCTTGGCCTCGGAGAGGGATAATGTCTTCATGGCAGGTACTCTTGGTAGACCAGAATTCTGGTCAAATTATCACCGGGTCCACGCCCGGTCAATGAGAGTGCGGTAGGGTCCGTATGGGCACAAACGACGCGCCCAGTCTACGGGGCTTCGCTGCCCTCGCCGCGCTGCCGCCGCAACAATTCCGTCTCGCGGTTCATGATGTGACTGACCAGCAGGTCGCGGTCGGCTTCGCGGATGTGCACATATTCGACGGCGACCAGCCAGGCGCAACCGTCGGCCGCCGCGTCACGGGGATCGCAATGGACCACGCGCGATACGGTGAGGATGCCCATCGAGGACGGCGGCAGCACCATGCGCGTCTCCAGCAAGGTGCCGGGCGCGAACGAAACCGACGACGGAAACACCAGCCCGCCGGCGCTGAGATTGACGTGCAGCCGGGTGAAGGCGCCCCGCTCCACGGCCTCGTTCACGAACAGCCGCGCCAGATGGTTCAACTTCTGATCGACCATTCTCAGACAGCGCGCGGTATCGGGCGTGTCGGCCATAATGCCGTGCAGCAAGCGCGACATCTGCCGCGAGCTCACTGCGAAATTCGCCGCCACGGTGAAACGGTCCGGCATGCGGTCGCCGATATGCTCGGCGATATCGGCCACCTCGGCTTCATCGACCTGGCGCACCTGCAACAGCACGTCATCGTCGATGCGGAAATATTCGCGGCGTTCCGCCGAGCGGATGTATATGTCGTTGTCGGCCACCTTCGCCCCCCGTCAGTCCGTACCCGCACCCGCCCGTCGCAGTGCCCTTGCGCCCCATCCTACAACGATTCGGCCGCGCGGTGCAGACGCGCTACAATCCCAACCCTATCCAGCGCAACCGCCGAGGTCATCGAGCCACGCCATGCCCGCCCCCGAGAGCACTGCCAACAACGGCCAGCCGCCGGCCCACCTCAGCCTCAAGCGTGTCGCCATCGACACCTACCGGGAGAACGTGGCCTATCTGCACCGCGATTGCGCCGTGTACCGCGCCGAGGGTTTTCAGGCCTTATCCAAGATCGAGATCACCAACCACGGCCATCGCATCCTGGCGGTGCTGAACGTGGTCGACGACACCAGTCTGGTCGGCCCCGGCCAGTTGGGGCTTGCGGAACAGGCCTTCGCCCAGTTCGGCGGGCAGGATGGCGAACAGGTGCATGTCGCGCACGCCGAACCGCCCGAATCCATGGACGCGGTGCGCCGCAAGATGGGCGGCGAGCGCCTGGGCCTGGAGGATTTCCAGTCCATCACCCGCGACATCGTCGACAACCGGTATTCCAAGACCGAAATGGCCGCGTTCCTGGTCGCCTCCGGCCAGACCGGCCTGGACCGCGACGAGATCCTCTATCTCACGCAAGCGATGCTCGACTCCGGCGACCGTCTCGATTGGGACGAACCGCTGGTCGCGGACAAACATTGCATCGGCGGCATCCCCGGCAATCGCACCTCGATGCTGGTGGTGCCCATCGTCGCCGCGCACGGCATGCTGATACCGAAAACCTCCAGCCGCGCCATCACCTCGCCGGCCGGCACCGCCGACACCATGGAAATGCTCGCGCACGTGGAACTCAGCCCCGACCGTCTGCACGAGATGGTGCGCAAACATCGCGGCTGTCTGGCCTGGGGCGGCACCGCGCGTCTGGCGCCGGTCGACGATATTCTCATCGCCGTCGAACGCCCGCTCGGCATCGACTCGCAAGGCCAGATGGTCGCCTCGATCCTGTCGAAGAAACTCGCCGCCGGCTCCACCCATCTGCTCATCGACATCCCGGTCGGCCCGACGGCGAAGGTGCGGCAGATGACGCAGGCGTTGGCGTTGCGCAAATTGTTCGAATACGTCGGCGACCGTTTGGGCCTGCACCTCGAAGTCGTCATCACCGACGGCCGTCAGCCGGTCGGTCGCGGCATCGGTCCGGTGCTGGAAGTGCGCGATGTCATGCAGGTGCTGGAGAACGATCCCAACGCGCCGGCCGATCTGCGCCAGAAGGCGCTGCACCTCGCCGGCCGCATTCTCGAATTCGATCCCGACGTGCGCGGCGGCCACGGCTACGCCATCGCCCGCGACATCCTTGAATCCGGCCGCGCGCTGACCAAAATGAATGCGCTCATCGAGGCGCAGGGACGGCAGACCGCGCAGCACCCGCCGGGGGCGTTGCAGTTCGAAGTCTGCGCCGAACGCACCGGCGTGGTCGCCGCCATCGACAACTTCCAGATCGCGCGCATCGCACGCCTGGCCGGCGCACCGATGGGCAAAGGCGCCGGCGTCGACCTGCTGAAAAAACTCGGCGACCCGGTCAGTGCCGGCGCAGCGCTGTACCGCGTCCACGCCGAAGTGCGCGCCGATTTCGACTTCGCGCACCACCTGTCGCAGCGCGCCAGCGGCTATCGCATCGAAGACAGCTACGACGCGGGCCTACCGTTCGCGGCGGAGAGTTGAGAATGCTTATTGAACCGCCAAGACGCCAAGGTCGCCAAGAATTCTTGTGGAACCGCCAAGGCGCCAAGACGCCAAGAAAATCCGTTTCAAGTAAAAGACAAACACTGTTTGAGACCGCTGAGAGGCAATTCGCCTCCAGTTTTGTTTTTTGCAATAAACAAGTTTTTCTTGGCGTCTTGGCGCCTTGGCGGTTCAAACATCTTTTTTGGCGCCTTGGCGGTTCAAATAGCCTTCTTGGCACCCTTGGCGCCTTGGCGGTTCAATGAGCGGCGCCGACGACACACTGCTGCTGGGCTTTCCCGACTACGCAGCGCAAGC
>JACREG010000009.1 GCA_016218375.1 Gammaproteobacteria bacterium
CCAGCTCCGAGTTCTACAAGGACGGCAAGTACGTGCTCGCCTCCGAGAACAAGGAATTCAGCTCGGCCGAATTTTCCGACTATCTCGCCGCCTGGGTCGACAAATATCCGATCATCACCGTCGAAGACGGCATGGCCGAAGACGATTGGGACGGCTGGAAACTGCTCACCGAAAAACTCGGCAATAAAGTGCAACTGGTCGGCGACGATTTGTTCGTCACCAATCCGGCCATTCTGCAGGAAGGCATCGACAAGGGCATCGCCAATTCCATTCTCATCAAGGTCAACCAGATCGGTACGCTCACGGAAACCTTGGAAGCGATCAAGCTGGCGACCGGCGCGGGGTATTCGTCCATCGTCTCGCACCGTTCCGGCGAGACCGAGGACGTGGTGATCGCCGACATCGTCGTCGGCACCGCCGCCACCCAGATCAAGACCGGTTCGCTGTCGCGCTCCGATCGCGTCGCCAAGTACAACCGTCTCATGCGCATCGAGGATCAGTTGCGCGACCACGCCCGCTATGCCGGCCGCGCGGCCTTCAAGCATCTCCAAGGGGCGTAACCCGCGTAGCAGGCAGGGCGTATCCACTTCATGCGGCGTTGGCTCACACTCATACTGATCGCGCTGCTGCTTGGTCTGCAATACAAGCTGTGGGTGGGTGAAGGCAGCATTGCCGAGATCTGGAATCTGCTCCAGGCGGGCGAGGTGCAGCGCGACGAGAACGCGCGTCTGAAAGAACGCAACGCCGCGCTGGAGGCCGAAGTCAAAGATCTGAAAACGGGTATGGACGCCATCGAGGAACGTGCCCGCACCGATCTCGGCATGGTCAAGGACGGCGAAATCTTCTATCAGATCGTGGAGCCGCAGGCGAAGTGAACGCGCCACGTCTTTGGGCCATCGTTCCCGCCGCCGGCATCGGTCGACGCATGGGCACGGACCTGCCCAAGCAATACCTCACGCTCGGCGACCGCACGGTACTCGAACACAGTCTGGCGGCGTTGTGCATACTCGAAACGCTGGCCGGTGTGGTGGTGGCGCTTGCCGAGAACGATCCCTATTGGCCGGGTCTCGCACCCGAGCTTCCCTGTCCGTTGTTCACCGCGCCGGGCGGCGCCGAGCGTGCCGAGTCGGTATTGCATGCGCTGGACGTGCTGCGCCTGCATGCCGCGGACGACGATTGGGTGCTGGTACACGATGCCGCGCGGCCTTGCGTGCGTGCCGACGATCTGCGCAGTCTGCTGACGGCCTTGCACGACGATCCGGTCGGCGGCCTGTTGGCCGTGCCGGTGCGCGACACGATGAAACAGGCCACCGACGATCAGCGTTGCGCCGGCACGGTGGATCGGCGTCGACTCTGGCATGCGCTGACGCCGCAGATGTTCCGGCTGGGGATGTTGCATGCCGCACTGCATACCGCGCAGGCGGCCGGTGCCATGGTGACCGACGAGGCATCGGCCCTGGAATACGCGGGTTACTGGCCACGCTTGGTCGAAGGCCATGCCGACAACCTCAAGATCACCCGGCCGGAAGATCTCGCCTTGGCCGAGTTTTATCTACGACAGCAGAATCGACTGATGGGGCGCCTATGAGAATCGGTCAGGGTTTCGACGCGCACGCATTCCGCGAGGGCGGGCGCTTGGTGCTGGGCGGCGTGGAGATTCCGCACACGCACAGCCTGGCCGCGCATTCCGACGGCGATGTGCTGTTGCACGCCTTGTGCGATGCGCTGCTCGGCGCGGCCGGACTCGGCGACATCGGTCAGCACTTTCCCGATACCGATCCGACTTACAAGGGTATCGACAGCCGCAAACTGCTGAGTCATGTCATGCATCTGCTGCGCGGCCGCGGCCTGCGGGTCGGCAACGCCGATCTCACCCTCGTCGCACAAGTGCCCAAACTCGCGCCGTACCGCGACGCCATGCGCGCCGTGATTGCGCAGGATCTGCATGTGTCCGCGGATGCGGTCAACGTCAAGGCGACCACCACCGAACAGATGGGTTTCACCGGGCGCAAGGAAGGTATCGCGGCGTTGGCCGTGGTGTTGCTGTTTACCGAGTCGCACGCGTGACCGAGCACGCTTCACCGCCGGGCGCACAGGAACCCTTGAGCGCCGATCTGCCCCATGCCTTCGGCGGTCCCGCCGGCACGGGCCAATTGCGCGTCGAGCCGGAGGATTTCATCGTCCGCGAGTTGCCGATCTGCGAGCCCGACGGGACCGGTGAACATGTCTGGTTGTGGGTGCGCAAACGCAACGCCAACACCGATTGGGTGGCGCGTCAGTTGGCGCGCTTCGCCGGCGTGACGCCGCGCGAGGTGAGTTATGCCGGTCTGAAGGATCGCCACGCCGTCACCGAGCAATGGTTCTCGGTGCAATTGCCGGGCAAGACCGATCCCGATTGGACGGCGGCGCGGATCGAGGGCGTCGAGATCCTGCGCGCCGTGCGGCATTCGCGCAAACTCAAGCGCGGCGCCTTGCGCGGCAACGCCTTCGAAATCCGTATCCGTGCCTTGCGTGGCGAACGCGCGGTGGTGGATGAGCGACTACAGGCCATCGTGGCGCGTGGTATGCCCAATTATTTCGGTGAGCAGCGCTTCGGTCGCGACGGCGGCAATCTCGCGGCGGCCGCTGCGATGCTGCGCGGCGAAGGTCCGCGCCTGGAGCGGCATGTGCGTGGCCTGTATCTCTCCGCGGCGCGCAGTTTTCTGTTCAATCAGGTACTGGCGACGCGCGTGCGCGACGGCAGTTGGGAACGTGCGTTGCCGGGCGATGCGCTGCAACTCGATGGGCGGCGTGCGTGGTTCATCGCCGACGCGGCCGATGCCGATATCGAGACGCGCCTGCGCGATTTTGATGTGCATCCTACAGGTCCATTGTGGGGGCGCGGCGTGCCAGCGACCCAGGACGCGGCGCGCGCATTCGAGGGTGCCTGTCTGGCGCAGTTCGACGACTGGTGCGCGGGTCTCGAACGCGCCGGACTGGAACAGGATCGGCGCGCGCTCCGCGTGCGGGTGCGCGAGTTGGATTGGACCTGGGGCGATACGGACGCGCTGACGCTGCGTTTTTCATTGCCGGCCGGGAGTTATGCCACGGCGCTGTTGCGCGAAGTGATCGAAGGCATGGATGGCGACGATACAAACGCGACAGAGGACATCGCATAGACCGGCCATCGTCGCATGCTGCCCGAGGTAAATTTTCATCCGCAAGTCTGGCACGTCGTTGGCGCGGCGTTGCTGTTCCCCGTGCTGTTTCCCGGACTGTCGTATTGGGTCAATCAACGTTTGTGCAAGAGCACGTTCGTCGTCGTGCCGCGGGAGATGGCGTTACTGGCGGCATTGGTATTTCTACTGGCGATTCTCTTCGAGGCCAGCCTCAATCCGCTGTATACACGCCTGTTTGGCGCCAAGCTCTGGGTCTACCGATTATTCCCACTGCACGACGGCAATGTCTCGGCGCTCGCGCTCGTGGCGTGGACCAGTTACGGCGTGCATCTGTATTTTCTCAATCAGACGCTGGACAGCCGGATCGCCGCCGGCACCCGCCGCAATCTCATCAAGGCTGCACTGATCGGTCTGGAGGCACCGCTGCTGTGGGAAGTGCTCGGCAACGGTTTCTTTCTGCTGACGGTGGGCGAGTTCTACGCCTATTACCTGCCCGGGGATGTGTTTCACTTCACCTCGTTGCGAGTGATTCCGGTGTATATGCTGTGCATTTATAGCGGGCTGCATGTCCACGGCTATTTGCGCCGACACGCGGCGGACTGGCGGCTGATAGCCGGCTTGTTCGCGGCAGGCATCGCCTTTCTGGGTGTGGGCCTGGGTATCGACTAAGCCATCACGCCCGCGACATGAATTCCCCGGTCAGCGTATTGATCTTGATGAGTTCGCCCGGGGTGAGGTATTCCGGCACTTGTACCACCAGGCCGGTGGTGAGCGTGGCGGGTTTGCTGCGCGCGGAGGCCGAAGCGGCCTTCATCGCCGGGGCGCATTCGACAATTTCCAGGACGACGGTGGCGGGCAGTTCCACGCCGAGCACAGTGCTGTCGGCGACCAACGCAAAAATGCCTTCCAGCCCATCGGTCAGATAGGGTAGATCCTCTTCCATCGATACCAGGCTCAGCGTGTGTTGTTCGTAGCTCTCTTTGTCCATGAACGTGCAGCCATCGTTGTCCCGATAAAGAAACTGCACGGCACGGCGTTCGAAATCGACCGTGTTGATGACCTCATCACCCTTGTAGCCGCGTTCGAATTTCTGCCGCGACACCACATCGTAGCCGCGGGTCTTGTACAAGGTATTGCCACTGCGCGAAGCGGCGGTCTGCACCTGCACGTCTTTGACGAAGATGTTGCGTCCGTCCACCTGCAGGACCAGACCGCGTTTGAGTTCGCTGGCTTTCATGAATGCTCCGGAAGTTTTATCTGTTTGTCTCTATACCATGTCATTGCCATTGCCGCCACGGCACCGCCAAAGGCGAGCGCGCTGTCCTTCTGCGCATCCCAGTCGTCGCCCTGCGTACCGAGATAGGCGGCGCCGAGTTCCGGGTCGACCAAGATGGCGACCACGGCCTCAATGATTTCATAGACGGCACTGAAGGCGAGAATCATCGATGCGACCAGGAAATATGTCCAGGACCGGCGCACCCCCGCGGCGCGCAGCAGGATTTCACGGAACGGATACGCGCATAGCAAGCCATAGCTGAAATGCACGAGGCGGTCGTAATGATTGCGTTGCAATTCGAACCCGTCCTGCAACCAGAAACCCAGCGGTGTCTCGGCATAGGTGTAATGCGCGCCGATCAGATGCAGGCTGAGGAATAGCGTGAACAAGGCGTAGGACAGATTGGAGAAGGTGAAGCGCCGGTAGGTAAGCGCGAGCAGCGCCGCGTAGATGAACACCAGCAGGTTTTCCAGCAACCAGTCGCGGCGGTTGAACGGCTCCACGGCGGTGATCGCCCAGAGGATCAGCAGCCACAGGATCAGCGCATGCAGGACGCGGTTGTCACGGAACGGCAGCGGCGGCACGGTGGTTCCTGGTTGTGAGCGGGTTCAAGTTGCAGCATGCCAGCGTCGGCTGGTCTGCGGCAAGCACGCAAGGAACCGGTGACTGAATTTATTTTGTATATGCTGGTCGGATGAGTCGTCGCATTAAGCGCAACCTTTCATCCCATCACAATGACCGGTTATATTTGTTGAGATTAGGTCGATAGCGAGGGGTGATCAGCTACGCCTCGCACGGCTCGATGCACCAACGAGGGCAATCATGCCGCTGGCCAATAAGGCCAATGCGGGCGGCACGGGTGTCGCGACCGTTTGAACCTGCGGCGTGAGTACGAAATTGTCGAGCTGGGTAAGGATGTTGGTGCCCGTCATGTTCCGAATTGTGAAGTAATCAATATTGGTCCATTGCGGTCCGGAGAATACAAGTGTACCTGTGCCACTGCCAAAGCTGATCTGCGCGCCCGTCGATGAAGTGAACACCAGCCCGGCATATGGCGACACCGGCACGTATACCGAATTCAGATCGAAGGCGCCCAACGTGTATTCGACCCGGATTGTTCCCCAGCCGTCATACCAGGCAAGCCTTGGTCCGTAGTTGCCAAAAACTTTGCTGAAGTTCGGCCAAGCGCTGACAAGGAAATCATCTTCCCGATATTGGTTTGAACCACAACAAGTGCTGTTATAGACGCCGCTGCTGAAGTCTAATGTTATGGCCCCAGCCGGTGCCGAACCAAACACGAATAACCCGCAGAGGCAGACAAACCAAAGGCGTACACGACGTGAAATCATAGCGGGTCAGCCTGTTTCTGATTATTGGTATGTGGCTGCTATGCTAATCCAGCGACGGAGAACTGGCAACCTATGGGGTGGCGTTCAAACTAAAACGGGATTTATGGTTGACGTCGAGACTGCTGCGGCAAATCATCCACCTTGGCGTTTTTCGATCAGCGCCAGGATGGCTTTCATCAATTCGAGGGGCGTCGGCGGGCAGCCGCGCACGACGCCGTCGACGGGGATGACCTTGGATACACCGCCGCAACTCGCATAGCTGCAACCGAATTCGCCGCCGTCGGCGCCGCAGTCGCCCATCGCCAGTACCAGTTTGGGATCGGGCGTGGCGTCGTAGGTGCGCTTCAACGCCGCTTCCATGTGTTTACTCACCGGGCCGGTGACCAGCAGCATGTCGGCGTGGCGCGGCGAGGCGACGAAGTGCACGCCGAAGCGTTCGATGCCGTAATAGGGATTGTTCAGCGCATGCACTTCCAGTTCGCAGCCGTTGCAGGAACCGGCGTCGACTTCGCGGATCGCCAGGCTGCCGCTGAACAGTTCGCCGACGCGCGCGTGCAGTTGTTCGCCGATTTCCTCGAAGGCGGGATCGCGGCCCGGCATCACCGGTTCGGTGACGACGCCGATTTTGCGGATTTTGTTGAACAGTCGCAGCATTGCGCGTGTTTCCCCTCACCCTAACCCTCTCCCGGAAGGAGAGGGGATAAAACCAGGATATTACCCATCGACCGCGATCAGAGATCGTGGCCCGAATACGAGCCGTTCACCGATTTGTTGCACACCGGGAAGTCGGGAACGATATTGCCGTGGATCAGTTGTTCCAGCGCCGGCCAGGTGAACCAGCTGGGGTCGCGCGCGAACAGCCGCGCGATCTTCCCGTCTTCGGCGAAGCGCACGTACACCAGCGTTTCGCCGCGCCAGCCTTCGACGATGCCTAAGCCTTCGCTGCCGGCGGCGGGCATCGGCCACTCCGCGCGCACGTCGCCGTTCGGTAGTCCAGCGAGCAGCTCGTCGATGAGATCCAGCGAGATCAGAATCTCGTCGGCGCGCACGCGCATGCGTGCCAACACGTCGCCGTCCTGGAATACATGCACCTTGATTTTGAAACGGTCGTAAGGCGAATACGCCAGATCGCGGCGCGCATCCAGGTCGCAGTTGCTGGCCTTGCCGACATAACCGGTCGCGCCGAGCAGTCGCGCCAGACTCTCGCTGAGGAAGCCGGTGGTGATCAGGCGGTCTTCCAGCGAGGGGTTGTCGTACAGGATCGGCATCAGTTCGCGCATTTCGCGTTTCATCGGTGCGAATGCCGCGCGTAACTGCGCGACGGCAGCCGCGTCGATATCGCGGGCGACGCCGCCCGGTACCACGCAATCCATCAGCAGGCGGTGGCCGAAGACTTCGCGGCTGAGGCGCTGCCAGTCTTCGCGCAGGCGGCTGAACTGATAGAAGGCGAAGGCGAAGCCGACGTCGTTGCAGATGGCGCCGATGTCGCCCAGGTGATTGGCGACGCGCTCGCGCTCGGCCATGATCGCGCGCAGATAGTTGGCGCGCAGCGGCACTTCGACACCGGCCGCCTGTTCCATGGCCATGCACGCCGCCCAGGTGAAGGCGACGGTGCTGTCGCCGGAGACGCGCCCGGCCAGCCGCGCGGCGCCGACCGCGTCGCGACCCACGGCGATCTTTTCGATGCCTTTGTGTACATAACCCAAACGTTGTTCGAGATTCAGCACCTGCTCGCCGACGGCGGTGAAGCGGAAGTGACCCGGCTCGATAATGCCGGCAT
Organism: Gammaproteobacteria bacterium; assembly: GCA_016218375.1. Lineage (GTDB taxonomy): Bacteria > Pseudomonadota > Gammaproteobacteria > Thiohalobacterales > Thiohalobacteraceae > JAHJQQ01. Next base: position 7,564 of record JACREG010000009.1, read on the forward strand.
GCACCGGGCCCACCGGGATTTCGTACAGGCCGGCGCCTTGCGCTTGCAGGAAGCGGTAATTGTCGTCGGTGCGCGCCGGCATGTCGCCGCGCGTGCCCATGCGCGGAAACTCCGCGCGCAGCGGATATTCGTTTTCGCCCCAGGCATGGTGGCGCGCCCAACGGCGCGGGTCCGGATGATCGCTGAACACCACGCCGTACATATCCTGAGTGTGGCGTTCCATGCGGTCGGCGCCCGGGTAATGCAGCGTATGCGACGGTAGTACCGGCGTGGTCACGGGTACTCGGGTGCGCAGCAGCAGCACATCGCCTTGATGCAGCAGACAGGCATTGATCTGGAGTTTGTCGCCCCCCAGTTGATCCGTGAGTTGATCGGCCCAGCCGCCGGCCCAACGCAGATTGAATTTCGCCGCGACGCCGGCCGCGCGTCCCCAGTCCTCGGCATCCAGTTCCAATACCCGCGCGCGCCCCACGGTGGTGACTGCGGCATCTTCGTGGATCAGGACATAGTCCGCTTTGAAGCGTTCCAGCAGTTCCGGCAACCAATCGAACGCGCTCACAGGAAGTGCCTCCCGGTAATCAGCAGCGTGGCTTGATCGAACCACTGCGCGAGAAACGGCGGGATCGACAGGCCCAGCCACAACACCAACAGCAGATGCACCGCCACCGGCAGCATGTTGGCCTTGACCGGCACTTGGCCCTCGGGGATGTTGCCGTACACCATGGGATGCAGATTGCGGAACAGACCGGCGAAGGCAATGGCCAGGCCGGTGAGCAGCGCCACGGTCAGCCACGGCCAACTTTCCATGGTCGCGGTGAGTAGCATGAATTCGCTGGTGAACACGCCGAAGGGTGGGAAGCCGGCAATGGCCGCCGTGCCCAGCAGCAAGCCCCAACCGACATGCGGCTGGGTCTTGATCAGACCGCGGATCTTTTCGATCGCTTGAGTGCCGGCGATGTGTGTGGCGTGGCCGACGGTGACGAAGATCGCCGACTTGGTCAGCGAGTGCACGGTCATGTGCAACAGCGCGCCGAAGGTCGCCAGCGGTCCGCCGATGCCGAAGGCGAAGGTCATCAGGCCCATGTGTTCGATGGACGAATAGCTGAACATGCGTTTGATGTCCTGCTGGCGATGCAGGAACAGACCCGCCACCAGGAACGACAGCAGACCGAAGCCCATCATCAGATGACCGGCTAACTGCGGGCTGTCCCAGGCCGGATCGGCCAGCGCCGGATCGACCAGCATCTTGATGCGCACCACCGCATACAGGCCGACGTTGAGCAGCAGTCCGGACAACACCGCCGACATCGGTGTGGGGCCTTCGGAATGCGCGTCGGGCAACCAGTTGTGCAACGGCACCAGACCGATCTTGGTGCCGTAGCCGACCAGCAGGAAGACGAAGGCGATGCTCATCACGGTCGGATCGAGTTGGGCGCCGACCGCGCGCAGTTCCGTCCAATGCAGGCCGATGTCCGGTGCCTGCAACACATTGGCCGTCGCGAAATACACCAACACCGTGCCGAACAAGGCCTGGGCGATACCGACACCGCAGAGCACGAAATATTTCCAGGCCGCTTCCACCGATTCAGGTGTGCGATACAGGCTGACCAGCAGCACGGTGGCCAGCGTCGCACCTTCCACCGCTACCCACAGGATGCCCAGGTTGTTGGTGGTCAGCGCCAGCAACATGGTCGTGAGGAAGCCCTGATACATGGCGTGATACAGGCGCATGCGGCCTTTTCTCACCCAGCCCTCGCCCAGCACATAGCCCATGTAGGGGCGGGAGAAGATGGCCGTGGTCACGCCGACGAAGGCGGTCAGCGCAACCAGGTAAACATTGAACGCATCGATGTAGAACATGCCGCCCGGCGTCAACATCGGCCCATTTTCGAGCACGCCGAGCGCCATGTTCACCGCCGCCAGCAAGGTACTGACGCAGACGGCGATGTTCAGCCAACCGGCCAGCGCCGGGTTGGTTATCAGCGCGAGCAGGACTGCACCGGAGAGCGGTAATAGTAAGGTGAGATAGAGCGCGTTCATTCGCGCACCCCGGTGATCTCGCTATTTTCCGACAGGCGGTTGAGACGATCCACGTCCAGCGATTCGATGCTGTCGCGGATCTGGAAGAAGAACACGCCGAACAGTACCGCGGCGACCAACACGTCGAAGGCGATACCCAGTTCCACCACCATGGGCATGCCGTGCGTCGATACCACGGCGGCGAAGAACAGACCGTTCTCCATCGACATGAAACCGACGACCTGACTCACCGCCTGACGCCGCGCCACCATCATCAGCATGCCGATCAGCACCACGGCCATGCTGATGGCGATGGTGTTGCGGGTCGACAGTGAGGACAGTTTTTCGATGGGCAGGGCGACGTAATAACTGAACACCACCAGCGCGGCGGCGCCCAGCAACACCAGCGCCGGGCGCACCACGGTCTCGACTTGATGCGCGATACCCAGACGCTCCACCAGACGCCGCAGCATCCACGGCATGAGCATGGCCTTCAGGCCCATGGTCAGCAGTGCGGAGAAATACAAATGATGCTTGTCGTATACGCCGGCGATCATCGCGGTGGAAGCGGCGACCAGCACGCCCTGCCAAGCGAAGACGTGGATCGAGGCGAGCATGCGCTGTTGCGCCAGCAGCGCGAACGAAGTGAACAGCACCAGCGCGGCGAGGATGAGGACCGCCTGCTCGGACAGGCTGTATTGCGCGATGGTCATGAGCCTATCTCAGAATCGCAGATCGGGCGAGATGCATTTTGAGAGAGGCTCATATGTCCACTTCCAGGATGATGTGACTCAGCGCGCCCAGCAGCGCCAACAGGAACGCCAAGTTGAGGAACTGCGGCACCAGGAATACGCGCATCTTGGCCAGCGAGGTTTCGGCGAAGGCCAATACCACGCCGATCAGCGACAACTTGACTGTCACCGCCAGCAGGCCGATGAACAGCGCGCTGGCGCTGAGTTCGGTGGCGATGCCCCAGGGAAAGAAGATGTTGACGATGAGCACGCCGAAGATCATCAGTTTGAGTTGCGCGGCCCATTCCATCAGCGCCAGATGGCGGCCGCTGTATTCGAGGATCATGGCCTCATGCACCATGGTCAACTCCAGATGCGTGGCCGGATTGTCGACCGGGATGCGACCGCTTTCGGCCACCGCCACCAACAGCAGACCGAGCAGGGCGAACAGCAGCGACGGTCGCAGTACCAGGCCCGCGTCGTATAGATACTGCACCACGCTCGATAGGTTGGTGCTCTGCGCCGACATCGCCAGGGTGAAGATCACCATCAGCATGGCCGGTTCGGCCAGCGACGATAGAGACACTTCGCGCGACGCGCCCATGCCGCCGAAGGCCGTGCCGATGTCCATGCCGGCCAACGCCAGGAAGAAGCGGCCGACGGCCAGGAAACCCACCAGCACGATCATGTCGGCGATGGCCGCGGTGGGTAGGTTGGTGGACAGCAGCGGGATGGTTGCGGCCGCCAGCACAGTCGCCGCGAACACGATATAGGGCGCGCAGCGGAACAAGGGCGAGGCGTTCTCCGCCAATACCACTTGTTTGCGGAACAGTTTGGCGAGATCGCGGTAGGGTTGCAGCAGCGACGGCGCGCGACGGTTCTGCAAACGGCATTTGTTGCGCTTCACCCAAATGGTCAGCAACGGCGCGCCGGCCACGAACAGCGCGGCTTGCAACAGGGCCAGCAGCCAACCGTTCAGGGTCAAGAGATCAGCCATAACAGCACCAGCAGGGTGAAGAACGAATAGGCGATATACACGCGGATGTTGCCCTGTTGCAGCAGGGCGATGCGGCGCGCGGCCAGCAATACGAAACGGCCGATCGGCTCGTACAAGGCTGCCCAGGAATGGTCGTGCACTTGCATCTGGTGCGCCAGCCGGCTTACGCGCAGACCCTCGGCCTCGCTCTGGCGATCGACCTTTTCCTCGATGCGCCACACCGGCGAGAAGATACGGCGCAGCGGCATAGAGAACGACGTGCCGGTGTATTGCATGCGTGCGTTCAACGGACCGAAGCCACAATCCCAGATGGCGCCGCGGCGCACCGCGCGGGCGCCGCGCGGATGCAGCAACTGCCAAGCCAAGCCCCACGCCACCAGGATGCCGAGCAGCACCAGCGGTGCGCTATAGGACGCCACCGTCGACGACACCGGCGTCAACCACAGCCAGCCGTGTACGGTGGCCGATTGCAAACCGGTGCCGGTGAGTAACTTCGGGATCGTGCTGAGCAGATTCACCATCACATTCGGCAGCACGCCCGCCAGCAGGCATAGCAGCGCCAGCAAGCCTTGCGCGCCGCGCATGCCCCAGGCGGTGGCGCGTGCGTGACGGGCGCGGCGGCTGCGCGGTTGACCCAGAAATGCCACGCCGTAGGCCTTGACGAAACAGGCCACCGACAGCGCGCCGGTCAAGGCCAGCATGGCCGCGGTGAACGGGATCAAAATGCGCAGCACGCCGTTGTCCAAGGCGCCGGCCTGCAACGCCGCCTGGAAGGTCAGCCATTCCGAGGCGAAGCCGTTGAACGGCGGCAGTGAGGCGATGCTCATGCTGCCGATCAGGAAGAACACGCCGGTATACGGCAGACGCGTGAGCAGTCCACCCATGCGCTCGATATTCTGTTCGTGAGTGCGTTGTATGACGTTGCCTGCACCGAGGAACAGCAGGCTTTTGAACAAGGCATGATTGAAGGCATGAAATAAACCGGCCACCAAGGCAATGGCGCCGAGTCCCTGGTGCCCGGTGCCGATGAACACCAGCGCCATCCCTAAGCCGAGGAAGATCACGCCGACGTTCTCGATGGACGAATAGGCCAACAACCGTTTCAGATCGTTCTGCTGCATCGCATACAGAATACCGAGCAGCGCCGAGATGCTGCCGATCAACAGCACGGCCACGCCCCAGCCCCATTGCACGTCACCGATCAGATCCAGCGTCATGCGCACGAAGCCGTAGATGGCCACTTTGAGCATGACGCCCGACATCAGTGCCGAAATGTGCGAGGGCGCGACCGGATGCGCTTCCGGTAACCAGGCATGCAGCGGCACCAGACCGGCCTTCATGCCGAAGCCGAAGAACGCCAAGCTGAACGCGACGCTGGCCCATAGCGGACTGAGCAGGGCGGCGCGCATGGCATCGAAACTGAAGCCGTCGCCGAAGGTGGCGAGCACGCCATAGCCGAGCAGGATGGCCAGCCCGCCGACATGCGCCATCAACAGATAGAGGAAACCGGCGCGGCGGTTGGCGGCTTGCTCGTGATGAAACACCACCAGGAAGTAGCTGGACAGCGACATCAGTTCCCAGGCGATCATGAACATGAAGGCGTCGTTGGCCAGCACCACCAACTGCATGCCGGCGACGAACAGACCGGTGAAGACGCCGAGTTGCACCAGCGGATGCCCGCCGTGTTCGTATTCGGACACATAACCGGGACCGAACAGACCGACGGCGAAGGTCACGATGCCGATGATTAGCAGGAACAGGCCGCTGAGCACGTCCAGGCGCACCTGCCAGGGTAGCCAGGGCAGGCCGAACGGCAGTTGCGCGGATTGCACATCGCCGTCGCCGAGGATCATGCCGCCGGCGACGGCTGCACACAGTCCACTGAGCAGCAGAAACGGGAAGGCAAGGTATTTCAGCACGGCGATGCGCCGCTGTGCGAACAACGACACCCCCGCGGAGGCGAGGGCCGCGAGCACGGCTGCGAGCGCGAGATTCAATGCCAACTGACCCTGACCTCCGAGCGGGGATTTATGGTTATTTCGGTAAGACCGGCTGCGACGGAGATACGGCCCTGTGAGGGGCCCGCGCGCCGGCCGCCTATTGTACGCGGGAGCCGCGGCGTGCTGTCAAATCTATGTGCCGATGTGTTGTGTCGATGTGTTCGGGGGTGTCCGCTGCACGCCATCGCAGTGGCATAATGCCAGTATGAACTTAGGATACGCGCATGTTCGTTCAGCCGATCTCTGAAGATCAACGCGGTCTCGTGGTGCAGGCCACGGCCGCGTGTCTGGCCCATGCCGAGGAGATTTTTCAGCGGTCTTTCCCGGCGATTCCGCTACGCTTCGATCTGCGCGGGCGGGCAGCGGGCATGTACCGTATCTATCGCGGGACGCGGCTGATCCGCTACAACCCGCACATCTTCGCCAAGTATTTCACCGAGAGCCTGGCCCAGACCGTACCGCACGAAGTCGCGCATTATGTGACCGATCTGCTCTACGGTCTGCGCAGCGTGCGCCCGCACGGTCCGGAGTGGCGCGGTATCGCCCAGGCCTTGGGCGCCAAGCCGCGGGCGACGGGGAACTACGATCTCAGCGGAATCCCCCAACGGCGTCAGACGCTGTACGACTACCGCTGCGCCTGTACCCAACATCGGCTCGGTGCGCAGCGACACAACCGCATGCAACGCGGCGAGGGTGGTTATCTGTGCCGGCGTTGCCGTGCGGCGCTGGTGTTTTGTGGCGCCGAATCCGGCTGACGACCTTGGCACCCGGTCTGTACAGGCCGGTCAAAACGACAGGGGAGCCGAAGCTCCCCTGTGTTCGAAACTACTGTGCCGAACGGGCTCAGGACGCCTTGGCCAGTTCCGGCAGTTCCGGCGCGGTCACGACACCGTGTACGCGCAACGCATAGTGGTCGGCAAAACCCAAGATTTCCCGAAACAGTTCCGGCTGGCTGGTCTCCAGGCTGCGACACAGGCGCAGGGATTTACTGCCGTTGATGACCATCGGCTCCAGAACCGGGGAATAGCGGAGGCGGCGATCCGCGCCATAGCTGGCCATATTGCCGGCGAAGCGCTCGGCCCAGTTATGCGGGCGGACGCGGGTGTTGGTAGGGCTATCGCCCTCGATATAGATGTAACGCGTGTCGTACGGCATGGAATGTTCCTGTAAGAGTAAGAAATTAAGTCTTTAGATCATAATGTTGGGCGCATATTCTTTTTCTTATCGCGATATAAAATATTATAATTTTCTTATTGACCATTATCAAGTGACCTATTGATGACATTAGCCGACCTTATCGGTACAGGGCCAAGCACGGGTATCCCCAACGGCAAAGGGACGACGCCCGGGGGATCGATTAGATTTAACCGTAGTCGGGTCGGATGGGCAGGCGAGGGTGGGGTGTCATGCGCGCACTCGGGGTGATCTTGATAGTGGGACTGGCGCTGGGCGGTTGCGCCTCCGTCGAACAATTCCAACACAACATGGACAGCCACCTCGGCTGGGATGTCGACCGTTTGCGCGCGCACTTCGGTTACAACTACATCGAACGGGATCTGGGTCACGGGCAGCGCGCGTTCACCTGGACCTGGACCGAACGCGGCATGCGTCCCGGCCATCACACGCCCGATGTGATTCATACCTATCGTTCGGCGCAGGGTACGCAAGTCATCGTCACACCCGGCAACTATTTCCCTCCGGAGTATTACGAATATGGGTGCGAGTTCAGCTTCATCGTCGATGCGCAGGAGCGTGTCGAGAGTTGGCGTGCCCATGGCAACGGGTGTGCTGCATACCCCGGACCGGAACCGGTGCTGCAACATGGGATGGGAAAAGATGCGCAGCCATAAACGCGGATACGATCCGCGCGATGCACATGGGTTGCACGGCCGCCCATGAATTGGTTCGTTTATATCATCCTGTGTTCGGATGCGTCGCTTTACACCGGCATTACCAACAATCTCGAACAGCGTCTGACGCAACATGCGAGTGGCCGCGGCGCCAAGTATTTTCGTGGGCGCATGCCGGGTCCAGTGGTGTATCTGGAAGAGGGGCATACGCGCAGTTCGGCGAGCAAGCGCGAGGCCGCGATCAAGAGATTATCGGCGCAGGATAAGCATCGATTGATTGAATCCGCTGCTTATCGGCCGCGCTAGATGCAAGCGATATCGGGTGAGAGATACAAAAACAGGAAGGCCCCGCAGGATCACTGCGGGGCCTTCTGATACCGCATGGAATCAGGTCAGATCAGCTCTGCACGGTGACATGTGTCGCCTGCAGACCTTTCGGGCCCTTTTCGACTTCATAGCTGACGGCCTGACCTTCGGCCAGCGTCTTGAAGCCCTTGCCTTCGATAGCGGAGAAGTGCACGAACACGTCAGCGCTGCCGTCCGAAGGAGCGATGAAGCCAAAGCCCTTCGATTCGTTGAACCATTTAACGGTACCTGTAGCCATGTAACTTACCTCAAACAAAAAATATAACGTGGTGGTTTATTGCATAGTACGGGAAGGAAAGTGACAGGAGATACCACAAGGAAACTTCTGAAAACGACCTAGCCTACGTGCAATGAAAATGAGTCTACCCGACCTCCAGAGAAAAATACACTATTTTTCAGCGCGCTCGTTGCCCGGAATTGGGGCGTCGGCAAGGGCTTCAAGCCAGTTCCGGTCCCAGTACGAATTCGACCGTTTCGAAACCGTGGTCCTCCAGGATCGCGGCAATATCGTCCCAGCGATAATCGGGATTGCTCTCTTCCGCGCCGGCGATCAGTCCGGTGACATGGCGGAAGGCTTCGTGGGCCTCCAAGTCGGCGGGCATGCGTACCAGGCGGATCTTACCCGGGTCGCGGGCTGGCAGAATCATGAGCATATCGGACATGCGGGCTTCCTCGGGGTGGCTGCGTAGAGGTTAGCGGAGTCGAGCGGGGCGGGGAAGCCGGCCCCTTGATCATTTGTTTCGGTAATCGCCACTGACAATCCGCCCCTAGCAATCTGCCAGGATGTGTTCCAGCGGTTGCGGCTTGCTGATGCCGTAGCCTTGGGCGTAATCCACACCCAATTCCTGTAACACGGCCAGGGTCGCTTCGTCTTCGGCATATTCGGCAATGGTGTGTTTACCGAGTAGGTGGCCGATGTCGTTGATGTTGCCGACCAGGGTGCGGTTGACCGGGTCGTTGGCGATACCGCGCACGAAGGTTCCGTCGATCTTCAGATAATCCACCGGCAGGTTCTTGAGATAGGAAAACGACGACAGTCCGGAACCGAAATCGTCGAGCGCGAAGCGGCAGCCCATGGCGCGCAAGTCGCGGATGAAGCGCAGCGCGGACTGGAAGTTGGAGATCGCCGCGGTCTCGGTGATTTCGAAGCAGAAGAGCTGGCCGGGGAGATTGTGCAGGCTGAGCTGGGTCTTGATGAACGGCAACAGCGACTCGTCGCCCAACGTGCCGCCGGACAGATTGATGGCGCAATGCGCGATGTTTGCGCCATGCAACGCCACACACTCGGCGACCATGGAGAACGTGCGCGTGATGATCCAGCGGTCGACGATGGAAATGAGATCGAAACGTTCCGCCGCCGGCAGGAAGACACCTGGCGCGATCAGCTCGCCGTTTTCATCGCGCATGCGCACCAGCACTTCGAAGGCGCGTCCCGGCGGCATGTGTCCGTTGCCCAAACGCGCGATGGTCTGGCCATACAGCACCAGACAGTTTTCCTCGACGGCATCGTTGATGCGCGCGGCCCAGTCCATCTCGGTGCGATGCGCCTGCATGTTCGCATCGTCGACCTGATAGACATGCGTGCGACGTCGGCCGGCATTCTTGGCCGCGTAGCAGGCCATGTCCGCCGCGCTCAACAGATCGGTCAGCGAATTCTCGCCCGGGCGGAACTCCAGCACGCCGATGCTCGCGCCGGCGCGGAATATCCGCCCGTCCCAATTGAACTTGAATTCGTCCAGCACCTGATGAATGCCATCGGCGATGCGCTGGGCATGCGCCAGATCGCAATGGGTGAGGATGACGCCGAATTCGTCGCCGCCCAGACGCGCCAGCAGATCGGTGTCGCGCACCTGTTGCTGCATCAGTGCGCCGACCTGCTTGAGCATCTCGTCGCCCGCCACATGACCGGCGATGTCGTTGACGACCTTGAACTGATCGAGGTCGATGTAGAGCAGGGTATGCAGATCGTGACCGTGCGGGTGTTCCGGATAGCGCACCAACTGACGCAGGCGTTCCTCGAAGGCCATGCGGTTGGCCAGGCCGGTCAGCGCGTCGTGACTGGCCTGCCAGCTCAAGCGGTTGGCCATCTCGCGGGCCTTGGTGACGTCGTGGAAGACCAGCACCACGCCCATTACTCCGCCGTCGCGGTCGCGGATCGGCGCGGCGGAATCCTCGATGGCGAATTCGCGGCCGTCGGTGCGCACCAGAATGGTGTGATTGGCCAAACCGACGATGTGACCTTCGCGCAGGCAGCGCTCCACCGGATTCATGGCCGGCTTGCGGGTCAGTTCGTTGATGATGTTGAACACGCCGGTGAGCGGCTTGCCGTAGGCCTGTTGGTTTTGCCAGCCGGTCAGGTATTCGGCCACCGGATTCAAATAACTGATGCGGCCCTCGGTATCGGTGGTGATGACGCCGTCGCCGATCGAGGCCAGCGTGACCTGGGCGCGTTCCTTTTCCCGGTACAGGGCGTCTTCCGCGCGTTTCTGTTCGGTGATGTCCTGAACGATGCCGTACATGCGTAACGGCTTACCGGCGGCATCGCGCAGCACGTCGCCGCGGCCCATAAGCCAATGGATTTCACCGTCCGCGTGTTGCAGGCGGTGTTCCACTTGATAGGGTTGTCCCGATTCCAGCGTAGCGCGCAATGCGGCTTCGATAATAGGCCGGTCGTCCGGATAGACCGTTTGTATATAACGCTGATAACTGATGTCGCCGTCGACCGCGGAGATGCCGAAGATGCGGTACACGTTGGGTGTCCAGACCACGTGGCCGCTGGCGATGTCCCATTCCCAACTGCCGATATTGGAGAAGGTCTGACTGAGCGACAGGCGGCGTTCGCTGTTTTCAAGTTGCTGGTGCTCGGCCACCAAGGCGTCGGTCATACGATTGAACGCGCCGGCAAGGCGGCCGATTTCATCGCGCCCCGTAACGTCGGCGCGTACCGTGTCGGTGCCGCCGGCGATTTGTTCGGCGGTGTTGGTCAGTCGTTTCAGCCGACGGACCAGTAGATAGTGGATGAACCACCACAGCAGCAGGAAGGCCAGGCCCAGCATGGGGGTGAATTGCAGACTGGTATTCAATGCCGTCTGTTGAGCTTGAACGAAGGTGTTGGCGAGACTCCAACCGAGTACGAAACTGCCGAGTGCCGGTGGCCCCAGACGCGTGGTCTCCGTGGGCATTTCCAGCGGCGCAACGGCCAACAGCATCTGCGATTCGGGTAGATATTGGCTGTGTGCCGCGCGGGTTGCGCGGCCGCCGGTCAGCAAATCGGTGAGCGGGTTCGTCAGTCCGGACAGGCCGGTGGCTTGCAGTGTAGCGGCGATCGATTGATTGCGATCGTTGCGGTGCATCGAGGCGATGACCTGTCCGTTCTCGTCGAGCACCAGAACCAGCGAGGCCCGCATGTCGGGACTGAACGCGGCCATTTCCTCCTGAAGCTGAATGGTGTCGTGGTGGTCGAGCAGGTATTGAATCACCCGCTGCATGCGCGTGACTTCATGGGTGAGTTCGCGCTGGCTGCTGTCGCGGATGGCTTCGCGCTGCGTTTGCAGCAAAGACCCCAAGTAACCGGCGGCGAGCACCAGCATGCCCAGCAGCAGGAGCATGGGTAAGGTGACGTGGATGGGAAAACGGTACAACCAGCGATTCACCCGGCGACCTCCGCAGTGTGTGCGGGAGAGCCACGACGGTCGCAGCCGAGGCTGCGTAGCGGCAGGGCATCCAGAATATCCGTGCCGGGTGCATCGCGCGCGGTCAGCAAACCCATCCGGATCATCAGCGCGTGCACTCGCGCGACGGTCGCGCCGAGTTGAGTCGCGGGGTTATTCAGGAGTGCGCAGTTTTCGGCCAGCGCGGGCAGACGGATGCCCGCGACTGCCTGGCGATATTCCGCTGCGCTGAGCTCCAGACGCGGCGCCAGCCGTTGCGCGGTATCGTCGGGATGAGCCTGGGCATAATCCAACGCGCGAAACCAACCGGACAGCAAGGCCGCGATCGCCTCGGGGCGTTCTTTCAGCACCGAGCCGCGCACCGCGAGCACGTCGACGATTTCGCCGGGAATCTGCGTGCTGTTGAACTGTTCCCGGGCGCCCATATTGACCAGTTGAGTGCGCAGAGGCTCGTACGTCACCAGGACGTCCACGCTACCGTCGCGATAGGCTTGTGCCTGATTTTCGGCGCCAACTTTGACAATCTCCACGGCATCGCTCGTCAATCCGGCCTGCTCCAGGGCGCGCGCCAGCATATAGGCGCCGGCAGCGGTGTTTTCCACGCCGACACGCTTGCCTTTGAGACTGGCCATGTCCGGGTATTCCGGGCGGCTGACGATGGCATCGGCGCCCTGCGAATAATCCATCACCAGAACCACATGCGCATCGTGCGCGTCGGCATGCAGCAACAGCACTTCGTCGAGCGTCAACGCGGCGACCTCGACATCGCCGTTGCGAAAGGCGCGCAGGGATTCGATGTTGGAATTGAAGTCCGCCAGCCGTATCGGTTGGCCGCCGAAATAGCCAAGGGTCTGTGCGAGGTGCAGCGGTTGGTATCCAACCCACTGGATCATGGCGACCCGTAGGGGCGGTTCGGGCGCCTGACAACCGCTGAGCAACGCCAATAAACCTGCCAGCAGCGATGCTTTGGCCATTCCACTCATACACGAGAAATCCACCAGGATTGGCTTAAATCCTGTGCGAAATGCCATACATCCTCCGAATCCATCCTTGTGCCGGTCGATTCTAATAGTAATTTGAGGGGATTGTGGCCTAAACGTCGGATAGGCTCAAGCCAGACGATCAAACGCTCATATCGCTAAGGCGGTAAGCGTGCGACGTAAAAAAACGCCGGCCTCTCTGCTGAGAGGCCGGCGCATTGAGAAGGTCAAGATGTGATTGGTGGAGGCGGCGGGAATCGAACCCGCGTCCGTAAGTCCTCTGCCTTTGGCTCTACATGCTTATCCAGTCTATTAGTTTAACCGCCTGCTACCCGACGGGCAGGGAAAACAAACGGCGATCCCAGTTAGTTTTAGAGGATTGGCCCTGGGAGAACCGCACCGCGATCTTGTGAGAATCGACGCCTGATGCCCCCGATTGCTCGGAAGGCCCGGGCGCACAAGCACGGCCCCGGTCAGACGGCACCCTACTGGGTATTAAGCAGCGAGTGCGTAGTTGTCGTCGTTGGCAACTAAAAGTTTGCAGAGTGTTTTACGAGGGCTTTGCACCTCGGCATGCACCTCAGGGTTCGCAACCCACGTCGAAGCCAGGTCGCCCCCATTAGTACGGGTATTTCGGGAAACGTCGTCAGTATATCACGTCACCGCGATTCCCCGGCCCACTGTTTTCCGATCACATCATCGGCTCCGAAGGGAGTCACACCGGGGCGCGGAGAATCGCGGCTTGTGTATAGGTATGGACCCGAGCGCGGGGGATTTCAAGGCGGGGGTCTATGCATATGTCAATGCGGGAACAGATCCCGCCGCGCTCAACCGCGATGCAGGATGCGCTGCTTCTCGCGTTGCCAGTCGCGCTCTTTTTCGGTGGCGCGTTTGTCGTGCTCTTTTTTACCCTTGGCCAGACCGATTTCCAGCTTGGCGCGGCCGCGTTTCCAGTACATGGCCAGCGGGATGAGCGTGTAACCCTTGCGCTCCACCGCGCCGATGAGCTTGTTGAGTTCCTCGCGGTGCAGCAGCAGTTTGCGGGTGCGGGTCTGTTCCGGGTGGATGTGGGTCGAGGCGGCCAGCAAAGGTGTGATGAGGCAGCCGAGCAGCCAGGCCTCGCCGTTCTTGATGATGACGTAGCTGTCCACCAACTGGGTCTTGCCCGCGCGCAGGCTTTTGACCTCCCAGCCTTCCAGGGCCAGACCCGCCTCGAAACGTTCTTCGATGCTGTAATCGTGGCGTGCCTTCTTGTTCAGCGCGATGGTGCCGCCGCCGTCGGACTGCTGGGTTTTTTTCGTGGCCATCCGCGCATTATATGTCGAGCCGCGCTGCGGCGGCCATGCGGGATTCATGCGCGGTCCGGAGTTGAGGCGCTGGGCTATTTCCCGGACAATGATCCAAGCATAGGCAAAGGTGGCTGAAATACCGCGGTTGACGCGGCAGATAGCGCATGACGACATCGATTCACAAATCGGCCCTGGTCGCGTATACGCCGGCCGAGATGTTCGCCCTGGTCGGCGATATCGAGGCCTATCCGGAATTTCTCCCCTGGTGCCGTTCGGCCCGGGTGACTTGGCGTGAGGCCGACGAGATCAAGGCCTGCATCGAGATGGCCAAGGGCAGTTTGCAGAAATCGTTCACCACGCACAATCGTCAGCAACACAACAAGATGATCGAGATGCGGTTGGTGGAAGGGCCGTTCAAACGGCTGGAGGGATTCTGGCGTTTCGATCCCCTGGGCGAGCACGCCTGCAAGGTGTCGCTGGACTTGGAATTCGAATTCGCCAGTCGCATGCTTGGCATGATGATCGGCCCGGTGTTCAGTCAGATCGCCAATACGCTGGTGGATTCCTTTCAACAACGCGCGGTGCAGGTGTATGGAAAACGCTGAACTCATCGATGTGGAAGTCGCCTACGCACGGCCGGATGCGCAGATCATCCTGAAACTGCGCGTGCCGCAGGGCACCACGTTGGAACAGGCGGTTCGGGAATCGGGCATTCTGGAACGCTTTCCGGATATCGACCTCGCCAAAAGCCAGTTGGGGATATTCGGCAAACTCAATAAAGCCGCTGCCGAACTGCGCAACGGCGATCGCGTGGAAATCTACCGGTCGCTGATCGCCGACCCCAAGGAAGTGCGCAAGCAACGCGCCGCCGAGGGTAAACGCATGAAGCGGGGCGGCGGGGATATCGAGGAATAAACGCGGTGTGCCGGGCCCAGCCTACGCATGGCTGAATCCCTAAATCTCGTCCTTGCCAAAGCCGAGCCACTGCCAGATGCGGGTCAGGATGCCGGCCTCTTTGCGCTCTTGCGGCGGCACGACCACGGTGGTCGAGGGTTTGCTCGCGGCGGCCAGGGCCGGCTGCGGAGTGGGCCGGTAATCGCCTTCGATGCCGATCAGCGCATCGTCCTTGAAGCGCAGGCTGACACGCTTTTGCTCGATCTCACCCTTGCCGGGTTCCATCCGGTAGACGTAATCCCAACGGTCGGGATGGAAGGTGTCGGCAATCATGGGCGAGCCCAGGGTGAAGCGCACCTGGCGTTTGGTCATGCCGGGCTTCAACTGATCGATGTTCTCCTGCGTGATGACATTGCCTTGCTGCACGTCGATGCGGTGAACGAAGGGCAGTTTGTCCACCGAACCGCAGCCGTTCAGCAGGGTTGCAATGAAGACGCCAGGAATGAGAAGCTTTCGCATAGGTTAGCCAGTTCCAGCATAATCGGGTCCGGCGGCATCATACCCCAAGCGACGCATGAATTCACCGCTGTCGACAGAGAGAACGTCATGGAATCGCAGGACTTACGCAAAGCCGGTTTGAAGGTCACCTTGCCCCGGGTGAAGATTCTGGAACTCCTGGAGAGCAACAAGACCAACCGCCATATGAGCGCCGAGGATGTCTACAAGGCGTTGCTGGAGGAGGGCGAGGACATCGGGCTGGCGACGGTGTATCGGGTGCTCACGCAGTTCGAGGCCGCGGGTTTGGTGACGCGCCATCATTTTGAGGGTGGCCATTCGGTCTTCGAGCTCAATCAAGGCACCCATCACGACCACATCGTCTGTGTGAAGTGCGGGCGGGTGGACGAGTTTATCGACGAAACCATCGAACAGCGCCAGCGTGCCATCGCCGAAAAGGCCGGCTACGAAATCACCGATCACAGCCTGTATATCTACGGCATCTGCGCTAAGTGCCGCAAGATATCGTAGGAGTGGCCTTCGGCCGCGAACGGTTCGGAGGATTGCCGGTTCGCGGCCAATGCCCCAGGGCAGCCTCTCGGCGCAAACGCCTCACCTTCAGGCCGCTCCTATATATCACGCTTTTTTGCGGCCACCGCGTTTCTTCGTTCCCGCCGTGTCGCTTTGCGCCCGCTGAATCATTTCCTCCGCGTGCGCGCGGGTCGAAGCGGTGACTTCCAGACCGCCGAGCATGCGCGCGATCTCGTCCACCCGTTCCGATTCGCTCAACTGCCGGATGCGCGTGCGGGTGGTTTCGGTACCGGTGAGTTTCTGCACCTGACAATGCCGATGTGCTTGCGCGGCGACCTGCGGCAGATGGGTCACGCACAACACTTGGCGGTTTTCACCCAGCGCGCGTAACTGCTGGCCGACCACTTCCGCGACACCGCCGCCGATGCCGGTGTCCACTTCGTCGAACACCAGCGTCGGGATGCGGCTCGCGTGGGTGGCGATAACCTGGATCGCCAGACTGATGCGCGACAACTCGCCGCCCGAGGCCACCTTGGTCAGCGGCTGCGGCGGTTGGCCGGGATTTGCGCTGACGCGGAATTCGATGCGATCCAGGCCATGACGGGCGAGTTCGTCGCCGGGCAGATCGTCCACGCCGATTTCAAAACGTCCGCCCGGCATGCCGAGTTCGTGCATCGCGGCGGAGATCTTCTGTCCGAGTTCCAGCGCCGCCTGATGACGGCGGGCGCGGATGCGCAGCGCGAGTTCGACATAGCTGCGATTCAGCGCGGCGATGTCTTTTTCCAGGGCATCGAAATGCTCGTCGGCGTGATCGAGTTGCGCCAGCTCCGCGCGACTGCGTTCCAATAATGCGGTGAGTTCCTCGGGTTTGACGCGGTGCTTGCGCGCCAGGTGCTGGATCGTGGCCAGACGTTGATCGATCCAATCCAAGCGCGCCGGATCGAGATCGAGACCTTCGGTATAGTCGCGCAGCTCGTCGCTGGCCTCGCGGGTCTGGATCAGCGCGCCGTCGAGCAGGTCGCAAATGGCCTGCAATTTAGGGTCGAAGCGCGTGAGCTCTCCAAGATCGGCGTGCGCATGGCCGAGCAGCGTACTCGCCGAGACCTCGTCTTCGTACAAAGCCGCGACCGCGCGTTGGCAGGATTCCAGCAGCCGGCCGGCATTGGCCAGCCGGCGGTGTTCGTCTTCGAGTTGCGTCAATTCGTGCTCGGCGAGATCCAGCGTTTCGAGCTCCTGGATATGGAAGCGCAGCAGTTCGCCGCGCGCACCGCGATCCTGTGCGGCGCCGCGCAGCCGTTCGAGTTCGTCGCGGCGCGCATTGTAATCGCGGTAAATGTCGCCTAACGATACGACCTCGGTTTCGTGTCCGGCATAGGCGTCGAGCAGCTCGCGTTGCACCTCGCGCTTGAGCAGCGATTGATGTTCGTGCTGACCGTGGATGTCGGCCAGTTGGTCGCCGAGTTCCTGGAGTTGCTGCACCGGCGCCGGCCGGCCGTTGATGTACGCGCGCGAGCGGCCTTCGCGGCCGACGATGCGGCGCAATTGGCAATCGTCGTCGCTGTCCAGATCGTGTTCGCGCAGCCAGGCGCGCACCTGCGGCAGCGCGCTCAGATTGAAGGTCGCCGTCAGTTCCGCCTTATCGCAGCCGTGGCGAATGGCATCCATATCGGCACGCCCGCCGAGGATCAGCCCCAGCGCGTCCACCAAGATGGATTTGCCGGCGCCGGTTTCGCCGGTGAGCGCGGTCATGCCGGCGGCGAGTTCGAGATCGAGTTCGTCGACGATGGCGAAATCGCGGATGTGGATGTGGCTGAGCATTAGCTGCTTTGACCCCAGCCGAATTTACGCCGCAGGATTTCGAAATAGTCGTAACCCGGCGGATGAATCAGTTTCAGACTCTGGGCTTTTTTGCGCACGCGCACGCGATCGCCGGGCAGCAGGGCGAAATTGACTTGTCCATCGCAGGTCACTTGGGCGTGGGTGTAATCGCCGTCCTGGACCACGATATCGACCTCGCTCGCTTCGTTGATGACGATCGGCCGGTTGTTCAGGCTGTGCGGGCAGATCGGCACCAACACGATGGCATCGAGCGAGGGATGCAGAATCGGACCGCCGCCCGACAGTGCATAGGCGGTCGAACCGGTTGGCGTGGCGACGATCAGGCCGTCGGAACGCTGGGTGTTGAGCAGGTGCCCATCGATGCACACCTCCAACTCGATCATGCGCGCGACGTCCCATTTATGAACGACCACATCGTTGAGCGCATCGCTGCTGCTGATGGTTTCGCCGTCGCGCTGGACGATGGCGTGCAACAGCGCGCGTTCTTCCTGCGCATACTCGCCGGCCAGTATTTGGTCCAACTGATCGGCCATCAAATCCGGCGAGACATCGGCCAGAAAACCCAGCCGTCCCAGATTCACGCCCACCAGCGGCACGCCGGATTCGGCCAGGCTGCGCCCGGCATTGAGAATGGTGCCGTCGCCGCCGATCACGATCACCAGATCGCAGCGCTCGGCCAAGATCGGACGTTCGACGCTGGGCAGCGGAATATCCGGCACATGTTCGGCCGCGCTCGTATCCAGGGTGATTTCCAGACCGCGTGCCTGGAGATAGTCGATCAAGCGGCGCAGCGTGGCGCCCACGGTGGCGGCGCCGAATTTGCTGATGAGACCAATGTGTCGGAAGCTGCTGTTCATAGGCCCTGCGACACTAGCATGAAGAACTCAGGGTCGACAATGCGAAGCCGCCGGAAGCCATTAAGTCCCCATCGTTTTTTTGATCGGCGCCGCAGCGACGGGCGGGCAGGGCGTTGCCTTGACACCCCCGGTGGCAGTTGTTAGCGTGCAGCCCTGGCACTCTAAATTAGAGAGTGCCAGCACTGTCTGATCCACCACCCGCGGCGCATGTCTAAAAATCCATCCAATCCGGTCATCAACGAACGCGCGCAACACCTGTTGCGGGTGCTGATCGAGCGCTATATCCGCGACGGCGAGCCGGTCGGTTCGCGCACCCTGGCGCGCGATGCCGCCATGGAGTTGAGCTCGGCGACCATCCGCAATGTGATGGCCGACCTGGAAGATATGGGCTTCGTGAAATCTCCGCACACCTCGGCCGGGCGCATGCCGACCGTGCAGGGTTATCGCTTCTTCGTCGACAGCCTGCTCACCGTGCAGCCGCTGGACGGCGTGGATATGCAGCGCCTGCGCGCGGAACTGAATCTGGACCTCACCCGCCAGGATCTGGTCGAACGCGCCTCGAACCTGTTGTCGGGCATCACCCGCATGGCCGGGGTGGTGATGCTGCCGCGGCGCAAGCAGGCGGCCTTGCGGCGCATCGATTTCCTGCCGCTGTCGGACAAGCGCGTGCTGGTGATTATGGTCATCAACGAACGCGAAGTGCAGAACCGCATCATTTATACCGACCGGAAGTACACGCAGTCGGAACTGGAACTGGCGGCGAATTTCCTCAACGAACAATTCGGCGGCAAGGACATCGCCGCGGTGCGCGACGTGATCGTCGCCGACCTGCAACAGACCCATGAAGACATGAATCGCATGATGAAGGCCGCGGTGGAAATGGCCGGGCAGGTTTTCCAGGCCGACGACATGCAGGAGCGCGAGGATGTCGTGGTCGCGGGGCAGACCAATCTGATGGGTTTCCGCGAGCTGTGCGAGGTCGACACGCTGCATCACTTGTTCGAGGCCTTCAATCAGAAGCGCGAAATTTTGCACTTGCTCGATCAATGCGTGAACGCCGAAGGCGTGCAGATTTTCATCGGCGAGGAATCCGGCTACACGGCGCTGGACGAATGCAGCGTGGTGACCTCCCCGTATTCCGTCGACGGCAAGGTGGTCGGCGTGCTGGGCGTGATCGGCCCGACGCGCATGGCCTATGATCGGGTCATCCCCATCGTCGACACCACGGCGCGTCTGCTCGGCGCGGCCTTGAATCCCCGCGAATAGCCCCCATATCGTCCGCGGATTCACGGCGCCGGAGGGCTGAATAGAGCACCCCCCGGCTTGCCTGATTGCATGACAAAGACTTTGTAACTGACTGAATTTGGAGAGTTCCGATGGCAGAAGAGCACGCCTCTGAAGTGGCGGTCGAGGCCGAGGCCGGTATTGAATCCGCAGGGCCTGGCGCGGGCGCCCCGACCGAACTGCACGCCCTCTTGGAAGACGCCCGCAGCAAGGCCGACGAACACTGGGACCAGTGCCTGCGCCTGCAAGCGGAGCTGGACAACCTGCACAAGCGCAACCAGCGCGACCTGGAAAACGCCCACAAGTACGCCCTGGAAAAATTCGCCGGCGCCTTGTTGCCGGTGCGCGACAGTCTGGAAATGGGCATCGCCGTGGCGGCCCAAGGGCAGAACATCGACCCGGCTAAACTCATTGAGGGCAGCGAGCTGACCCTGAAGATGCTGGCCAGCGCGCTGGAAAAATTCGGTATTACCGAAGTAAACCCGCAGGGCGAACGCTTCAACCCGCAGTTCCACGAGGCCATGTCTATCCAGCCGCGCGCCGACCTAGAACCCAATACCGTGGTGGCCGTGATGCAGAAGGGCTATTTGCTGAACGACCGCCTGATCCGCCCGGCCATGGTGATTGTGTCCAAAGCGGTGCCTGGCGCGGAGACTGGCGCCGGGGCGGGCGTCGACGTGCGGGCTTGATTTGGCGGCCGACCGCCACCATTTACCTGAACAGCATAGGGCATTCATGAAAATGCCCGGATTTTGAACCCCCAATTTTGAACAGCCATACCTTCTGGAGAAGCGAACATGGGAAAGATCATCTGAATCGACCTGGGCACCACCAATTCCTGCGTGGCGGTGATGGAGGGTGGCAAGCCGCGCGTGATCGAGAACAGCGAGGGTGATCGCACCACGCCGTCGATCGTCGCCTTTACCGACGACAGCGAAGTGCTGGTCGGCCAAGCCGCCAAGCGTCAGGCCGTGACCAACCCGGCCAACACCCTGTACGCGGTCAAGCGCCTCATCGGTCGCCGCTTCCAGGAAGACGTCGTGCAGAAGGACATCGATCTGGTCCCCTACAAGATCGTCAAGGCCGACAACGGCGATGCCTGGGTCGAGGCCCAGGGTAAGAAGATGGCGCCGCCGGAAATCTCTGCGCGCGTGCTCATGAAAATGAAGAAGACCGCCGAGGATTATCTCGGCGAAGCCGTCACCGAGGCGGTTATCACCGTGCCGGCCTACTTCAACGACTCGCAGCGTCAGGCGACCAAGGACGCCGGCAAGATCGCGGGTCTTGAAGTGAAACGCATCATCAACGAACCGACTGCCGCGGCACTCGCCTACGGCATGGACAAGAAGCGCGGCGACGTGAAAATTGCCGTGTACGATCTGGGCGGCGGCACCTTCGACATCTCCATCATCGAAATCGCCGACGTCGATGGCGAACATCAATTCGAAGTGCTGTCCACCAACGGCGACACCTTCCTCGGCGGCGAAGACTTCGACAAGCGCATCATCGACCACCTCGCCGACACCTTCAAAAAGGAGCAGGGCATCGACCTGCGCGGCGACCCACTGGCCATGCAGCGCCTGAAGGAATCCGCCGAAAAGGCCAAGATCGA
>JACREG010000092.1 GCA_016218375.1 Gammaproteobacteria bacterium
AACTGCGAACGCCCGCCGGAGAGCATGATGTCGGCCTTGGCGTCCTTGAGCATGTTGTACATCTCGCGCGGCGTCATGTCGTCGATCATGTGCGCGCTGTCCTCGTCCTTCAGGCCCATGATCTCCTTGATCTTTTCCTTGTCTTCTTTTGTGCTCTTCTTGATGCTGGTGCCCACGATCTCCATTCCCGCTTCCTGCAACGCGGCCACCACCGACCAGGACTTGACGCCCCCGGTGATCAGCAGCACGCGCTTGCCGGTCAGGCGCTGCTTGTAGTGCGCAATGCGCTTCCAGGCGCGCGCCTCCTCGACCTCGATCAGGCGCTCGGTGCGGTCCAGCAGATCGACGGGCGCGCCCTGCCGCACCAGCAACGTGGCGATCTGACGCAGCGTGTCGCTCATGTCGCCGATGCCGTAGAAGGAACCCTCGAAAAACGGGATCAGGTAACGCTCGTCCATCTTGCGGGCGATGTTGATCATCGACTTGGAGCACACCATCATGGCGGCCTTGGCGCGGTGGCTGTAGGCCACTTCGCGGTATTTGGCGTCGCCGGAGATGCACGCCAGGATGCGGATGCCGAGTTCGTCGAGCAGCGGTTTGATCTGCCACAGCTCGCCGGCGAGGTTATATTCGCCGATGATGTTGATGTCGTAGGGCGTGGTGTAGTCCGGCTCCTGAGTGCCGATCACATAATCCAGCAGCGCCTCGCCGGCGAGTTTATTGCCGAGGTTCTTGTTGCCGACGAAACCCGGCGCGTTGACCGGGACGACCGGCGTGCCCAACTTCTGCGTGGCGGCCTTGCACACCGCCTCGATGTCGTCGCCGATCAGCGCGGTGACGCAGGTCTGATAGACGAACACCGCCGGCGGATTGTATTTGTCGACGATCTCCTTGATCGACTTGTACAGGCGCTTCTCGCCGCCGTAGATCACATCCAGTTCGTGAATGTCGGTGGTGAAGCCGGTGCGATACAACTGCGGACCCGACGACTTGGCGCCGCGGTTGTCCCAGGAGTTGCCTTCGCAGGCAATCGGCCCATGCACCAGATGCGCGACATCGGTGATCGGTTGCAGGGCGATCTTGGCACCGTCGAAGGCGCAGCCGCCGGCCGCCGCGCCGGGCGTGAGCTGTTTGGTGCAGCCCTTCTTGCGCGCCTTCTCGTCCTTGGCCTGATTCTTACCGCAGGCGGGTTCGTCGAAGACTTCCTGAACCTTGATCGACAGCGTGCTCACATCGGTCTCCTCATGCGGCCCGGGCGCTACAGCGCGACCACGATCTCTTCGTTGCCGACCACATACTGGCAGGCCAGACGCCACAACGATGAGCTGTCGGGCGGCGTTTCGGACCGGTATTGCTCGCGCGACAACTTGCCGGCCTGATACAGGATGCTCTTCTCGATCTCGCCCAGTTGCATCTTGCAGGCACCACGTTCCCCCAACACCATCACCTTTACCGCGCAGGCACCACAACGACCGGCCCGACACTCGGCATACAAGCGGTGTTTGAGCGAACCGGCCAGGTTCAGCAGCGTATATCCGTAGATCGCGGTGTGCGCCACGTTCTGGCCGATGAAGGGCGGATCGAGGAAAGTCACTGTGCCCACGGGTTGTCTCCTGCTGCAATCGTCGGTCTATCTAAAGACGTAGGGCGAACCCCTGCCGGATGCGCGCCTGCGGCGCTGAATCCGGCCTACGTTCCGGCTCCTTGCCGCATGACGTCCTAGAACCTCACCAGAATGTCTTCGTCGCGCACGATGTACTGGCAGGCCAGACGCCACGGCGGCGGGACATCGTTCAGTTCGGCTTGCTCGATCTGCTCGCGGCTGATCTTGCCGGCCAGTTTCAGCGCGGTCTTTTCCTTCTCCGTGAGATGCATGCCCAGCGGCTGTTGGTTGGCAAGCACGTCCACTTCCACCGCGCAGGAACCGCACTCGCCGTTCTCGCACTCGAAGTGGATGGGAATCTTGTTCTTCTGCGCCACCGTCAGCAGACTGCTGCAATCGCCGGCGGTTGCGTACACGGTCACATCGCGTTTCATCGCGGGCGAGCTGAAGGTTACGTTGGCCATATCTTCTCCTGAGTAGAACGTTTGACGTAGGCCCGATTCAGGCGCACAGCGCCGCATCGGGCAAAACCTGCCGGATACGCGCCTGCGGCGCTGAATCCGGCCTACGCCAAATCGATCACCGAATAATGTCGAAGCTGTAGTCGGTCTTGGACGGAACATTGCTGTTCTTGTCGATCTCGTCGAAGATCTTGTCCAGGATCGTCACCAGCACGTTCATCGCACCCTGATAGCCCCACACCGGATAGCGGTGGTGATGATGGCGGTCGAAGATCGGGAAGCCGATGCGGATCAGCGGCGTGCCGGTGTCGCGTTCCAGATACTTGCCGTAGGTGTTGCCGATCAGGAAGTCGACCGGCTCGGTGAACAGCAGCGAACGCATGTGCCACAGATCCTTGCCGGCATAGGCGTGACAGCCGGTGCCGAACGGCGAGCTGTCGAACAAGGCTTGCATCTTGATCGCCCAGTCCTTGCTGCCGTTGGTGGCCAGCACATGCACCGGCTCGGCGCCCAGCTCCATCAGGAATGCGCTCAAGCCCAGGCACAGATCCGGATCGCCGTAGACAGCGAACTTTTTGCCGTGGATATGCGCGCTGGAATCGGCGATGGCGTCCACCAGACGGCCGCGTTCCTTGGCGAGTTCCGCCGGGATGGACGTGCCGGTCAGGCGCGCGACTTCCATGAGGAACTTGTCGGTACCGCCCACGCCGACCGGATGATTGAAGGCCGCGACTTCCTGGCCGTGTTCGGCGACCATTTTCAAGGTCTTTTCGGTGCAGTATTCCTGCATCGACAGCGTGGCCTTGGCGTGCAGCGCATTGGCCGTGTCTTCCAGCGTGGTGCCGCCGTCGTACATGCGGAACTCACCATCGGCCGGCGTATCCCACACATCGCTGTTGTCGGCGAGGATGGTGTAGTCGATGCCCATCAGACCGAAGATGCGTTTGATCTCGCGCAGGTTGCCGACGGTGTAGCCGTCGAAGCCGCCGATGAAGTTGATGCTCTGGTTCGGCGAACGCTCCAACACCGGGGCCGTGCCGGCCTTGCCGTCCCAGAAATGTTCCAGGATACCCTTGAGCGCGTTGTCGTAGCCGGTGACATGACTGCCGACGAAGGCCGGCGTGTGCGCGAACGGTGCGTCGAATTCCTCGGGCAGACTGCCCTTCTCCTTGGCGTTCTTGATGAAGGCGTTCAAGTCGTCGCCGATCACTTCCGCCATGCACGTGGTGGACACCGCGATCATCTTCGGCTTGTACAAATTATAGGCATTGGCCAGGCCGTCGATCATGTTGTTCAGACCGCCGAACACCGCCGCGTCCTCGGTCATGGACGACGACACGCAGGAGCTCGGTTCCTTGAAGTGCCGCGAGAAGTGACTACGGTAATAGGCCACGCAACCCTGCGAACCGTGCACGAAGGGCAGCGTGCTCTCGAAGCCGACCGCGGCGAATACCGCGCCGAGCGGCTGGCAGGCCTTGGCCGGGTTGACGGTGAGCGAGTCGCGGGCGAAATTCTTCTCGCGATAGTCCCAGCTCTTGGTCCACTCGCGTACCCGTTCGAGTTCCACCTCGGCGACCGGGTATTCGAAATTCTTCTTTTTGTTCTCGAACATCTCCTTGTATTCCGGCCCGCGGAACAGGGTGTAATGGTCGAGTATCTTTTCGGCGTTCTGAGTCATGATGTTTCTCCTATTACAGCCACGGCGCCTTGGTCAGGCCCCACACCGGATTGTTGATGGCCATGTCCATGTCGCGGGCGAAGATGGCGAAGCCGTCGTAGCCGTGATACGGACCCGAGTAGTCCCAGGAGTGCATCTGCCGGAACGGCACACCCATTTTCTGGAACACATATTTCTCTTTGATGCCGGAGCCGACCAGATCGGGCTGCACCTTCTCGACGAACTTCTCGAACTCGAAGCTG
>JACREG010000097.1 GCA_016218375.1 Gammaproteobacteria bacterium
ATCAAGGTAATGGGTGTGGGCGGCGGCGGTGGCAACGCCGTGCAGCACATGGTCGAGGCCAGCATCGACGGCGTGGATTTCATCTGCGCCAATACCGATGCGCAAGCGTTGCAGAACATCAACGCGCGGGTGGCGTTGCAATTGGGTTCGGGCATGACCAAGGGCCTGGGCGCGGGTGCCAATCCCGATATCGGTCGCCAGGCGGCGATGGAAGATCGCGAACGCATCATGGAAGTGATCGACGGCGCGGACATGCTGTTCATCACCGCCGGCATGGGCGGCGGCACCGGCACCGGCGCGGCGCCGGTGGTGGCGCAGATCGCGCGCGAGATGGGCATTCTCACCGTGGCCGTGGTCACCAAACCGTTCCCGTTCGAGGGCCGCAAACGCATGGCGGTCGCCGAGAAGGGTATCCGCGAATTGAGTCAGTTCGTCGATTCCCTGATTACCATCCCGAACGAGAAGCTGATGTCGGTGCTGGGCAAGAGCGTCAGTCTGCTCGACGCGTTCAAGTCGGCGAACGATGTGTTGTTGGGCGCGGTGCAGGGCATTGCCGAGTTGATTACCCGTCCGGGTCTGATCAACGTCGACTTCGCCGACGTGCGCACGGTGATGTCCGAGATGGGCATGGCCATGATGGGTTCCGGTCGCGCCAGCGGTGAAGACCGCGCCCGCGAAGCCGCCGAGGCCGCCATCGCCAGTCCGTTGTTGGAAGACGTGAACCTGATGGGTGCCGCCGGCATTCTGGTGAACGTCACCGCCGGCATGAACCTGTCGATCGGCGAATTCGAAGAGGTCGGCAACGTGGTCAAGGAGTTCGCCTCCGAGAATGCGACGGTGGTGGTCGGCACGGTGATCGATCCGGACATGACCGACGAACTGCGCGTTACGGTGGTCGCGACCGGTCTGGGTCTGCCGCAGCAATTGAAGGCGCCGGTTCCGGAAGAGCCCAAGATGAAGGTGGTGGCGGCCGCGGAAAAGAAGGCCGATGGCGAGCTGGATTATCATCAGTTGGATCGTCCGACCTTCGCCCGCGCCAAGCGCGCGGTGGGTCACGATGTCGCCATGCAGCAGCCCAACTACGACACGGATCTGGAGTACCTGGACATCCCGGCGTTTCTGCGCCGCCAGGCCGACTGAGATTCGTTAAGGCGTTGTCGCCGCAGCCGGTCGTCCAGCCTCCTCGTCTCCTCGGGCGGGGCGGCCGGTTGCGGTCTTTTCCGTTGACGGCAAACATGCGCGGGCGCCGAGCTTTGCGCTGCCGGTTCAGCGGGTTACCCCGCAAGTTGGCGCCATTTTTGCTTTTCGCTACGGGGGGGGTGTGGTAGTATGCCGCCAGTTTCACGCCCGACCGCCCACCGGCTATTCCAGATCGTTAAGGAATCAACGCAATAATGATCCGTCAGCGCACGCTCAAGAACGTCATCCGGGCCACTGGGGTCGGTTTGCATACTGGTGAAAAAGTGTATCTCACCCTGCGTCCTGCGGCGGTCGACACCGGCATCGTATTTCGGCGCGTCGATCTTGCCGAACCTGTTGAAATCAAAGCCACGCCCGACAATGTCGGCGATACCCAATTGTCCACCACCCTGGTGAAGGGCGAGGTGCGTATCTCGACTGTCGAACACCTGTTGTCGGCGCTGGCCGGTTTGGGTATCGATAACGCCTATGTGGATCTCAGCGCGCCGGAAGTGCCGATCATGGACGGCAGCGCGGGTCCGTTCGTTTTTTTGGTGCAATCGGCGGGTATCGAAGAACAGAATGCACCGAAGCGGTTCATTCGCATCAAGCGTCCCATCCGCGTCGAGGATGGCGACAAGTGGGCGAGCTTCGAACCGTTCGACGGTTTCAAAGTGGGCTTCACCATCGAGTTCGATCATCCGGCCTTCCGCGATAATGCGCAGTGTTCCGAAGTCGATTTCTCCACCACATCGTTCGTGCGCGAAGTCAGCCGTGCGCGCACCTTCGGCTTCATGCGCGACATCGAACGCCTGCGCGAAATGAAGCTGGCGCTGGGCGGCAGTCTGGACAATGCGGTGGTGGTCGACGATTACCGGATATTGAACGAAGACGGTCTGCGCTACGAGGACGAGTTCGTCAAACACAAAATCCTCGATGCCATCGGCGACCTGTATTTGTTGGGTCACAGCCTGATCGGCGCATTTCACGGCCACAAATCCGGACACGCCATCAACAACCAGTTGTTGCGTACCTTGATGGCCGATGCCGCGGCGTGGGAAGAAGTGACGTTTGAAGATGCCGCCACGGCGCCGATCTCGTTCCTGCAACCGGTGCCGGTTTCCTGAATCGTTTTGCAACGGGCGTTTAGCGGCGCGGGCCTGCCCCGTGGCCTGACCCCTGCCGCGCCCCGTGTCTTGCCAGTCGCCGCAATGCCTGTGCCAGACCTGGATCGGCGATACCCCGGGCGGTTTGTTCCAACAGTCGCGCACTTTCCGCTGTCAGTATGAGGTGTCGCGCAGGCGGCGTAGGGGCCTGTTCCTGCGGTGCGACACGCACCTGGACTCTGCGGATCTCGCCACCGCCTTGCCGCACCCAGTTCCGAATCAGTTGCGGTTCTTGAAAACGCAGACGCGCGGCCCAGGCCGGACTGTCGACGACCAAGCGCAGGCAGCCGTCGCGGATGCCGGCAAGATGGCAGTGATCCGCCAATTCCTGGGGCAAGCAGGCCCGGACTTGACGCTCAAGGCCCGCCAGTCGGCGCGCCTCGACGGGCAGCCCGGCGGGGTCGGATTTGCCAACCTGCTCAAGAATTTTGGCTATAGATCGTGACGTTCGGGTCGACATGCTGTGATACTGGGCCTGGCTCTTGCATTGCGCAAGGGGCTATGACGAAAGACGATTGGGCGCTATGAACATTATTTTATTCACCACCGCCGACGGCCGACCGGGCAGCCTCAATCTGAGCCGGCCGCGCATCTACCTGCCGCTGCTCGGGCTGGTGGCGCTGGTGTGCAGTCTGTTGATGTACACCGGCTATCGACTCGGCGGCACGGCGGCGCCGGCCGTCGCGGTGGTGCCCACGGCAGCAATCCCGGATCTGCGGGCCGATCTGGCCCAGCAGCAACACGCGGTCGAGCAGGTGCGGCGGCGCAGTCAGACCGAACTGGATGCCTTGGCCGTGCGGGTGGCGCAGATTCAGGCCCAAATCATGCGTATCGAGGGTCTGGGACAGCGGCTGGTCGATCTGGCCGATCTGGATAGAGGCGAATTCAATTTCGGTCAGGCGCCGGCCCAGGGTGGTCCGATCGAGGCGGTGGCGCTGGAGAGGGCATTGGAAAGGCCCGCACCGACCGATTTCATGCAGGCGCTCGACGAGCTCTCGGCCCAGATCAAGGATCGGGAGCGCCAGCTCATCGTCCTGGAGGATATCTTCCAAGGGCGGGGCTTATCCCTGCAAGGCCACCCGGCCGGCTCGCCGGTTGCCGAAGGCTGGCTGTCCTCGTTCTTTGGTGTCCGCACCGACCCGTTCACCGGCCGGCCAGCGATGCACGAGGGCCTGGATTTCGCCGGAAAATTCGGCTCTCCAGTGGTGGCGGTCGCTGCCGGCTCGGTGATCTGGGCGGGACCGCGCGACGGTTACGGCAATCTGGTCGAGATCGATCACGGTCACGGCTTTGTCACCCGCTATGGTCACAATTCGCGCAATCTGGTCCGGGTCGGGCAACTGGTCCGCAAGGGTCAGCAGATCGCCCGGATGGGCAGCAGCGGCCGTTCCACCGGCCCGCATGTCCATTTCGAGGTGTTGCGCGAAGGTCAGCCCGTCAATCCCCTGCGCTATCTCCGCGCCTCGCGTTGACCCCTGTTTTTTGCGGGCGTTGCCTGTCTGCTAATCGCCGGGCAGTTGCGGTATCATGCGCTCCTTCGCGTATGACGCCTCACAGCTAATAACGACGTAAATCCCTATGTTAGGAAATCTGGTTCGCAAGGTCTTCGGTAGCCGTAACGAGCGCCAAGTCAAACGCATGTTCAAGACGGTGGCGCAGGTCAACGCGCTGGAACCGGACATCGCCAAACTCACCGATGCCGAACTGAGCGGTCGCACCGCCCACTTCCGCCAACGCCTCGCCGACGGCACCCCGCTCGACGACCTGCTGCCCGAGGCCTTCGCCGTGGTACGCGAGGCCGGCAAGCGCGTGCTCGACATGCGCCATTTCGACGTGCAGCTCATCGGCGGCATGGTGCTGCATCAGGGCCGCATCGCCGAGATGCGCACCGGCGAAGGCAAGACCTTGGTGGCGACGCTCGCCGTGTACCTCAACGCGCTGCCCGGCAAGGGCGTGCATGTCATCACCGTCAACGACTATCTGGCTCGCCGCGATGCCGGCTGGATGGGCCGCTTGTACGCCTTCCTGGGATTGAGCACCGGCGTCGTCGTGCAGGGCATGTCCGCGGAAGAAAAGCGTGCTGCCTACGGTTGCGACATCACCTACGGTACCAACAACGAATACGGTTTCGACTATCTGCGCGACAACATGGCCTTCCGCATGGAAGACCGCGTGCAGCGCGATCTGCATTACGCCGTGGTCGACGAGGTGGACTCCATCCTCATCGACGAGGCGCGCACGCCGCTGATCATCTCCGGTCCCACCGACGACAACAGCGCGCTGTACACGCAGATCAACACACTCATTCCCAAGCTGAGCAAACAGCAGGAAGAAGACGGCCCCGGCGATTTCTCCGTCGACGAGAAGAACAAGCAGATCCATATCACCGAAGACGGTCATGCGCGTGTCGAGGAACTGCTGACCGGCGCCGGTCTGCTGCGCGAAGGTGAGAGCCTGTACGACGCCGCCAACCTCACACTCATGCATCACCTCAATGCGGCGCTGCGCGCGAATGCGCTGTATCACCGCGACGTGGAGTACATCGTCAAGGACGGCGAGATCGTCATCGTCGACGAATTCACCGGCCGCACCATGCCGGGCCGGCGCTGGTCCGAAGGCCTGCATCAGGCGGTGGAAGCGAAGGAAGGCGTGCGCATCCAGA
>JACREG010000096.1 GCA_016218375.1 Gammaproteobacteria bacterium
ATCCCGTCACGGAAATGATCACCGGCGTGGATATCGTCAAAGAACAACTGCGCATCGCCGCCGGTCTGGGGTTGTCGTATCAACAGAGCGATATCAAGATCGCCGGCCATGCGGTGGAATGCCGCGTCAATGCCGAAGACCCTAAGAGCTTCATGCCGTCGCCGGGCACCATTCAGCAATTCCACTCGCCGGGCGGCCCGGGTATCCGCTGGGACTCGCACATCTACAACGGTTATCGCGTCCCGCCGAACTACGATTCCATGATCGGCAAGCTGATCGCCTATGGCGCGGAC
Organism: Gammaproteobacteria bacterium; assembly: GCA_016218375.1. Classification (GTDB taxonomy): domain Bacteria; phylum Pseudomonadota; class Gammaproteobacteria; order Thiohalobacterales; family Thiohalobacteraceae; genus JAHJQQ01. The sequence continues at coordinate 294 of JACREG010000096.1, forward strand.
CGCGCCACCGCCCTGGCGCGTATGCGCGGTGCGTTGTCCGAGATCGTCGTCGACGGCCTCAAGACCAACATCCCGCTGCACCAGGACATCTGCGCCGACGCCGCGTTCCTCGAAGGCGGCACGGATATTCATTACCTGGAGAAGAAGCTGGGGATGAAGTAGCCGCATGTGGCTGCAACTTTCCCTCCCCGCCGGCGACGCCGATCCGCAATCGGTCGCGGATGCTTTCACCGCCCTTGGCGCGCTCTCGGTGACGCTGCAAGACGCCGCCGACCAACCCTTGTTCGAGCCGCCGCCCGGCGCGACGCCGTTGTGGTCGCAAGTGCGCGTTACGGCCTTGTTCGAGGCTGGCGCGGACATCGCGCGTATTAAGTCGGCGTTGGCGGGACGTTTCGGCGCGGATTGCGTCGCGCGTTTGCAGATCGAGCCGCTCGACGACCGCGATTGGGTGCGCGCCTGGATGGACGGCTACGCGCCGATGCGCTTCGGCGAAAAACTCTGGATCGTGCCGACCGGATTCGAAGCGCCCGATCCGGACGGTGTGAATCTGCTGCTCGATCCGGGGCTGGCCTTCGGCACCGGCACGCATCCGACCACGGCCCTGTGTCTGGAATGGCTGGACGCGCACCCGCCGGTCGATCAAGTGGTCGTCGATTACGGCTGCGGTTCCGGTATTCTCGGTATCGCCGCGCTCAAGCTCGGCGCGCGCGAGGTCTGGGCGGTGGACAACGATCCGCAGGCATTGATGGCCACGTTAGACAATGCCGAGCGCAACGGCGTCGCTGATCGGGTGAAGACCTGTCTGCCGCAACAATTCTCCGGGCTGTTTTCTGGCGTGCAGGCGGATCTGCTGCTTGCCAACATCCTCGCCAATCCGCTCATCGAACTTGCGCCGCGTTTCGCCGGACTCGTCCACCCCGGCGCCGATCTGGTGCTGTCGGGGATTCTCGCCGAACAGGCCGAATCGGTGAGCGTCGCCTATCGCGAGCGCTTCGCCATGCAAGCGCCCGTGCAGCACGAGGATTGGGTGCGGTTGGCGGGGACTCGGCGGAAGACTTAACACCTGCGGCGCAATTCGCGTGGCCTATTGCGCCTTACGGGATTTCTTATGCGAACATCCCAGTGCCGTAGGACGCAATGAATGAAATGAATCGCGCCGATGTGTTGCGGGAAATTCCGCCCCAACCGCCGAATCCCGTTACAATCGCCCGATGTTCACCCGTTGCCCCACCTGCCAGACTGTGTTCCGGGTTCATGCCGAGACGTTGCGCGTCGCGCAGGGACAGGTGCGCTGCGGGCGTTGCGGTGCCCAGTTCAATGCCTTGGACAGTCTGACCGAGGCCCCCGAGGCGCTGGTCGTGCCGGCGGAGACCGCCGAGGTCGAGGCAGTCGCGCACGCAGAGACGGGCGACGTTTCCGCAGAGGCCGCACGCGTCGAGACGCAACCGGAGTTATGCGAGCCGGCGGTCGCCGCGCCCGGCCCGGAGTTCTCCTCGGAATCTTCCCCGGAATCCGCCCTAGAATCCGCCCCTGAACCCTCTGGGCAAGTCCAATCCGAAGCGTCGCCCGGCCTTAGCACCGAACGGGAGGTGCCCGAGTTGTCCGCCCAGGCCATCGAGGCGGCGGGATCTCCCGCGGCGGAAACTGCGACAGTCGGGCCGGAGGCTGCTCCACCGTCCGTCGCATTGGCGCCCGAGGTTATCCAAGAGGCTCTGCTGATCGAAGAACCGGCACCCCGGCCGGCCGGTCCGCGCGTGCTGGGTGGCTTGGCCCTGCTGGTGTTGCTGGCGGTGTTGGGCGGGCAATGGCTGTACCTGCAACGTGCGCCGTTATACGAACGCACGGCCTTGCGGCCGGTCTTGCAACGTTTCTGCGCTGTGTTGGGTTGCGATCTGCCCTTGCCGCGCCTGCCCGAGCGCATCGAGGTGGTCGAGCGCGTGGTGCGCGAACACCCGCGGGTTGCCCAGGCACTGCTGGTGGATCTGAGCTTTGTCAGTCGCGCCGATCGGGTGATCGCCTATCCGGTGTTGGAATTGCGCCTCACCGATGTGTCCGGCAACCGTGTGGCCGCTCGGCGATTTGCGCCGCAGGATTATCTGTCGCCGGGTGTGGATGTCCGCGCGGGCGTACGGCCGGGGCAACCCGTGCAGGTGACGCTGGAAGTGGTCGCGCCGCAGTTCGAGGCGGTCTCGTTTCAGTTCGAATTTCTCTGAACCGCAGGCCGTGACCCATCGTATCGGGCTGCATCGGATGAGGGCACCGATGGCCGTGGAGCATGCGCGTGGTGCATGCGTGTCACGGTCGCATTACGCTAGCCACCATTGACATCGCATAAGTCCGTGAAATCGCGCGCCCTCGTGTGTCGCAACTCTATCCGGTCCGGGTCTTGCACAGCACTCTGCCGCGCGCTGTGAGCTCGGCCGCTTCCGCCGCACGGCGCATGCGAGTATCATCTGCCGTCCTGCGCGTTATGCACTGGCGACAAGACCTGGATGCAGGCGATGCTCATCGGACCTTACGAACTCAGAAACAATTTGGTGCTCGCGCCCATGGCGGGTGTGACCGACCGGCCGTTTCGCCAGTTGTGCAAGCAACTGGGCGCGGGGCTGGCTGTGTCCGAGATGGTGTCCTCGAATTCCTTGCTGTGGGGCAGCGCGAAAACCCTGCGCCGCGCCAATCACGAGGGCGAGGTCGAGCCCCGCTCGGTGCAGATCGCCGGCGCCGATCCGTGGATGATGGCCGAGGCCGCGCGCCACAACGTCGCTAACGGCGCGCAGATCGTCGACATCAACATGGGCTGCCCCGCCAAAAAGGTTTGCAACGTGATGGCCGGCTCGGCGCTGTTGCAGGACGAGGATCTGGTCAAGCGCATCCTCGATGCCGTGGTCAATGCCGTCGACGTACCGGTGACCTTGAAGATCCGCACCGGCTGGGATAAATCCCACCGCAATGGCATCCGCATCGCCGAGCTCGCCGAGCAGGCGGGCATTCAGGCACTGGCCGTGCACGGCCGCACCCGCGCCTGCGGTTACACCGGCGAGGCCGAATACGATACGATCCGCGCCATCAAACAAAACGTGCGCATCCCGGTGATCGCCAACGGCGATATCCGCACGCCCGAGAAGGCACAAGAAGTTTTGCGGCACACCGGCGCCGATGCCGTGATGATCGGTCGCGCGGCCCAGGGACGGCCATGGATTTTTCGTGAAATAGCACACTACCTGGCAACCGGGCGGCATCTGCCCGAACCCTCGATAGAGGAGATCCGCAGCATTATGTTGGGCCACCTCCACAACCTCTACGCCTTCTACGGCGAATCCACCGGCGTGCGCGTCGCGCGCAAGCACATCTCTTGGTACAGCAAAGGTCAACCGGGCGGCGCCATCTTCCGCGACCGCGTCAATCGCCTGGAGACGGTCGCCGAACAGCTCGCGTTGACGCAGGAATTCTTCGCGCGGCTGGCCGACGGCGAGGAGTTGGCCGCATGAGCGTACCGGCCGAAAAGCAGAATGTTGTGAACGCCGCGACCCTGCGCCGCGAGCCACCCTCCCAAACATCGAATCAGCCCTCGCACCAGACCGTGCGCGATGCGGTGCGTATCTGCCTGGAAAAATATTTCGCCGACCTCGACGGCCACGAACCGGCCGACATCTTTCAATTGGTGATGGCCGAGGTCGAGCCGGCCATGCTGGAGACCATTATGCGTTTTGCGCGCGGCAATCAGACCCGCGCCGCCGAAATGCTCGGCATCAACCGCACCACCTTGCGCAAGAAACTGCGTCAGTACGGTTTGGAGCTTTGAGGTTTTTCGCCACGAAACCCGCGTACGCTTTCCTGATCTATCCGGCGCAATACGCTGCGCTATTGCGCCCTACATATCTATCTTAACTGCAACGAGTGAACGACGACCCATGACCATCATCAAACGCGCGCTTGTCAGCGTGTCGGACAAGACCGGCGTGGCGGAATTTTCCCGCCAACTGCAATCCATGGGCGTGGAGATTCTCTCCACCGGCGGCACCGCCAAGTTGCTGGCCGACGCCGGCATCCCCGTCATCGAAGTTTCCGATTACACCGGCTTCCCGGAGATGATGGATGGCCGGGTGAAGACGCTGCATCCGAAGATTCACGGCGGCATTCTCGGCCGCCGCGGCGTCGACGACGGCGTGATGCGCGAGCAGGCGATTCCGTGCATCGATCTGGTGGTGGTGAATCTGTATCCCTTCGAACAGGCCGTGGCCAAACCCGGTTGCGACCTGCCGACCGCCATCGAGAACATCGACATCGGCGGACCGACGCTGCTGCGCGCCGCGGCCAAGAATTACGCGGCGGTGACCGTGGTGGTGGATGCGGCCGATTACGCGACCGTGCTCGCCGAAATGCGCGCCAACAGCGGCAGCGTCACCGACGCCACGCGCTATTCGCTGGCGGTGAAGACCTTCGAGCACACCGCGCGTTACGACGGCGCCATCGCCAACTATCTCGGCGCGTGCAATCTGTCGGAATCCAGTTGTACCTTCCCGCGCACGCTGAGTCTGCAATTCCGCCGTGTTCAGGCCATGCGCTATGGCGAGAATCCGCATCAGAACGCGGCGTTCTACATCGAACACAAGACCACCGAGGCGAGCGTGGCGACCGCGCGCCAGTTGCAGGGTAAGGAACTCTCGTACAACAACGTCGCTGACACCGATGCCGCGCTGGAATGTGTGAAGACCTTCAACGAAGGCCCGGCGTGCGTGATCGTCAAACACGCCAATCCCTGCGGCGTGGCCTTCGGCGCGAACTTGCTCGAAGCCTACAACCGCGCCTACCAAACCGATCCCGAATCGGCCTTCGGCGGCATTATTGCCTTCAACGGCGAACTCGATGCGGCGACGGCTCAAGCGATTGCCGAGCGTCAGTTTGTCGAGGTCATTATCGCGCCGGAAGTGTCCGCCGAGGCCTTGAGTGTGCTGGCCGCGAAAAAGAATGTGCGCGTGCTGGCTTGCGGTCATTGGAGCCAGACACCGACGCATCGCCTGGATTTCAAGCGCGTCACCGGCGGCCTGCTGGTGCAGGATGCCGATCTCGTGCTGACTGCCGACGTGAAGGTCGTTACCCAACGTGTGCCGACCGAGAAGCAGATGAAGGATCTCATGTTCGCCTGGCGCGTCGCCAAATTCGTCAAGTCCAATGCCATCGTCTACGGCCGCGACGGCATGACCATCGGCGTCGGCGCCGGCCAGATGAGTCGGGTGAACTCCGCGCGCATCGCCGGCATCAAGGCCGAGCATGCGGGTCTCGAAGTGCAAGGCTCGGTGATGGCCTCGGACGCGTTCTTTCCGTTCCGCGACGGCATCGACCAGGCCGCCGCCGCCGGCATCGCCGCCGTGATCCAGCCCGGTGGTTCGATGCGCGACGAGGAAGTCATCGCCGCCGCCGACGAGCACGGCATGGCCATGGTGTTCACCGGAATGCGGCATTTCCGGCATTGATCCCCCCACCCCCGGAATC
>JACREG010000095.1 GCA_016218375.1 Gammaproteobacteria bacterium
CAGTTCGGTATTGCCAGCGATCTTCTCTTTCAGGAAATACTCGACCGCCTTCACGTCGTGGTTGGTGGTGCGCTCGATGTTCTTGACCCGGCGCGCGTCCTCTTCGCTGAAGTTGGCGAAGATGGCGTCGAGCACGTTGGTTGCGTGACCGCTCAGTGCCGGCACTTCCGGGATGCCGGTATGCGCGGCCAGCGCCTGCAACCAACGGACCTCCACCAGCACGCGATGGCGGATCAGGCCGTATTCGCTGAAGATCGGTCGCAGCGATTCGGTCTTGCTGCCGTAGCGGCCATCGACGGGGGAAACGGCGGTAAGGGATGTCAGGTCCATGGTGTGTCTCTAATTCAAAGCCAAAGTTTTGTAGCCCGGATGCAGCGCAGCACAATCCGGGGGTGTCCCGCGGAGTCCCCGGGTTTCGCTTGCGCTCAACCCAGGCTACGGGTACTCGTCATGCGGCCAATTGCCGCAGCACGTATTGCAGGATACCGCCGTGGCGGTAGTACTCGACTTCCTGCGGGGTGTCGATGCGCACGCGGGCGGTGAAGGTTCTTACTGCGCCATTTTCAGCCGTCGCCTTCACGGTGACGCTCTTGGCCGAACCGTCGCCGAGGCCGTCGATGTCGAACACTTCGCGGCCGGTCAGGCCCAAGGACTTCGCATCGTCGCCGTCGTTGAACTGCAAGGGCAGGATGCCCATGCCGACCAGGTTGGAGCGGTGGATGCGTTCGTAGCTTTCGGCGATGACGGCGCGGATGCCGAGCAGACGCGGGCCTTTCGCGGCCCAGTCGCGCGAGGAGCCGGAGCCGTATTCCTTGCCGGCGATGACGATCAGCGGGATGTGCTCGTCGCGGTATTGCATGGCCGCGTCGTAGATGGACATCGGCGCGCCGTCGGGCAGATGCAGGGTCACGCCGCCTTCGGTGCCCGGCGCAAGCATGTTGCGCAGGCGGATGTTGGCGAAGGTGCCGCGCATCATGACTTCGTGATTGCCGCGGCGCGAACCCAGCGAGTTGAAGTCGGCCTTCTGCACGCCGTGTTCCAGCAGGTATTTGCCGGCGGGACTGTCGGGCTTGATGGAACCGGCGGGCGAGATGTGGTCGGTGGTCACGGAATCGCCGAGCAGCGCGAGTGCGCGTGCGCCGTGGATATCGGTGACTGCGCTCGGCGTCTTGCTCATGCCGTCGAAATAAGGTGGATTCTTGATGTAAGTCGAACTGTCGTCCCAGGCGAACAACTGACCTTCCGGCGAGGCGAGACTGGTCCAGCGGTTCTTGCCCTGGAAGACGTTGGCGTACACCTGCGTGAACTCTTCACGATTGACGGCGCTTGCGACGATGTCGCTGACTTCCTTCTGCGTCGGCCAGATGTCCTTGAGGAAGATGTTGTTGCCCTTGCTGTCGACGCCGATGGCATCGTTGTACAGATCGATGTTCATAGTACCGGCCAGCGCGTAGGCAACCACCAGCGGCGGCGAGGCCAGATAGTTCATGCGTACTTCGGCATGCACGCGACCTTCGAAGTTGCGGTTGCCGGACAGCACCGAGCACGCCGAGAGGTTGCCTTCCGCAATCGCTTTAGACACCGGTTCCGGCAGCGGGCCGGAATTACCGATGCAGGTCGCGCAGCCGTAACCGACGACGTGGAAGCCGAGCGTTTCGAGATCGTCGAGCAGGCCGGCCTGTTTCAAGTATTCGGTCACTACTTGCGAACCGGGCGCGAGCGAAGTCTTCACCCAGGGCTTGACCTTCAAGCCAAGTGCGGCGGCTTTCTTCGCGACCAGACCGGCGCCGAGCATCACCGAGGGATTCGAGGTGTTGGTGCAGGAGGTGATGGAGGCGATCACCACCGCGCCGTCACTGAGTTCGTGCGCGCCGCCACCGATGTTGGCTACCGCCGGTTTGCTGCTGAGATTGCGTTCCTTCTGCATCGCCGCGAGCGCGTCGGTGAACATCGTCTTGGACTGCTTCAACGGCACGCGGTCCTGCGGACGTTTCGGTCCGGCGAGACTCGGTTCGACGCTGCCCATGTCGAGTGCGACGGTGCTGCTGTAGACGGCATCCGGCTGGCCCTGCACGCGGAACATGCCTTGTTCTTTCGCATAGGCCTCGACCAGCGCGACTTGATCGTCGGGGCGACCGGACAGACGCAGATAGTTGAGCGTCTCGGCATCGATGGGGAAGATGCCGCAGGTCGCGCCGTATTCCGGCGCCATGTTGGCGAGCGTGGCGCGATCTGCGAGCGACAGATGATCCAGTCCGTCGCCGTAGAACTCGACGAACTTGCCGACCACGCCGTGCTTGCGCAGCATCTGCACCACAGTCAGCACCAAGTCGGTGGCGGTGGCGCCTTCCGGCAGTTTGCCGGTGAGTTTGAAGCCGACCACTTGCGGGATCAGCATCGACACCGGTTGGCCGAGCATCGCCGCTTCCGCCTCGATGCCGCCGACGCCCCAGCCCAGCACGCCCAGGCCGTTGACCATGGTGGTGTGCGAGTCGGTGCCGACCAGCGTGTCCGGATAGGCCTGCAATACGCCGTTGTTCTCTTGCGCGAACACCGTGCGCGCGAGGTATTCCAGATTCACTTGATGCACGATGCCGGTGTCGGGCGGCACGACTTTGAAATTCGAGAAGCCCTTCTGGCCCCATTTCAGAAACGCGTAGCGTTCCTGGTTGCGCTGGTATTCCAGCTTGGCGTTGACGTCCATCGCGTCTTTCCGACCGAAGGCGTCGATCTGCACCGAATGGTCGATGACCAGTTCCGCGGGTTGCAGCGGGTTGATCTTGTTCGGATCGCCACCGAGCGCCTTCATCGCATCGCGCATCGCGGCGAGGTCGACCACGGCGGGCACGCCGGTGAAGTCCTGCATCAGCACGCGCGCGGGACGGAAGGCGATTTCACGGTGCGGTTCTTCGGTCGGATTCCACGCGGCCAGCGCGCGGATGTCGGCGGCGGTGACGGTCGTGTCGTCTTCGAAGCGCAGTAGATTTTCCAGCAGCACTTTCATCGAAAAGGGCAGGCGGGAAATTTTGAATTCGGCTTCCAAAGCCGGCAGGCGGAAGATCTCGTAACTGCGACCTGCGACGTTCAGGCTGCCGCGCGCGGAAAAACTGTTGCTCATGCGAACTCCTGGGGAATAGGCGAATCAAAACCGGAGCTTGCCCATTGGCGCGGGCTGCGTTCAGGCGCGCCATTATGCGGGATTCGGCGGGGGCAGAACAGTCCCGGACGCGTCTCGCGAGCGCATGTAGTCCGGGTTCAGCGTCCGCAGGGCGCGCGCCCGGCATTGAGGACTCGAAACGAGATCATGCCGGGCGCGGCGCTGCGCGCCTGAACCCGGCCTACGCCTGGAGCAACTGGTGGGCGGTCTCCAGGATTTTCCGGCGGGCGAGGAACAACTGCCAGCGGTTGCCGCCGACTTGGCGCCACAACACAGCGGCGCGGATGCCGGCCAGAAGCAGGGCGCGGATCAGATTGGCGCGCGCCTTGTCGGCGAGATAGGTCGGATCGCCTTGGACCATGATGCGCGGCTGCACGGTGCTGATGGTCGCCTGATACAGCTCACCGAGCGCGGCAAGGATATTGACGTGCGTGGGCGGAAAATAATTCGTCTGGTTGCGGATGCGTTCGATGCCGATGCGCAGGGTGTTCTGCATGGTGGGATAGCGCGCGAGTTTGCGTTCCAGGTGCAGCAGGGCGATGGCGTAGCGGGTGATTTCCAGTTCTTCGGCGCTGCCGCCGCTGCCCAGACGCGCGCCGAGGGTGCGTAGACCGGTGACAAGCCCGCGACGCCCGTTGAAGATCGCTTCGGTGGAGGGCGCGTCGATCTGAAACAGGCTGTCGATGCAGGTTTCGACATCGGAATCGGCGGCATGGCCGCGGCGCGCGACATGCTGGACGAGTTGCGCGGCCTGAAACAGCGCGGCCAGTGCGAGGGTGCGATCGGTGAGGGTGTGGGCCATGGGCGCGATGTTGGGAATAGGGACGCGAAACGTCAACCTATGGTTGCGGCGGCTTCGAGAATAGTCGCACCGCCCAGGCAGTGTTCGCCTTGGTAGAACACGATGGCTTGGCCCGGGGTGATGGCGCGCTGCGGTGTGTCGAAGACGACATGCAATGTGCCGCCGTCTTCGCGTCGCACGGTGCAGGTCTGATCGGCCTGGCGGTAGCGAATCTTGGCTTGGCAGCGCAGCGGTAGTTCGGGCGGTGTCGTATCGATCCAGTGCGGTGCCTCGGTGCGCAGCGCGGGTCGAAACAACGCCGCATGATCCTTGCCCTGCACGACGACGAGACGGTTGCGTTCCAGATCCTTGGCGACGACGTACCAGGGTTCGCCGGAATCGCCGCTACGTCCGCCAATGCCGAGGCCCTGGCGTTGACCTTGGGTGTGGAACATCAGCCCTTGGTGTCGGCCGATGGCGGTGCCGTCGAGATCGACAATATCGCCCGGTTGCGCCGGCAGATACTGGGCGAGGAATTCATTGAAGCGGCGCTCGCCGATAAAGCAGATGCCGGTGCTGTCCTTCTTGGCGTGATTGGGAAAACCGGCCTCGGCGGCGATGCGGCGTACCGCGGGTTTGTGCAGATCGCCGAGCGGAAACAGCGCGCGCGCGAGTTGTGACTGATCGAGCAGGTGCAGAAAAAAACTCTGGTCTTTGTCGGGATCGCGGCCTTTGTATAAATGCACGACGTCGGCATCGCGTTCGATGCGCGCGTATTGACCGGTGGCGATGAAGTCGGCGCCGAGACTGAGTGCGTAATCGAGGAAGGCGCGGAACTTGATTTCCTTATTGCACATCACGTCCGGATTGGGCGTGCGGCCGACGCGGTATTCGGCCAGGAAATAGGCGAACACGCGATCCCAGTATTCGGTGGAGAAACTGATGCGGTGCAATTTGATGCCGAGACGTTGTGCGACCGCCTCGGCATCGGCCAGATCCTCGGCGGCGGGGCAGTGGCCGGTCTGATCGTCCTCGTCCCAGTTTTTCATGAACAAGGCTTCGACCGCGTAACCCTGTTCCAGCAGGCGCAACGCGGCGACGGCGGAATCCACGCCGCCGGAAAGACCGACGATGACGCGTTGACCGTGACTCATGCGCAAGGACATCGCTGGCGAAGTGCGCGGTCAGGCATGGGGCAGCAGATCGACCAGCAGGGTTAGCGGGTAGCGGTGCCCGGCCAGGTAATCGTCCACGCAGCGCAGAACCAGCGGGCTGCGCCATTGCGGTTGGCGTGCGACGATCTCGTCGCGCCGCAACCAGAGGGTGCGCTCGATGCCGCTGTCGAGTTCGCGGTGGGGTTGCGGTTCGCCCATCGCGCCGCAAAAGGCGGCACGCAGGTAGGTCAGATCGGAGCCGGGGACTTGCCACAGGTACAGGCCGATGAGGGCCTCGGGCCGGAAATCGCAGGCGGTCTCTTCGAGGGCCTCGCGGATGACGGCTTGAGGCAGGCTTTCGCCGATTTCCAGGTGTCCGGCCGGTTGGTTGATGAGCAATTCGCCGGCCACGGTCTCTTCGACCAGCAGGAAACGGCCGGCGCGTTCGGCGATGGCGGCCACGGTGACGTGCAGGTTGCGGGTCATGGTGTAATCCTGAAGCTATTGCCGTCCGGAGTATATCAAGACCCATCGCTTTAAAAGCGCGTTTTATGTTAATGATCCTAAAAGTCTAAGGGCGTATTTGGTCCGTGGGTGCCGCGGGCACGCGGTTTTTGGCCTGAGTGCATGTCAGGCTTGACATAGGACGATGCCAAGGTAATAAATACCGCCCATGACCTTGATCCGTCCTGGACGGCTGTAACGCGGGAGCTGCCGCGGACACAGAGCACAAGGCATAAGAACGAATCCCAGGTGGCATGCCCTGAGGATCTCACAATAATCGCGTGGAGGAGTTGCACTATGTTCCCATCCTTTAAGAAAGCTTGTCTGGCCGGTTCCATCCTGTTCGCTGTTGCGGGTACCTCCGTCGCGGCAGATGCTATGAAGCCCTTCACTCTGGCTTATACCGCCAAGGGCGACATGGCGCAGGTCACCGAAGAGGTCAAACAGAAGATTGCAGGCGCCGGATTTGAAGTTGTCGGTTCCTATGCCCCCTATGATGGCGCCACGATTCTGGCCATCACCAACGACAAACTGAAAAAGGCCGCGGCCAGCACTGAATTCGGTGGTTATGCCGCCGGCCAGCGCGTGACCCTGACCAAAGTGGGCGACGAAATTCAGGTCTCCTACACCAACCCCACCTACTACGGTACTGCCTACCGCCTCGAAGATACGACCGATCTGCAGGCCGCTGCCAGTGCGCTGGAAACCGCGTTGGGCAAGCAGCAGACCTTCGGTACCGGCGAGAAGCAGTTGAGCGAAACCGATCTGCGTAAGTACCACTACATGGTCGGCATGGAATACTTCGACGATCCCAGCAACCTGGCCGAGTACGACAGCCAGGAAGAAGCCATCGCTGCGGTCGAAGCCGGTCTGTCCGCCAACAAGGGCGGTGCCAGCAAGGTGTATCGCATCGACATCCCGGGCAAGAACGAGTCCGTGTTCGGCGTCGCGTTGACCGACGGTTGCAGTGGCGACGAGTACATCATGAGCCGCGTTGACAAGGACCAAGTGCGTTCCACCGGCCATCTGCCGTATGAAATCCTGGTCTCCGACGGCAACGTGTATGCCCTGTACGCACGTTTCCGTATCGCCATCAGCTGGCCGCATCTGCCGATGGTCCAGAGCCCGACCGGTGCCACGTTCTTCAACATCATGTGCGCGCCGAATGCCATCGAAGAGGCACTGATTCAGGCCGCCGGCGGCGAAATCTAAGTTCAGCAGCACAGACAGTAAGACCCCGGAACCCCGCCTAATGGCGGGGTTCTTTTTTGCCTGCGGGAAACGGCCCGTATCGGTTATGGGCATCGCGACTGGACGGGTGCTAGAATCCGCAGTCGTTTTTGTCTTGATGCGGGATTATCCAATGGCCTACCAACATATCCAGGTGCCCAGCGAGGGCGAACGCATCCGTAGCGGTGCCGGTAATGCCCTGACCGTTCCGGATCGACCGATTATTCCGTTCATCGAGGGTGACGGCATCGGCATCGACGTGACCCCGGTCATGCGCAGGGTTATCGATGCGGCCGTGCAGCACGCCTATGGCGGCAAGCGCAAGATTGCCTGGATGGAAATTTATGCCGGCGAGAAGGCCAATAAACTGTATGGCGGCAATGTCTGGCTGCCCGAGGAAACGATCGAGGCGATCCGCGAATTCTCCGTCGCCATCAAGGGGCCGCTGACGACGCCCGTGGGCGGCGGCATCCGCTCGCTGAACGTGACGATGCGGCAAGATCTGGACCTGTACGTCTGCCTGCGACCGATCCGCTATTACACGGGCACGCCCAGTCCGCTGCGCGAACCGGAGAAGACCGACATGGTCATCTTCCGCGAGAATTCCGAAGACATCTACGCAGGCATCGAATGGCCCGCCGGCAGCGCCGAAGTCGCCAAGGTCATCAAATTTCTGCGGGAGGAAATGGGCGTCAAGAAGATCCGTTTCCCGGAGACTTCGGGCATTGGCATCAAACCGGTCTCCAAGGAAGGCACGGTGCGCCTAGTGCGCAAGGCGATCCAATACGCCATCGACCAGGATCGCGACTCCGTGACCCTGGTGCACAAGGGCAACATCATGAAATTCACCGAGGGTGCCTTCAAGAACTGGGGCTACGAACTGGCCCGCGAAGAATTCGGCGCCCGCGAGAAGACCGGCACCCCGTGGTTGAGTTTCCAGAGCCCCAAATCCGGGCGCGAGATCCTCATCAAAGACGTGATCGCCGATGCCTTTCTCCAGCAGATACTGTTGAAGCCCGAGGCGTCGAGCGTGATCGCGACCCTGAATCTGAATGGCGATTACATTTCGGACGCACTGGCGGCGCAGGTGGGGGGAATCGGTATCGCGCCCGGCGCCAACTTGTCCGACACCGTGGCGGTTTTCGAGGCGACGCATGGGACAGCCCCGGATATCGCCGGGCAGGGCATAGCTAACCCCGGTTCGTTGATCCTGTCGGGCGAAATGATGCTGCGTCACCTGGATTGGCAGGAGGCCGCGGACTTGGTCGTCAAGGGGGTTTCCGGAGCGATTGCCGCCAAAACGGCGACGTCCGATCTCGCCCGGGCGATGCAGGGTGCGCAAGAATTGTCTTCGGCGCAATTTGGCGAGGCCATCATCGCCAAGATGGCGTGAAGCCGTACGGGTCGGTGTAACGCAATTAAAGCCAACCAACCCCATGGCATTTGCCATGGGGTACGGGTACAACCCGAAGCCAACAACCTACCGGGGCAGTAGATTAACTTGCAGAAGCGCGAATTCGCGAGGCCTGCAACCCTTTAGGGCCTTCGCTGACCTCGAATTCGACCTTCTGGCCTTCCTTGAGTGTTCGGTATCCCTCCGACTCGATGGCGGAGAAATGCGCGAATACGTCTTCGCCGCCGCCATCCGGAGAAATAAACCCATACCCTTTGGCATTACTGAACCATTTCACGGTGCCTGTTGCCATGACTGCACTTACCTCGCTCACATCCACGGATTTTTGTGTCCGTTTGTATTATGTGGATGTCGACGCTCCAGGTTTTTAGAGCCCGGATTCACGCCGAGATCCCCTCCTTTGTGCCAGTATGCGTGAGCATACCGATTACAACTGTTAACCAGCAGACTAAAATAGTCAAGTATTCAGGGGGATTTGCCCGCGGCGGTGCGGAGTCTGCAAGGGGCATTCAGCGGGGCACGAAAGCACCCGATATAGGATTACCGGACAGGCCCGTCGGGTGTGACGATTGTGGAAATAGACGACGCCTGGATCGGTTAGAATTCGGCTATGGCAGATGAATTGATTAAACGGGGCGACGAGGGCGGGTTGGCGGTACAGGAGGCCAAGCCCAAGCTGAAGCCGCCGCCGCTGTACAAAGTTGTGCTGCTCAACGACGACTACACGCCCATGGAATTCGTTGTGCAGGTGTTGGAAACGTTTTTCGCGATGAACCGGGAGCAGGCCACGCAAGTCATGTTGCATGTGCATACCCGCGGCAAAGGGGTGTGCGGGGTCTATACCCGGGAAATCGCCGAGACCAAGGTTGCCCAAGTCAATGACTTCTCGCGGCGCAATCAGCATCCGTTGATGTGCACCCTGGAAGAGGCCTGAGGTTGTGAGGTAGCGCCCATGTTGAGCAAGGAACTCGAATTCACCCTCAATCACGCCTTCAAAGAGGCGCGCGAGAAGCGTCACGAATTCATGACGGTCGAACACCTGCTGCTGGCCCTGCTGGATAATCCGGCGGCGGCCGAGGTGCTGCGGGCCTGCGGTGCGGACATGGCGGCGCTCAAGCGCGACTTGGTCAATTTCCTGGACGAGACGACACCCATTCTGCCGATGCAGGATGCGCGCGAGACCCAGCCCACGCTCGGTTTCCAGCGAGTACTTCAGCGCGCCGTATTCCATGTGCAGTCTTCGGGCAAGAAAGAGGTGACTGGAGCGAACGTGCTGGTCGCCATCTACAGCGAGCAGGAATCGCAGGCGGTTTATTTTCTGAACAAGCAGACGGTCTCGCGGCTGGATGTGGTGAATTACATTTCGCACGGCATTTCCAAGGTTGCCGGCGAACAGAACGAGGAAATGTCGTCGGGCAATGGCGAGGATAGCGAGGGTGCCGAGGCCGGTCCGCGCAAGCCGCTGGAAAGCTTCGCCACCAACCTCAACGATATGGCGCGCCGCGGCAAGATCGATCCGTTGATCGGTCGGCGCGAAGAAATCGAGCGCACGGTGCAAATCCTGTGTCGCCGGCGCAAGAACAACCCCTTGTTCGTCGGCGAGGCCGGTGTCGGCAAAACCGCGTTGGCGGAAGGTCTCGCGCGCATGATCGTCGACGGCGAAGTGCCGGAGATCCTCAAGGACGCGACCATTTATTCCCTGGATCTGGGCGCCTTGGTCGCCGGCACCAAATACCGCGGCGATTTCGAAAAGCGGCTAAAGGGTGTCTTGGCGCAACTGCGCAAGGAGCCGCATTCCATCCTGTTCATCGACGAGATTCACACCATCATCGGTGCCGGCGCGGCCTCGGGCGGCGTCATGGACGCGTCCAATCTCATCAAGCCGATGTTGGCTTCGGGCGAACTGAAATGCATCGGCTCGACGACCTATCAGGAATACCGCGGCATCTTCGAGAAGGATCGCGCACTGGCGCGGCGTTTCCAGAAGATCGATGTGCGCGAACCCACGGTCGAAGAGACCGTGCAGATTCTCAAAGGATTGAAGACCGCCTTCGAGGATCATCACAATGTGAAGTATTCGCCCAAGGCGTTGCGCGCCGCGGCGGAACTCGCCGAGCGCTATATCAACGACCGGCATCTGCCGGACAAGGCCATCGACGTGATCGACGAGGCCGGCGCGAACCAGCGCATGCAACCGCCGTCCAAGCGCAAGAAGACCATCGGCACGGCGGACATCGAGTCCATCGTGGCGAAGATCGCGCGTATCCCGCCCAAGAGCATCTCGTCTTCGGACAAGGACAAACTGCGCACGCTGTCCCGCGATCTGAAAATGGTCGTGTACGGTCAGGACGAGCCGATCGAGGCTTTGGCTGCCGCGATCAAAATGGCGCGTTCCGGACTCGGCAACGAACAGAGACCCATCGGCTCGTTCCTGTTCGCCGGCCCGACCGGTGTGGGCAAGACCGAAGTCAGCCGCCAGCTCGCGCTGACGCTGGGCATCGAACTGATCCGCTTCGATATGTCCGAATACATGGAGCGACACACCGTCTCGCGGCTGATCGGCGCGCCGCCCGGCTATGTCGGCTTCGATCAAGGTGGGTTGCTCACCGATGCGATCCTCAAGCATCCGCATGCGGTACTGCTGCTCGACGAAATCGAGAAGGCGCATCCGGAGGTGTTCAATCTGCTGTTGCAGGTGATGGATCACGGTACGCTGACGGACAACAACGGACGCAAGGCGGATTTCCGCAGCGTCATTATCATCATGACCACCAACGCGGGTGCTCAGGATATGGAGCGGGCGTCCATCGGCTTTACCACGCAGGATCACAGCAACGATGGCATGGATGCGATCAAACGCCTGTTCACGCCGGAGTTCCGCAACCGGCTGGATGCGATCATTCAATTCAAGCCGCTGGATGCGACGGTGGTCGCGCTGGTCGTGAACAAATTCATTTACGAACTCGAAGCGCAGTTGGCCGATCGCAATGTCACCATCGATATCGAAGAGGTCGCGCGGCTATGGTTGGCGGAGAAGGGTTACGATCCCAAGATGGGTGCCCGGCCGATGGCGCGGGTGATGCAGGAATACATCAAACGGCCGTTGGCCGACGAGTTACTGTTCGGCCGCCTAGTCAACGGCGGACATGTCGATGTGCGTCTGCACGACGATAAGCTGGCCATCGAGATCGTCGCCGAAGAAGAACACGCCTGATACTGGCCGCCCGCGAGCGGCCAGTATTTCCTGCCTCTCTACTTTTCAGTGATGCTTGCTCATGACCTTGAGCGTATTGACGGCATCGTCATAGGAAATGTCCGGTGAGCCTTGCCCGCGTACACCGCGTTCGGCGCAGCCGATCACGTCGTCCATGGATAGAATGCCCAAGATTTCGCTGTCCCCATTGACGACGGGCAGGCGGTGCACCCGTGCGCGTTGCATCACCGCGAGCGCCGCATGGATGTCGTCATCCTCATTGCAGACCGAAACGGGCTGCCCGGTAAGAAAGTCCTCGGCATAGAGTTGCCACAGCGCCTTGTGCCGTGCGGCGGCGGCCATCGCGATGTCGCGATCGGTAATCATGCCGATGGGTTGACCCATGTCGTTGGTGATGGGGATCGAGCCGCAGTCGTTGCTCATCATCAGCAGCGCGATGGATTCGAGGTCGTCGTGCAGGCCGCAGCAGGTCACCGTGGCCGACATTATGTCGCGAACGTTCATGAGGCTACCTCCGTGAAATCGGGGGCGACGGTCAAGCGCTGGTCACGCCGGGGGCGGCGCTGGTGGGAGAGCAGACACTCAACCGTTTCCCGGGTGGAAAAAGAAGGCGAGTGACTAAACCATAGAACGGCGCACTCGCTTGTCAAGCAAACCGCTGGATGCGGCGGAAGACAACGCGAAGCGCGCGATCAACGTGCCCGGTAGGTGATACGCCCCTTGCTGAGATCGTAGGGGGTCAGTTCGACGGTCACCTTGTCGCCGGTGAGAATCCGGATGTAGTGCTTGCGCATCTTGCCGGAGATGTGCGCGGTCACGACGTGGCCGTTTTCCAATTCGACGCGGAACATGGTGTTGGGCAAGGTCTCGACGACTTTGCCCTGCATCTCGATGTGATCTTCCTTCGGCATGAATAACCTGAATGGCGGTGAACAATCCGGGCATTATAGACGAAACCGCGGCTTATCCCACAACGTTTTCCGGAGTGCGCCAAAGGCAGGGCAATTTCTTCAGCCGGCGCGGCGTTCCTGGGCGGACATCCAGCCAACATGCGGGTGTACGACCTCGGTGTCGACGATCAGCTCCATATGCAGAATGTCCAGAATACGGCCCAAATCCTCGGGGTCCGCAAAGGACTCGCGCAATTGCCCGAGGTGTTCGGGGTTGAGGTAAAGCAGATTGGGGCGAACCTGATGGGCGTGTTCGAAACGGGTTGCCAGCCTGTAGATGAAGCTCAACATGGGTCAGCCTCCAGTGTCGGTTCCCGGCGAATCTGACATGTATGGCTGCCGGGATTACTGGCTTAGCGTCCGTGTTCTGCCGTGCTTTAACGGTACCTCTAGGTGGAGTATGGCAGACGTTCCCACTGCTCGCCGCGCAAGGTTTCCAAGGGACGGTAAGTGCCTTTGTAGGCCATTTTCTGGCAGGCCTCGATCCAGTAGCCGAGATAGAGGTAGGGCAGCCCCATGCTCTGCGCGGCCTCGATCTGACGCAGGATCGAATAATGTCCCAGGCTGCGTCCGGTCTGTGCCGGATCGTAGAAGGTGTAGACCGCGGACAGGCCATCCTCCAACCGATCGATGACCGCGACCGAAATCAGTTGTCGGTCCAGCCGCAGTTGCAGAAACCCTGTGTCGCTCCAACTGCCGATGAGAAATTGGCTGAACTGTTCGGCAGTCGGTTTATCCATGCCCCCGCCGGGGTGGCGGGCCCTGAGATAGGTGCAATAGAGGCGATAGGCCTCCTCGCTGAAGCTTGCCTCGACTCGTTGCACCTGGAGGTCGGCGTTGCGTTCCAGACAGCGGCGGTCGCGCCGGCGCGGCTGAAAGTCCGCGACGGGAATACGCACCGGAATACAGGCCTGACAGTGTGTGCAGGCCGGTCGATACACATGACCGCCGCTGCGGCGGAAGCCAAGGCGGGCCAAACGGTTGTACAGCGTTGCGTCGGTGCAGGCGGGATCGGCAAACAGGCTGATCGACTCCTGTCCCGGCAGATACGGGCAGGGGTGCGGCGGGGTCGCGTAAAACTGCACTTGGCGGGGCGCGTTCATGGCTGGATATTCTACGCGCTCTTCGTGTCTACCAACCCGCTGCGCCGATATCCGCATCCAGCGTCCAGATACCGGTGCGATCCTGCGGCTGGGCATGGCGTTCCAACGTGGCACAGAAGTCCGCGCGCTGCATCGGCGCCGCACCCAGGCTGGCGAGATGATCGGTGTAAACTTGGCAATCGATCAGCACGAAACCCCAGCGATGCAGTTGCCGCACCAGATGGGCGAAGGCGACCTTGGAAGCATCGGCCGCACGCGTGAACATGGACTCGCCAAAAAATACCTTGCCCAAAGCGACGCCGTACAGCCCGCCGACCAGACATCCATCCTGCCAAGCCTCTACCGAATGGGCGTAGCCGAGCGCATGCAGGCGTTGGTAGGCGCGATACATGTCGTCGGTGATCCAGGTGCCCAGCGCGTCCGCGCGCGGTTCGGCGCAGGCCGCCATCACCGCCGCGAAATCTTGATCGAGCGTGATGCTGAACGCGCCCTTGCGCAGCGTCTTGCGCAGGCTGCGGGAAATCTTCAGCGCGTCGGGCCGCAGTGCCATGCGCGGGTCCGGCGACCACCACAGAATCGGCTGGCCTTCGCTGTACCAGGGGAAAATGCCCTGACGGTACGCCGTGAGCAGGCGTGCGGGCGACAGATCGCCGCCCAGCGCGAGCAGACCGTCGGGATCGCGCAAGGCGAATTCCACCGGCGGAAACGGCGCCGTCGGGTCGTGGGGATCGAGCCAGTAGGGCGCGCTGGAGTGACTGAAGTGAGTCATTTTCGATACGGGATATGTTCGCGCAGCTCGTCGGTGTAATCGCTCATGGCGCGTTCCTCGCGTTGCACGTAATCCGCGATGGCGATGCGGAAGCGTTCGTCGGCGATCCAGTGTGCCGACCAGGTCGCCGTCGGGACGAAGCCGCGGCTGATTTTGTGTTCGCCCTGCGCGCCGGGCTCGAATAACTGCAAGCCGTGACGGATGCAGTAGTCGATGCCCTGATAATAGCAGGCCTCAAAATGCAGGCTGTGGTAATCCTCGCTGCACCCCCAGTGTCGGCCGTACAGCGCATCCGTTCCGCGCAGATTGATGGCGCAGGCGACCGGCACGTCACCGGCATAGGCGAATACCAACACGACGCGCTCGCCCATGGTCCGCGCGATCTCGCGAAAGAACGCCAGACTCAGCGTGGCCATGCCGGATTTTCGGTCGAAGGTCGAGGCATAGAAGCGGTGCGCGATCTGCCACTCGTCATCGCTGGCCTCGTGACCGTGTACCACGCGCAGTTCGATGTCCTGTTCGACCACGCGCCGGCGTTCGCGTTTGAGTTTCTTGCGCTTCTCCGCGGTGAAGGTATCGAGGAAATCCTGGAAGTCGCGGTAGCCTTGATTGTGCCAATGGAACTGCACGCCCTTGCGCAGCAGCAGGCCGCGTGCCTGCAAACGCGCGGTATCGGCGGCATCGGTGAACAGCCAGTGCAGCGAGGACAACTGCAATTCGCGGCACAGTTCCAGCGCGCCGTCGATCAGCAGCGTACTGACGTGTTCCGCATCAGCTTCGGGATGTAACAGCAGGCGCGGTCCGGTGGCCGGCGTGTAGGGAATGGCGACGACCGCCTTCGGGTAATAGCGCAGACCGGCGCGTTGATAGGCATCGGCCCAGGCCCAATCGAACACCAGTTCGCCGTAAGAGTTGTCCTTGAGATATAGCGGCACGGCGCCGACCAATCGGTCCTGCGCGTAGACCGCCAAGTGTCGCGGCAACCAGCCGTAGCGTTCGCCTACGCAGTGATGATGTTCCAGCGCGCTGAGGAACTCATGCGCGAGAAAGGGGTTGCGTTCGCCGGCCAGCGCATTCCAATCCGCGGCCGGGATGGTATCGAGACGATCGACGATGCGCAGTTGCATAGTGAGGTAGTCACTGATGAACTTTCATGCGACAAAGGCTCCATGCCCTAGCGGCAGGTGTCGGCCGCAGGGGTGAGGCGGGAATTGCAAGACATCCAGTGGATGTCTTGCCCGCCGAACGGGCTCGCATGCTGTCGGCGAGCCCCGGCCCTGCGCGGCAGGCGGCCGTCAAGCCTACAGGGATGTATTCACGGCGTCCTGTCGCTAGGGCATGGAGCCTTTGTCGTACACTGTCACGCCTCACGCCTTGGCGGCCAGCGCATCCAGGTAGCGTTCCGCGTCCAGCGCCGCCATACAGCCGGTGCCGGCCGAGGTGACCGCCTGACGGTAGACGTGATCGGCGACATCGCCGGCGGCGAACACGCCCGCCACGCTGGTCGCGGTGGCATCGCCCTCGATCCCGCCCTTCACGGTGATGTAACCGTGCTGCATGTCCAACTGGCCGGCGAATATCTGCGTATTCGGTTTGTGGCCGATGGCGATGAACACGCCCATCAGCGCGACGTCCTTGGTCGAACCGTCTTTCACATTCTTGATGCGCATGCCGGTGACGCCGGATTGATCGCCGAGCACTTCGTCGAGCACTTGATTCCATTCGATGGCGATTTTGCCTTCCTCGACTTTCTTGAACAGCCGGTCTTGCAGAATCTTTTCCGAACGCAACGCATCGCGGCGATGCACCAGCGTGACATGTTCGGCGATGTTGGCGAGATACAGCGCCTCTTCGACGGCGGTGTTGCCGCCGCCGATCACCGCGACGCGCTGCTTGCGGTAGAAGAAGCCGTCGCAAGTCGCACAGGCCGACACGCCTTTACCCTTGAACGACTCTTCGGACGGCAGGCCGAGATATTGCGCCGAGGCGCCGGTGGCGATAATCAGCGCGTCGCAGGTGTAGGTGCCGGAATCGCCGGTGAGGGTGAACGGCCGTTGCGAGAGATCGGTAGTGTGGATGTGGTCGAAGACGATTTCGCAGTCGAAGCGTGCGGTGTGTTCGCGCATCGCTTCCATCAGCGCCGGGCCTTGCAGGTCGTGCGCGCCGCCGGGCCAGTTTTCGACCTCGGTGGTGGTCATGAGCTGGCCGCCCTGTTCCAGGCCGGTGACCAGCACCGGTTTGAGGTGGGCGCGGGCGGCGTAGTTGGCGGCGGTGTAGCCGGCCGGACCGGACCCCAGGATCAGGAGACGGCAGTGCTTGGGTGTGCTCATGTATAATGACTCCGACGTGCGGCTCGGGTTGTGACGCCTTTGAAATCACAACGATAACGACGTATTTGGCTGCTGTCTCTTAACTGAATTAAGAGTCAGACACGGCCTGGGTATGCGCCCGGTATGCTAAGGGCTTTGACAACGAGGGTAAAGGAGCGGCGATGCGCATCGGGGTGCCGAAGGAAATCAAACCGCTGGAAGGCCGGGTCGGGCTGATCCCCGCGGCGTGCGCCGATCTCGTGCGCGCGGGTCATGCGGTGTGCATCGAAACCGGCGCGGGCGAGCAGGCCGGCTACCCGAACAGCGCCTACGCGGCGCTGGGCGTGACCGTTCTGCCCAGTGCCGAACAACTCTACGCCAACGCCGAACTGGTGGTGAAGGTGAAGGAACCCATCGACGGCGACCTGCGCTGGCTGCGCGCCGATCACACCTTGTTCTGTTATCTGCATCTCGCGGCCAACCGCGAACTCACTGAGCGTCTGCAAGCGATCGGTCTGACCGCCGTGGCCTTCGAGACCGTCGAGGTCAACGGGGCACTGCCGCTGCTCGCGCCCATGAGCGACATCGCCGGCCGGCTCGCGATTCAGATCGGCGCGAACCTATTGCAGCAACCGCAGGGTGGCAAGGGTTTGCTTTTGGGTGGGCTGCCGGCCGCCGAACGCGGCAAGGTGACGGTGATCGGCGCGGGGCAGGCGGGCGGCAATGCGGTGCTGATGGCCGCGGCCATGGGCGCCGAAGTGACTGTCTTCGACCGCCAGCGCGAACGCTTGACGGCGATGCGTGCGCTCGGGCCGAACGTGACCGCGCTGTATCCCTATGCCGAGGCCGTCGACCGCGCGGTGCGCGCGGCCGATCTGCTGGTCGGCGCGGTATTGGTGCCCGGCGCACGGGCGCCGCATCTGGTGAATCGCGAACAGGTGCGCGGCATGGCGCCCGGCAGCGTGATCGTCGACATCGCGGTCGATCAGGGCGGTTGCATCGAGACCACCCGCCCGACCACTTACGCCGCGCCAACCTATACCGTCGACGGCATCGTGCATTTCTGCGTGACCAACATGCCCGGCGCCGTGCCACGCAGCGCCGCGCAGGCCTTGTCGGCGGCGATTCTGCCGTATGTGCTGAAACTGGCCGGCAATCCGCACTGGCGCGATGACCCGGCGCTGGCCCGCGGCATCAATGTGGAGCGGGGCGTCCTCATGCATCCGGCGGTAAAGGCAGCGTTCGCATGACCTTGCCCCCCGTCATCGCTTGCCCAAAACCTTTGAATTCAACACAATCCCCTCGAATTCGAGGCGTCTTGGAATACGCTACTTTCCAACAGGTGCAGTCATGAACCGATCAGAGGCACTTAAATTGCTCGCCCAGAGCAAGCCGACGCTGGCAGCCCGTTATGGGGTGACACATCTGGCGCTGTTCGGCTCGACTGCGCGCAATGCCGCACGGAGCGATAGCGATGTCGACGTCCTGGTCGCTTTCGATGGCCCGGCGACATCGGAACGCTACTTCGGCGTTCTGTTCTATCTCGAAGACTTGTTCGGTGTCCCGGTCGATCTGGTGACCGAGAAGGCCCTGCGCACGGAACTGCGACCCTTCATCGAAAGGGAGGCGGTTCATGTCTGATCCCGCGCAGCGCGAATGGCGGTTTTATATCGCCGACATGATTGGATTTGCCGAAAAAGCGATTGCCTACACCGACGGCTTCGATCAGGCGGGTTTTGTCGCCAGTGGGCTGAATTTCGACGCCACCCTGCGCAACCTGGAACTGATCGGTGAGGCAGCGACACATATTCCCGACGAGGTGCGTGTGGCCAATCCGCAGATCCCATGGCGGCTGGTCATTGCCACACGCAATCGGCTAATCCATGGTTATCTCGGCATCGACAACGATACGCTGTGGAGCATCGTTCGCGGCGACATTCCTGTCTTGCTTCCGCATCTGGTTGCTCTACGGGAAACTGCGCCTTAACCGGATGCGGGGGTGGCTATAAACCCCCTTCGCACATACAATCACAGCACTTTTTTCAGGGCTTAGACATTCACTTGGCACAGGCACGCAAGAAAAACCCCAACGCGGCACCGCTGCGGCATCAGGTCAGTCGCGGCGTGCGCGAAGGCGCGTTGATCGTGCTGAGCGCGATCGCCGTCTATCTGCTGGTGTCGTTGCTGAGTTATCACAATACCGATCCGGGCTGGTCGCACACCGGGCCGCGCGGCGTGGTGCACAACATCGGCGGGGTGGCGGGCGCGTGGTTCGCCGACGTGTCCTTGTATCTGTTCGGTTTCCTCGCCGTGCTGTTTCCCATCATGGTCGGTTACAGCGGCTGGTTGATCTTCCGCGGCCGCACCCAGAACGGCGACATCGACTATCACACCCTGGCGTTGCGCTGGCTGGGCTTCCTGCTGACGCTCGGCGCCGGCTGCGGGCTGGCCAGTCTGCATCTCAGCATCGACCCCGGCGTGTTGCCCTTGTCCGCCGGCGGCATTCTCGGCGACCTGATCGGCAAGGATCTGATGGACCCGTTCAGCGACGTCGGCGGCACGCTGTTCCTGCTGGCGTTGTTCCTGGCCGGCATAACGTTGTTCACGGGCTTGTCGTGGTTGGTGGTCATTGATCGCACCGGGCGCTGGACGCTGCGCTTCGTCACCTGGGCGCGCGAGCGCATCGACGAATTGCAGGATTACCTCGCCAGCCGGCAGATGCGCATGGAGCGTCAGGAAGTCGTGCGCGAGGAACAGAAGAAGGTCGAGAGTCGGCCGCCGCTGCGCATCGAACCGGTCATCAAGAAGGTCGAGGTCAGCGAGCGCGTCGAGAAAGAGCGCCAAGTGCCGTTGTTCGAAGCACCGTCGGATTCCGAACTGCCGCCGCTGGCGCTGCTCGACGAGCCGCGTCCCAGCGTGGGCGGTTATTCCGAAGAGGCCTTGCAGGCGATGTCGCGGTTGGTGGAGATGAAACTCGCCGACTTCGGTGTCGAGGCCGAGGTGGTCGCGGTCAGTCCCGGTCCGGTGATTACGCGCTTCGAACTGCAACCGGGTTCAGGCGTGAAGGTCAGCCAGATCAGCAATCTCGCCAAGGATCTTGCGCGTGCGCTGTCGACCATCAGCGTGCGCGTGGTCGAGGTGATCCCCGGCAAATCCGTTATCGGTCTGGAGATTCCCAACGAGAAGCGCGAAATCGTCGCGCTGTCCGAGATCATCAAATCGCAGGATTACGAAGAGGCGAGTTCACCGCTGACGCTCGCGCTCGGCAAGGATATTTCCGGACATCCGACCGTGGTCGATCTGGCACGCATGCCGCATCTGCTGGTCGCGGGCACCACCGGCTCGGGTAAATCCGTGGCGGTCAACGCCATGATCCTGAGTCTGCTGTACAAGACGCTGCCGTCCGACGTGCGTCTGATTATGATCGACCCGAAGATGCTGGAACTGTCGATCTACGAAGGCATCCCGCACCTGCTCACGCCGGTGGTCACCGACATGAAGGAGGCCGCCAACGCGCTGCGCTGGTGTGTCGCCGAAATGGAACGGCGTTACAAACTCATGGCCGCGCTGGGCGTGCGCAACATCGCCAGTTACAACCGCAAGGTCAAGGACGCCGAAGACAACGGCGAGCCGATCCCCGATCCGCTCTACAAGCCGGAAGAACACCTCGACCCCACCGCGCCGCCGCCGGACCTCGTACGTCTGCCGTACATCGTCGTGCTCATCGACGAGTTGGCCGACATGATGATGGTCGTAGGCAAGAAGGTCGAAGAGTTGATTGCGCGTCTGGCGCAGAAGGCGCGTGCCTCCGGTATTCACTTGATCCTTGCCACGCAGCGGCCGTCGGTGGATGTCATCACCGGTCTCATCAAGGCGAACATCCCGACGCGCATCGCCTTCCAGGTGTCGAGCAAGATCGACTCGCGCACGATTCTCGATCAGATGGGTGCCGAGGCGCTGCTCGGTCACGGCGACATGCTCTATCTCGCGCCGGGTACCGGTTTGCCGGTGCGCATCCACGGCGCCTTCGTCTCCGATCAGGAAGTGCATCGCGTGGTGGATCACCTCAAGGGCAATTCCTCGCCGGATTATCTCGAAGAAATTTTGCAGGGCGACACGCCCGGCGGCGAACTGCCCGGCGAAATGGGCTTCGGCGGCGGTGGCGGCGACAGCGAATCCGATCCGCTCTACGACCAGGCGGTGCGCATCGTCACGGAAAGCCGGCGTGCGTCGATCTCAGGTGTGCAGCGTCGCCTCAAGATCGGCTACAACCGCGCCGCGGGCATGATCGAGACCATGGAAATGGCCGGCATCGTCGGCCCGCTGCAATCCAACGGCAGCCGCGAAGTGCTGGTCGCCGCGCCACCGGCGGATTGAAACAAATGCCCTGTAGGTTGGGGTGAATGTACATGAACCCCAACATCGCGGATCGTTGGGGTTCGCTGCGCTCACCCCAACCTACGAGATTCGCGGAATGACATGAAGAGGTCGTTTGAAATGACGAACATCGTGCGCGGACTGGCGAGCCTGCTGCTGTGGAGTCTGCTGTCCGGC
>JACREG010000008.1 GCA_016218375.1 Gammaproteobacteria bacterium
GCGCGCCAGCAGGTCATGTGCCATTGCGCGGATCGCCGCTTCTTCGGCACGCGTGCGTGAGCCGCGCAATACCGCACCCAACACGCCGGCAGAGGTGCGCGCGTGCCGGCCGACCATGACGTTTTCCAGCGCGGTCATGTTGGCGAACAGGCGGATGTTCTGAAAGGTGCGCGCCAGCCCCAGTTTGAGGACGTGATTGGGTTTGAGACCGCGCAACGATTGGCCGGCCAGACTCACGTTGCCGGCACTCGGCGCATACAGGCCGGTAAGCACGTTGAACAAGGTGGTTTTGCCGGCGCCGTTCGGGCCGATCAGACCGAAGATCTCGCCCGAATCGATGCTCAAGCTGACGCCGTTCAGCGCGGTGATGCCGCCGAAGCGTTTGGCGAGGTTATCGACGGTGAGTAAGGGCGAACTCATCCGACAGCACCTGCATCGAGTCCAACGCCCTGTAGGAGCGGGCTGCGCCCGCGAACGGTTCGGAGCGTTGCCGGTTCGCGGGCAAAGCCCGCTCCTACGGGTGGCACGGAATCAGCGCTGCGCATCGTACACCGACGCCTGCTCTTGTTCGGCGACGCCGGCCTCCGCGACCAGTTCGCGCTGACGGCGCCGCGACGGCAGCAGGCCGGCCGGGCGATACAGCATGACCACGATCAGTGCGATGCCGAACAGCAGCATGCGCAGATCGGCGGGGTCGACGACGACGTGGCCGAGCAATGCGCGTTGCGCATCGCCGAGATAGCGCAGCGCCTCCGGCAACACGGTTAGCAACACCGCGCCGAGGATCACGCCGGGAATATTGCCCATGCCACCGAGCACGATCATGCACACGATCAAAATCGACTCCATGAGATTGAAGCTCTCGGGGCTGATGAAGCCTTGGAAGCCCGCGAACAGTCCGCCCGCCACGCCGCCGAAGGTCGCGCCCATGGCAAACGCCAGCAGTTTCAGGTTGCGCGTGTTGATGCCCATCGCTTCGGCCGCAACTTCGTCTTCACGGATCGCCACCCAGGCGCGGCCGATGCGCGAATCCTGCAAGCGCAGACACACAAAAATCACCGTCAGCGTCAGCAGCAGGAACAGATAAGAGTATTGGTGCGCGGCACTGAAGGTGACACCGAACAGCGTGTGCGTCTTGTCGAACAGGAGACCGCCGATCTGGATCGGGTCGATCATGTTCACGCCCTGCGGGCCATTGGTGATGTTGATGGGCGCGTTGAGGTTGTTGAGGAAGATGCGGATGATCTCGCCGAAGCCGAGCGTGACGATGGCCAGATAATCGCCGCGCAGGCGCAACGTCGGCGTGCCCAGCATGACGCCGAACGCGGCGGCAGTGGCCGCGCCGATCGGCAACAACATCCAGAACGGCAGATGCAAACCGAAATGCGGCGAGGCGAGCAGCGCATAGAGATACGCACCGACGGCATAGAAGGCGATGTAACCGAGGTCGAGCAGACCGGCGTAGCCGACGACGATGTTCAGACCCAGCGCCAGCAGGATATACAGCAGCGTGAAATCCAGTACCCGCACCCAGGCGCGCCCCAACCCCGCATCCACCAAGAACGGCAACGCGACCAGCAGTGCGGCCAGCAGCAGAAAACTCCGCCAGGCATTTTTGCGCGTCGGCTCGATCACATCAGCTCACGCGCGCTCAACCACGCGCTCCCCCAGCAGACCCGACGGCCGCAGCACCAGCACCAGGATCAGCACGAAGAAGGCGAATACATCCTGATAATGACTGCCGAGAAAGCCGCCGGTGAGATCGCCGATATAACCGGCGCCCAGACTCTCGATCACGCCCAACAGCAAACCACCGAGCATCGCGCCGGCAAGATTACCGATGCCGCCGAGCACCGCGGCGGAAAATGCCTTCAGTCCGAGCATGAAACCCATGTAGTAATGCGCCAGACCGTAATAGGCGCTCACCATGAAGCCGGCGACCGCCGCCAGCGCGGAACCGAGGACGAAGGTCAGCGAGATGATGGTGTTGACGTTCACGCCCATGAGTCCGGCGATCTGCGGCGCTTGCGCGGTGGCGCGCATGGCGCGGCCCAAACGTGTGCGCTTCACCAGTGTGACCAGCGCCGCCATCAGGATCACCGAGGTACACAGGATCGCGATCTGCACATCGGTGATGGTCGCGCCCAACAGTTGATGCCGCCCTTGCGGCAAGATCGGCGGGAAGGAAATGTATTGCCGTCCCCAGATCAGCATGGCGACGTTCTGCAACACGATGGACATGCCGATGGCAGTAATCAAGGGCGCGAGGCGCGGCGCGTGGCGCAACGGTCGGTAGGCGACGCGTTCGATGGCGAAGCCCAACGCCATGCACACCGGAATCGCCGCGAGCAGGCCGAACAATGCGATCACTACACCCGGCAGATCCACGCCCGCGCCGACCAACGCACCGATCACCGCCAGCGCCACCATCGCGCCCATCATGGTGATTTCGCCATGCGCGAAATTGATGAGTTCGAGGATGCCGTAGACCATGGTGTAGCCGAGCGCGACCAGCGCGTAGACGCTGCCCAGCACCAAGCCGTTGATGAGTTGTTGGGTGAGGATGTCCATGGGAAATATATGTAGGGTGGGTTAGGCCAGAAGGCGTAACCCACCATGAGTCCGTGGTGGGTTACGCCGCTACGCGGCTAACCCACCCTACATTGGATTAATGAACCGTTTCGAGCACCTGCCACGTACCGCTCTTGGCCTGATACAAGGTTACGCTGCCGCCCGCGACATCGCCTTTGGCGTCAAAGCGGATGTGGCCGGTCACGCCTTGATAGTCGGTCTTGGGCAGTTCCGCGAGATAGTTGCCCGGCTCGGCCGAATCGGCGCGGCGCATCGCCTCGACCATGACATACACGGCATCGTAGGCATACGGCGCATAGGTCTGAATCTGGCCGTAGCGCGCGGTGAATTTTTCCTTGAACGCCGTGCCGCCCGGCATCGATGCCAGCGGCAGACCCGGCGAAGACGCGACCACGCCTTCGGCATCGGTGCCGGCGAGTTTGACGAACTCGGCGGTCTCCACGCCATCGCCGCCGAGCAATTGCACATTCAAGCCGAGTTGCTGCATCTGCTTCGCCATTGGTCCTGCCTGCGCATCCATGCCGCCGTAGAACAGCAGTTGCGGGTGCTTGGCCTTGATGGAGGTGAGGATGGCGAGGAAATCGGTGGAGCGGTCGGAGGTGAATTCGTGGGCGACGATTTCGGCGCCGGCGGCCTTGGCGGCCTTTTCGAATTCGTCGGCGAGACCCTGACCGTAGGCAGTGCGGTCGTCGATGATGGCGATCTGCTTGGCACCCAACTTGGCGACGGCGTACTGGCCGAGCGCCTTGCCCTGTTGCTCGTCGTTGGTCATGACGCGAAACGCCGTCTTGAAACCCTGCGCGGTATAGGCAATCGCCGTGGCGGACGGGGAAATCTGCGGAATGCCGGCGTCATGGTAAATCTTGGAGGCGGGAATGGTGGCGCCGGAATTGAGATGGCCGATCACGCCGGCCACGCCGCCGTCGACCAGTTTCTGCGCGATGATGGTGGCAGTGCGCGGATCGGCCTGATCGTCTTCGCTGACCAGTTGCAGGCGCAGCGGCTTGCCGCCCAGTTTCAAACCGGCGGCGTTGATTTCGTCCACCGCGAGCTGCGCGCCGTTGTCGTTGTCCTTGCCGAGGTGCGCTTGCGGTCCGGTGAGTGGCGCGACCGAGCCGATTTGCACGATCCCCTCGCCCGCTGTGTTGCCAGCATCCTGCTGACCGCAGCCGATCAAACCGACCGCCGCCACGAGCGCCGCAAGCGCCAATCGTCGAGATGATTTCACTGCGTTCTCTCCCATTGGAATTGCGGCGATTTATACCATAAAGCCCGGCTGGAACCTATTCGCCGCGGCCGTTCACCGGCTCACATGAATCGACGGAATCTCGATATCGCTTTTGGGTTCGACCGCGTCGCCCGATTGCACCGCATCGCGGGTGAGGATCGCCTTGATGTCGGCGAGATGTTTGTTGGTCTCGTCGACGGCATCGATCAGATCGTCGAGACGGTCCTTGGTGCCGAAGATGGCGAAGGGCACGAAAAACCAAATGCCGGCGATGGCTGCCAAGGCGAGGAAACTGATCACGCCGATAAAGTCACCGAAAAATCCCATCATATGCAGTACCTGCAGAATACAAACCGTCCCTGTCCGGATAAGCGCGCCGGGGACGTGCCGGCGCGCGCCGTCAGCTTGCTACAACGGGCGCGGTTTTTCCATCGGCCGCGCCACCGCCGGACAACCCTGCATCTGGTAAAATCCGCCGATGGACGTCTCCCATATCCTCGATCCGCTCAACGATGCCCAGCGTCAGGCAGTATCCGCGCCGGCCGGGCCGGTGCTGGTGCTGGCCGGCGCCGGCAGCGGCAAGACCCGCGTGCTGGTGCATCGCATGGCCTGGCTGATCCAGGTCGAGCAGGTCTCGCCCTACGGCATCCTGGCGGTGACCTTCACCAACAAGGCCGCGACCGAGATGCGCCACCGCACCGAGCAATTGCTGGGCATGCCGGCCGGCGGCATGTGGGTGGGCACGTTTCATGGCCTGGCACACCGGCTGCTGCGCGCGCACTGGCGCGAGGCGAATCTGCCGCAGACTTTCCAGATTCTCGATTCCGACGATCAATTGCGCGTGGTCAAGCGCGTGCTCAAGGCGCTGGAACTGGACGAGACGCGCTGGCCGCCCAAGCAAATGCAGTGGTTCATCAACGGCAAGAAAGAGGAAGGCCAGCGGCCGCAGCATATCGAGCACTACAACGACCCGTATTTGAAACAGCAGATCCGCGTCTACGAAGCCTATGAAGAGGTGTGTCAACGCACCGGGCTGGTGGACTTCGCCGAGATCCTGCTGCGCGCGCACGAGCTGTGGCTGAAAAATCCGGACTTGCTGCGCCATTATCAACAGCGCTTCCAGCATGTACTGGTCGACGAGTTCCAGGATACCAACAGCATTCAATACGCCTGGCTGCGCCTGCTGGCCAGTGCGCATGGTCGCTTGTTCGCCGTCGGCGACGACGATCAATCCATCTACGGCTGGCGCGGCGCGCGCATCGAGAACATTCAGCGCTTCTCCGAGGATTTTCCCGGTACGCTGGTACAACGCCTGGAACAGAACTACCGTTCCACCGCCACCATCCTTGAAGCCGCCAATGCGTTGATCGCCAACAATCAGGGGCGCATGGGCAAGAATCTGTGGACCGAGGGCGAGGGCGGCACGCCGATCCAGTTGTACACGGCCTACAACGAATACGACGAGGCTCGCTTTGTGGTGGACCGCATCACGCAGCATACGGAACGCGGCCACGCGCGTTCCGACTGCGCGATTCTCTACCGTTCCAATGCCCAGTCGCGCATCTTCGAAGAACAGTTCATGCAGCGCGGCATTCCGTATCGCGTCTATGGCGGCCTGCGTTTCTTCGAGCGCGCGGAGATCAAGGATGCGCTCGGCTATCTGCGCCTGGCCGCGAACCGCAACGACGATGCCTCGTTCGAGCGCATTGTCAACCAGCCGCCACGCGGCATCGGCGAGCGCACCGTCGCCACCGTGCGCGAATACGCCAAGCAGTTCGCTATCCCGCTGACGGAAGCGGCGCAACGTGTCGTCGACGAAAAAGCGCTGCCGGCCCGCGCCATCGGCGCACTGGCGGTGTTTCTGCAACTCATCGATGAACTCGCCGCCGGCTTGAACGGCCTGGAATTACACGAGCAAGTCGAACAAGCGGTTCAGGCCGGTGGCCTGATCGAGCACTACAAAAAAGAGAAAGGCGAACGCGGACAGGCGCGCATCGAAAACCTGGAAGAACTGGTCAGCGCCGCGCGCCAATACGAGCCCGCGGAGATCGACAGCGAAGTGGAGATGGACCCGCTGTCGGCCTTCCTCACCCATGCGGCATTGGAGGCCGGCGAAGGCCAAGCCGATATCTGGGAAGACTGCGTGCAGTTGATGACACTGCACTCGGCCAAAGGTCTGGAATTTCCGTTGGTGTTTCTGGTCGGTCTGGAAGAAGGCCTGTTCCCGCACTCGATGTCGGCCGACGAACCGGGGCGCCTCGAAGAAGAACGCCGCCTGTGTTACGTCGGCATCACCCGCGCGCGCCGCGAACTGGTGGTGAGCTGCGCCGAACGCCGGCGTCTGCACGGCACGGAATCCTATGCGCTGCCATCGCGTTTTCTGCGCGAGATACCCAAACATTTGATCGAGGAAGTGCGCCCGCAAGTACAGGTATCGCGGCCGTTGTACAGTGCCGAGCCGCGCGGCCGCGCGCCCGCATCGATCGCCGAACCGGCCAACGCGCTGCAACTCGGTCAGCGTGTGCGCCACGGCAAATTCGGCGAAGGCGTGGTGTTGAACTACGAAGGCCAAGGCTCGCACGCGCGCGTGCAGGTGAACTTCATGAACGCCGGCGCCAAATGGCTGGTGCTGGCGTATGCGAATCTGGAGACGGTGTAGTCAGTTGCCGGGCGCACGCCTGCGGCGCATCCGGCATTATGTCGTTATTCGCCGCGCGCCTTCGGCTCGACTTTGAGCGTGACGAGGTTATCGGTTGCATTGCGCGTCAGTGTCGCCACGTTCGGCGCCAGATTCATCAGTGCTTCGCGCGGTTTGCCGATGAAATTACCCTGCGCGAAGTCGACGCCGTATTCCTTGAGCAGTTGCAGTGTCTCGGCGCTCTCGACGTATTCGGCGATGGTCTGTTTGCCGAGCGCATGCGCGACCTGATTCATCGATTGCACCATGGCCTGATCGACCGGTGTCTGCGCCATGCTTTGCACGAAGGAACCGTCGATCTTCAATTTATCGACCGGTAAATGCTTCAGATAGGTGAACGAGCTGAAGCCGGAACCGAAATCGTCGAGCGCGAATTGGCAGCCGATATCTTTCAACGCGCCGATGAATTTCGTGGCCGCGCTCAGGTTGGCAATCGCCGCGGTCTCGGTGATCTCGAAGGTCAGCAGTGCCGGGTCGAGACGCGTTTCTTTGAGCAGACGTTGAATCGTGGGCAACAGAATGCTGTCTTCGAAGGCCTTGCCTGAGAGATTGATCGAGAAACGCACCTGACTGCCCTGTTCGCGCAGATTGGCCAGTTGATGAATGGCGCGCGCCACGACCCAGCGATCGACGTTGTGAATCAGACCGAAACGTTCGGCCGCCGGCATGAACCCGCCCGGCAAGATGATCTCGCCATCGCTGCACACCATGCGCACCAGCACTTCGTAATCCTGCACGTCGCCGCTGTCGACCGCCATGATCGGCTGATAGACCAACTGGAAACGATCATGCTCCAGCATTTCGCGCACGCGCGCGGCCCAACCCATGTCTTCGGCCATGCCGGCCTTGTCGCGGTCGTCGGGGTTATAGAGATGCACGCGGTTGCGACCCTGTGCCTTGGCCATGTTGCAGGCCAGATCCGCATGCGACATGGCCTCGTCGGCCGATACCACACCGGCGTCGATCAGCGACGCGCCGATGCTGGAGGTGACGTTGAAATTTTTGCCTTCGTAATGGAATTTATAGTTTTCGAACAGGGAACGGAAATTCTCCGCGACCTTGGGCACATCCTGCGCCTTGATGTTGTAGACCAACAAGGTGAACTCGTCGCCGCCGAAGCGTGCCAGCAGATCGCCTTCGCGCACATGCGCGGACACCATATGGGTAATCTCGACCAATAACTGATCGCCCGCGGCATGACCCAGGGTGTCGTTGATGTATTTGAACTGATCGAGGTCGATGTAGAACACGGCGCAGTCGGCGCCGCTGCGCGCGACGCGCGCCACGGTACGTTCGAGTTCCTGCTGGAAGTAATGGCGATTGAACAGGCCGGTCAGCGAATCGTGCTCGGCCTGATAGGAAAGCTGCTTCTGGAAGGCCTTCTGTTCGGTGATATCGCGCGCCGTACCGCTGATATGCACGATATGGCCGCTGTCGTCCTGATGCGCCCTGGCATTGAAACTCAAGTGATGATAGTTGCCCTGGCGATCGACATGCACGGTTTCGTATTGCACCAGTTCCTGGCCATCGAGAATGGCCTGGAATGCCTGGACATCTTTTTCCGCATGACTCGGCGCGTGAAAATCCTGGATATGTCGCCCGATCATTTCCTGCGGGCTATAACCGTAGATCCCTTGGCAGGCGCTGTTGAGATAGGTCCAATGACCGGCGGGATCGACACTCCAAACCAAGTCGTGAGCTGTTTCCACCAAGTCGCGGTAACGCGCCTCGGCCTTGAGCATTTTGTCTTCCGCCTGTTTGCGCTGGGTGATATCGGCCACCAGACAGGTGTACATCGGCTCGCCGCTGATGTGCATTTCGCTGGCGCGCACAGACACCTGAATCGGTTGGCCGTTGCGATGCAGGGCGGCGGTTTCCTGCTCGCCACCCGCCACCGGCGGCACGTTGTTACCGCCAACCAAATCCGGCAGCAACCAGCTCAGCGGTTTGCCACGAATTTCCGCGGCGAGAAAACCAAAGAGTTTCTCCGCGGCGGCGTTGAAAGTATCGATCTGGCCATGTTCATCGACAACGATAATGCCCTCGGCTGCGTTGTCGACCACCGCGCGCATGGTCGATTCCTGATCGCCGAGCCGGCGGAACAGCTTGCCCAAGGTCTGCGTGAGATAACCGATTTCGTCGGTCGATTGCGGTCGCAGTCGCGCCAGATCGGCGTGCGTCGAGGCACCGCTGCGCGACAAGACCTCCTGCACCGGGCGCAGCGATTGCGCCATGCTCTTGATCGCCAGCCACGTCACCGTGCTCGTAATCAGCGCCAATGCGCCCCAGATCACCGCCAGCTCCGGCGCAAGCCAGCCGGTACTCACCCATTGGTAATGCATCAGGATCGAATACGACAGCAGCGGCAGAAATCCACCGAGCAACATGATCTTGGATTTGAGGCTGACCTGAACCTGTTGCAAACCGAGCTGCGCGACCAGCTTGCCCAGTCGATCCAGCGCGATCAGGTACGTCGGTAAACCCACCAACACCGCGACCGCCACCTGGAGCAGTAGCGCATTGACGAGGGGAACCGTGGGAATCGCGCCGAAACCGCCCGGCCCGCCGGCAAACAACAGCACCGGCGTCATCAACGCATACAGCAGAAACATGCCCCAGTATTCGCGGCTGAAACGTCCGAGCCGGCGATGCAGATGACCCGGCGCGCTACCGCCTTGCGGATGCTGTGCCAGCCAATGCAGAAACGGTTGTAGGTAGGCGCGAAAGCTCAGCCAGTTCCAGCCGAGCAGGGTGACGAGCGCCGCGGGGAGCATGCCGGCCTGCGCGGCAAGCCGCAGGCTGTGGATGTCGATGAGGCCGAATAACCATAGGCTGCCGAGTCCCACGACGGGGGTCAGGGCAAAGCCGGCAGCAATCCCTAGCGTGAACCGGTGGCGTACGAGCTGAAGGTCGTTGCCGGTCACTGAATGCTCGATCCTGATCCTGGAATCCCAGTTCGTTGATGGAATACATCGAGCCATCCATAAAAACCCATGAATTACATCTGATTAGGTATCTTTATGAATGCTTGGCGGCAATATAATGGCATAACAAAACACTTTTGCAAGCAAAAAAATTTGGGGGTCTGGGACGACCGTGGTTCACGCGACCGGCACAACGGCTTCCGTTGCGGGGAGAATCGCGAGCGATCAGGCGGGAATATCCAGCATGTGCAGTTGCGCGGCCGGCACCCCACGCGCCGTGAAGTAGCGCCGGCTTTGCTCCAGGATCGGCGCCGGCGCCGCGATATAAATATCGAAGGCCGCGACATCGAAGTGCGGCTCGGCAATCGCCGCCAATACCGTCGCCAGTATTTCGTGGGCATCGCTATCGCCGTGGTAAATATGCGACTCCGCACGCAGGTGCGTGTAATGGAAATTTTCCAACGCATCGGCCCAGGCGCGACAACGGTTGTGCAGATACGGCACATCGTCCTGGGTATGCACCCAGAACAGATGCAGATTTTCCGCGGCATCCAATGCCATGGCGTGTTCGAGGAGACTTTTGATCGGCGCAAAGCCGGTATCCCACGCCACGAAAATCACCTGATGCAATGACTGCATATCCAACGTGAAATCGCCGTGCGGTCCCTCGATCTCGACCTGCTGGTTCAGACCAAGCGCGGTGAACAGCTTCTGCGCGAAGGCATCGTCGCCGCGCATACGGATGTGGAATTCAAGCTGGTGTTCGTCGCAGGGACAACTGGCGATGGCGTATTCGGCGCTTTGGCCATCGCTGCTGAGACGTACCGACTGTCCGGCAAGAAAACGTAGCCGCGCACCTTCCGCCGGTCGCAGCGACAAGACGGCGATATCGTCGGCGACGCGTTCGACGGAACCCACGCGTGCAAGCAAGCGCTGCGGCTCGATGTGTCCCGGCTGCGGCGCTTCGGCCACCTCCAGTACCACATCGGTCACGGCCGTATGGCAACACATCAGGGTATATCCCTGGGCGCGCTCGTGCTCGCTCAATCGATAACGCGGTTTACGCACCAGCTTGACGATGCCGCTTTTGAGCTTCGCCATACAGCGTCCGCAACTGCCGTCGCTGCAACCGTAATCCAACGCCAGACCGGCGCGCAAACCGGAATCCAGCAAGCTGTCGTTGCCCTGCACGAAGAATTCATGCGCGCTGGGTTCGAGATGCACCTGCGCCGCCATCACCCGCAGCAGCATATCGGTGGCGAACAACTCGCCTTCCGCATCGCTGGAGGCATGCAATTTTGTCAGCCCATCATCCAACCAATCGCGCAGCGCATTGATATCGGCATGGGTTGGCGCGGCGGCGGCCGTGGCAAACTTGCGCAGATAATCCTGCAATTGCAGCAGAAAAATATCGTAACGACGCACGCGGTAGTTGGCGGTGCCCAACTCATGACTGAGATGCGCGATGCGCGTCGCGAGCACTTCCGCATCCGGCAGATTTTCCTGATCGCGCACGACACGGCTCAGCGCGCGTTCGATCATACGATCGGCGCGTTCGATCATCGTGCTGTCTTCGATCTTGGTGTGCGGATAGACGCGCAGCAACTCACTCAGATCCAACTGCCCTTCGAAAGTGGACAGTTCGCCGGCCTGGATCTGCTTCTGCAAGGTGGTGCGCTTGACGCCCACCAAGCGTGCGGCGCGCGAGAGGGTAATGAGTCGTGCCATGGATACGCCCCGCAGCCTATGCGATGGCAGGGATTACTCCTGCAAAGCATCCAGGCGCCGGTTGAGTTCCGTAATCAGGCGTCCCGCGGTTTCCTGCTCGTCCGTATCCAACGCCGGGCATTGATCCTCGATGATATCCAGTGCCTCCAACAGTTTTGCACGGGTATCCAATTGATCGCAGGTTTGCGCGAGCTCGTGTAACCACAGATTCATATCGCACCTTCTGGCCTGGGTTCGGGAGGCGACTCGGCCTGTGCCGAGCGGCATCCCCACGCCTACGGCGCGGGGGCGCCGGTAACGGTATAACTCCACGCACGCTGCTTGTCGAGAGGTATCTCCAGCGATGACTGCCGGAACCGGTACCGAGCGGCTATACGGCTTGGCGCTCCAGATGATCCTGGATAATTTTGCGCATGCCGGCGGACTTGAGGTTCACTTCGTCGGGGCGCTGCCCGCTCAGATAGGCCGACAGGCTTACCATCGGCACCTTCTGTTTGTCGACCAGCGGATACATGCTACAGGTTTCGCAGGCACGCAACATCGGCTGACTTCCCGCCGGCACCTTGTTGCCCACCGGGCGCTTGCGCAACGTAGTGCAATTGGATGTGGCCATATAGGCCTGTTGTGGAATACAGAAGAACATCATGTTCTTGGTCACAGTTGGATTCTCCAAAAGATGTTGATAAATTCGTTGCGCGGATCTGCCATACAGCCGCTATTCAATTGGCACATTCGGCGCCCCATCGAGCCCGATAACGCGCGCGATCTTCACGCAGCAGCTTTCCCTCGTCACTGTCATAGCCGCGGCGCAAGCGCCGATCAATGTCTTCCATCTGCTGCTGATACATGGCGCAGCGATCAACGCTGTCCATTGCAGGCATTGTTGCACCTGGCACACTTGCCTCCGCAGTCGGTTGCTCCGCATCCTCGCTCGGCTGAACCGGCGATGCCTCTTCAAGGATGGGCAGATCGCCAGGGTGCAGCTCGCCGAATCCCCCACCGCGGCACCGCGAGAAAGTCAGTGAACCGACCCGTTGCGGCGTAATTCGGTCGTTGTAACGCAGACTCGCCGCAAAGTTGATAACGCCCAATGTCGCGGCATTGATGTAATCGATACCACCATACTGATCGATCACGTCACTCGGCTCCATGCCGCGCCCCATGTCGCCAAACGCCCGAGTCGCAAGATCGCCCGCATCGCGACACAGGTCACGATCCTGTTGCTTGCCGCCTTCCATGCCGCGCATTTCATCGACCTGCTGCGCAGCCGGACACGGTATCTGCGAATAACTCACCTTGCCCGCCGCATCTGTACAGCGAAACACTCGCGCATGTGCCGCACCGCTGAGCATCATGCCCAACAAACCCACCACGAGTACCGTGTGACCCGAACGCATCGCAATAGTTCCTTGATCGCTTTGAATTATTCCACCGTTACTGACTTCGCGAGATTGCGCGGCTGATCGACATCGGTACCTTTGAGTACGGCAACATGGTAGGCCAGCAACTGTAACGGCACCGTGAACACAATCGGCGCGATGCCGTCATCGGTCGCCGCGACCGGCAGCACAGTGACGCCCGCCGTTGCCGCCACGCCCGCTCCCTCGTCGGCGAACACGAACAACTCACCGCCGCGTGCGCTGACTTCCTGGAGATTGGATTTCAATTTCTCCAGCAGATCGTTATTCGGCGCCACGGCAATCACCGGCATGTCCGCATCGACCAGCGCCAGCGGGCCGTGCTTCAATTCGCCGGCGGGATACGCTTCGGCATGGATATAGGAAATCTCCTTGAGCTTCAGCGCGCCCTCCATTGCCACCGGATATTGCGCGCCGCGCCCGAGGAACAAGGCGTGATGCTTGTCGGCAAACCGTTCGGCGAGCTCGCGTATCTGCGTATTCAATTGCAGCGCATGCTCGATCTTGCCCGGCAGGGAAATCAATTGTTGCACCAGCGCGGCCTCCTGCGCTTCACTCAAACCTTGGCGACGCCCCAGCACGATCACCAGCAACAACAGTGAAACCAACTGCGTCGTGAAGGCCTTGGTCGAGGCCACGCCGATCTCGGGACCGGCGCGCGTCATCAGCACCAGCTCGGACTCGCGCACCAGCGAACTCTCCGGCACGTTGCAGATCGCGAGCGAATGGCCGAAGCCGAGACGCTTGGCCTCTTGCAGACCTGCGAGCGTGTCCGCGGTCTCGCCCGACTGCGAGAGGGTCACGATCAGCGAATTTTTGCGCACCACTGGACGACGGTAACGAAACTCACTGGCGACTTCCACGCTGCACGGAACGCCCGCAATGGATTCCAGCCAATAACGGCCGATCATGCCGGCGTGATAACTGGTGCCGCAGGCGATGATGTGCACGCCTTGCACCGTATCGAAGATACGCGCCGCATCCGGGCCGAAACTTTGTTCCAGTACGCGGTTATCGGCGATGCGGCCTTGCAGGCAGTCGGCCACGGCGCGCGGCTGCTCGAAGATTTCCTTGAGCATGTAATGGCGGTATTCGCCGCGTTCGACAGCATCGGCAGTCAGTTCCGACAGGCGTTC
The DNA here is from genome assembly GCA_016218375.1 of Gammaproteobacteria bacterium. Classification (GTDB taxonomy): domain Bacteria; phylum Pseudomonadota; class Gammaproteobacteria; order Thiohalobacterales; family Thiohalobacteraceae; genus JAHJQQ01. The sequence goes on from JACREG010000008.1 coordinate 13,725, forward strand.
GGTGCGCCGCACCGGTATGCCGTTGCGGTCGAAGACCTGACAGCCTTCGGTTGTCAGCACAGCGACGTCGCCGTCTTCCAGGAACATGAAGCGCTGTGTGACCGGCAGCAGCGCGGCCACGTCGGAGGCAATGAAATTCTCGCCGATGCCAAGCCCGATCACCAAAGGACTGCCGCGACGCGCGACGACCAAGCGCCCCGGCTCGGTCTTGGAGACCACGCCCAGCGCATAAGCGCCATGCAGTTCCGCAAGCGTCGCCTGCACGGCGGCGAGCAGATCCTTGCCCTGTTCGAGGTAATGGTAAACCTGATGCACGATCACCTCGGTATCGGTCTCCGAAGTGAACACAAAACCCTGCGCGCGTTGACGGGCGCGCAGTTCTTCGTGATTCTCGATAATGCCGTTGTGCACCACGGCCACGGTGTCGCGGCAGATATGCGGATGCGCATTGGCGACCGTGGGTTTACCGTGGGTTGCCCAGCGCGTATGCGCGATGCCCAGACTACCCGGCAGCGGGGACTGCTGCTGCAACGCCCCCAACTCGCTCACCTTGCCCGTCGCGCGGATGCGCGATAGCGCACCATCGCCGCCAAGCACGACCATGCCCGCCGAGTCGTAACCGCGGTATTCCAGACGCCGCAGCCCTTCCAGCAGGATGGGCGCCACATCGCGCTGAGCAATCGCACCGACAATGCCGCACATAATCCCTTTGCCTCGCTATTTCTTCTTCACCGGCCGTTTCCAATCCGACCGTGTTTCTTGTTTGGATCGACTCAGCGTCAACGCGCCTGCGGGCGCATTGCGTGTCAGCGTCGTGCCAGCGCCCAATGTTGCGCCCGCACCGACCGTCACCGGCGCGACTAATTGCGTATCCGAGCCGATGAAGACATCGTCCTCGATGACGGTACGGTGTTTGTTGGCGCCGTCGTAATTGCAGGTGATGGTGCCGGCACCGACGTTCACGCGCGCGCCGATGGTGGTGTCGCCGATATAGCTCAGGTGATTTACCTTGGAGCCGGCGCCGATGTCCGATTTCTTAATCTCGACGAAATTGCCGATGCGCACGTCGTTGGCCAGTTGCGTCTCGGGACGGATGCGCGCGAACGGACCGATGCGGGCATTCCTGCCGATGATCGCGTCTTCGATGACGCAATGCGCCTGGATGATCGTATCGTCGCCGATTGCCGCGTTGCGGATCACACAGCCCGGGCCGATGGACACGCGGTCGCCGAGCGTGATCTCGCCTTCGAGAATCACGTTCACATCGATACTGACATCCTGACCGTGTTCGACCCGGCCACGCAGGTCGAAGCGCGCGGGATCGCGCAGGGTCACGCCGGCGTGCATGAGGCGCTGCGCCTGCTGACACTGGTAGTCGCGCTCCAGCTCGGCAAGTTGGGCGCGGTTGTTCACACCCATGATCTCGAACAGTTCCGCCGGGGCCACGGTATTGATGGCGATACCTTCGGCGGCGGCCTGGGCGATGACATCGGTCAGATAATATTCGCCCTGGGCGTTGTCGTTGCCCAGCCGCGCGACCCAGCGCTTGAGTGCCGCGGCATCGGCGGCCATGAAGCCGGTGTTGATTTCGCGGATGGCGAGCTGCTCGGGCCGCGCATCTTTTTGCTCGACGATGCCGGTCACACGCCCATCACTCTCGCGCAGGATACGGCCGTAGCCGCTGGGGTCGGCCAGTTCCGCAGTCAGCAGACCGAACTGGCCGCCCGCCGCCGCGTCGAGCAGGCGCCGCAGCGTGTCGGCGCCGATCAACGGCACGTCGCCATACAACACCAGCACCCGATCCGTATCCGCGATACCCGGCAGGGCCTGGGCCAGCGCGTGCCCGGTGCCCCATTGCTGGGCTTGTTCCACCCACGTCACCGGGTGCTCGGCCGGGCGCGCAGCCAGTTGCCGCCGCACCTGCTCTCCACCGTGTCCATACACCACCTGGATCTGCCCTGCACCGAGCGCCGCGGCGGCATCGATGACATGCTCCAACAAGGACTTACCGGCTAATGGGTGCAGCACCTTGGGCACGGCCGAACGCATGCGGGTACCTTGGCCGGCGGCTAGGATGACAATGCTTAACGCCATTGGAGGTGCCTGTCTCCCTGGGGCAGGAACGTTATGAGGGGTGTGAAATCATGAACCTAAGGGGGCGCATCATACCATTTCCCGGGGGGGCTTGGCTTGGCCGGATGCTGAGGGGGCTGGCAGCCAATGCCGCAAACGGGGCATGGCCAGGCCAAAACGTGGGGGGGCTAAAGTAATCCCGGCGGCAGCCCGGCTTCGCGCAACTCATCGGGGCTCGCATCGCGCACCGATAACACCTCGATGCGGAACAGCACGGTCTTGCCGGCGAAGGGGTGGTTGCAGTCGACGGTCAGCCGACCATTTTCTATATGGGTGACGATGAAGGTGCGCACGTCCCCGTTCTCGTTCTGCATTTCCACCTCGGCACCGAGGCGGCGAAATTCGGGCGGGACGTTGTCGAGGTCGTCGGTAAAGGTCAGATTGGGATCGCGGTCGCCGAAGCCCTCGGCCGGCGCGAGACTCACCTCGACCACGTCGCCCGCCGCCTTGCCCTCCAAGGCGCGTTCGACCTTCTCGAACATCTGGCTATGGCCGCCGTGCAGGTAGCTGACCGGCATGTCGTTCTGCTCCAGCACCAAACCGTCGGTATCGGTAATGCGGTAGGTGAGCGTGACCAGCTTTCGGGGAGCGATGTGTTCAGACATTGGGTTGAGCCGTAAGGAGATACTGGAACCCGTAGCCTGGGTTGTTGATGAAATAACACGCTGTGTCAGGACGTATGCCCTTTGCGCAGCTTCTGGATGGTACGCAACTGGGCGACCGCTTCGGCCAACTCGGCCTGGGCCTTGGCGTAGTCGATATCGGCCCGGTTGTCGGCGAGCAGCTTCTCGGCGTGGTCTTTGGCCGCCAGAGCCGCAGCTTCATCCAGATCTTTGGCGCGCAGCGCGGTATCGGACAACACCGTCACGATGTGCGGCTGCACTTCCAACATGCCGCCGGACACATAGAAGCTTTGCTCCTTGCCGTCGTCGGTCTGCACGCGCACTTCGCCGGGCTTCAACCGAGTCAGCATCGGCGTATGCCGCGGCGCGATGCCGACCTCGCCCATCTCGGCGGGCGCGAACACCATCGTCGCCGCGCCGGAGAAAATGGCCGCTTCGGCGCTAACGATGTCGACGTGAATAGTCATAGCCATGTTCTGCAATCCAGTGTTTTAGGGAACTTCTGCTCCCGGTTCCGTCATCCCCGCGAAAGCGGGAATCCAGGGGTTTGCGGCCATGGATTCCGGCCTGCGCCGGAATGACGGGTTGCTCAGACTTTCCTCAGAGCGTTTTGGCCTTCTCGACCGCCTCTTCGATGGTGCCGACCATGTAGAAGGCCTGCTCCGGCAGATGGTCGTATTCGCCGTTGACGATGCCCTGGAAACCGCGAATGGTGTCCTTCAGCGAGCAGTACTTGCCGGGCGCGCCGGTGAAGGCCTCGGCGACGAAGAACGGCTGCGACAGGAAGCGCTGGATCTTGCGCGCCCGGCAGACGACGCGATTGTCGTCTTCGGACAGTTCGTCCATACCCAGAATCGCGATGATGTCCTTGAGCTCCTTGTAACGCTGCAAGGTACCCTGCACAGCGCGCGCGGTGTCGTAATGCTCGTTGCCGACGACCAGCGGATCGAGCTGGCGGCTGGTGGAGTCGAGCGGATCGACGGCGGGATAAATACCCAGCTCGGCGATGTTACGCGACAACACCAAGGTCGCATCCAAGTGCGCGAAGGTTGTCGCCGGCGACGGGTCGGTCAAGTCGTCGGCGGGCACGTACACGGCCTGAATCGAGGTGATGGA
>JACREG010000098.1 GCA_016218375.1 Gammaproteobacteria bacterium
AGCCTTCGCGAATCTTGAATCCGGCGATTGCCTTGCGGGCCAGGGTCACGACTGCCTTCTGTCCGGCAATCTTCTCCATGTCGCCCACGGCGTTCTCGATGATCTTCTTGTCACCGACCGCCTCGCCCACACCCATGTTCAGGGTGATCTTGGTAATCTTGGGCACTTCCATGACGTTCTTGTAACCCATCTGCTCGATGAGCTGCTTGATAACGGTGTCACGGTAATGCTGTTGCAATCTGGCCATGGCTCTTCAACCTGCTCGATCAGACGTCCACGACTTCTTTCGTGGACTTGAAATACCGCACCTTGCGGCCATCTTCCAGCGTCCGGATACCGACCCGGTCACCCTTGCTGGTCTGGGCATTGAACAACATCACGTTGGAGGCCTGGATTGCTGCCTCACGCTCGACAATGCCGCCCTGGACACCCGCCTGGGGATTCGGCTTTGTATGCCGTTTAATGATATTGATGTTCTCGACGATCAGTCGATCTTCATCCAGCACGCGCAGCACGGAGCCACGCTTGCCCTTGTCTTTACCGGCGATGACGATCACCTCGTCGCCTTTCTTAATCCTGCGCATGACGAAACCCTATCGCTCTTACAGCACTTCCGGGGCCAGCGAGACAATCTTCATAAACTTCTCGCTGCGCAATTCACGAGTCACCGGCCCAAAAATACGGGTGCCGATGGGCTCTAGTTTGTTGTTCAGAAGCACCGCCGCGTTGGTATCGAAGCGTACCAGTGAACCGTCGGGGCGACGCACGCCCTTGCGGGTACGCACGACCACCGCATTGTACACTTCACCCTTCTTGACCTTGCCGCGCGGAATCGCTTCCTTCACGCTGACCTTGATCACGTCGCCGATGCCGGCGTAACGGCGGTGTGAACCACCCAGCACCTTGATGCACTGCACCTGGCGCGCCCCGCTGTTATCCGCAGCGAACAACATGGTCTGCATCTGAATCATGGTTTAATCCTGACCAGCAGTTTCTCTAAATAACCGTTTCGATCAATCCCGCGGGATCGATCGTTTCAGCTCGCTTTTTCCACGATCTCGACCAACGTCCAGGACTTGGTCTTGGAGATCGGACGGCACTGGCGAATCGTCACCAGATCGCCTTCCTGACACTGATTCGTCTCGTCGTGCACATGCAGCTTGGTGGAACGACGGATGTACTTGCCATACACCGGATGCTTCACCAGACGCTCGATCTTCACAGTGACGGATTTGTTCATCTTGTTGCTCACCACACGACCGGTGAGCGTACGCTCGATGTTTTCGCTCGCGCTCATGCTGCGTTACCTGCCTTTTCGTTCAGCACCGTCTTGATACGGGCAATATCCCTGCGCACACGCTGGAACTGGTGCGGGCGGGCCAACTGACCGGTCGCCTTCTGCATGCGCAGGTTGAATTCCTCGCGCAGGAGGCCTTTCAATTCGGTACGCAGCTCGGCCGCGGATTTGCTACGGAGTTCAGTCGCGTTCATCACATCACCGTCCGGGACACGAAGGTGGTCTGCACCGGCAGTTTCGCGGCGGCCAGCTTGAAGGCCTCGCGCGCGGTCTCTTCGGTCACACCTTCAATTTCATACAGCACGCGGCCGGGTTGAATCTTGGCAACCCAATACTCCACGTTACCCTTACCGCTACCCATAAGCGGGTCCAGCGGCTTCTTGGTGATTGGCACGTCCGGGAAGATGCGAATCCATATCTTGCCGCCGCGCTTGATGAAACGGGTGATCGCGCGGCGCGCCGCCTCGATCTGCCGCGCCGTCAGACGACCGCGCGTGGTGGCCTTCAACGCATACTCACCGAAGCTGACACTGTTACCGGAAGTCGCCAAGCCGGTATTGCGGCCTTTGTGCATCTTGCGGAATTTAGTTCTTTTGGGCTGCAACATGGCTACAGCTACTCCTTAATTGCCGGCCGCTTTCTTCGCGGGTTCCGCGTCGGCAGCCTGTTCGGCCGCACCGATCACTTCACCCTTGAAGATCCAAACTTTCACGCCGATCACACCATAGGTGGTGCGCGCCTCGGCGAACCCATAGTCGATGTCCGCACGCAGGGTATGCAACGGCACACGACCTTCGCGATACCACTCGCTGCGCGCGATCTCGGCGCCGTTCAGGCGGCCGGCGACATTGATACGAATACCCTGCGCGCCTAGACGCATGGAGTTCGTCACCGCGCGTTTCATGGCGCGACGGAACATGATGCGGCGCTCCAACTGTTGGGCCACGCTTTCGGCGACCAACTGCGCATCCAACTCGGGCTTGCGCACTTCTTCGATATTGATGTGCACGGGAACGCCCATCTTCTGGGACACTTCCTTGCGCAGGGCTTCGATATCTTCGCCCTTCTTGCCGATCACGATACCGGGACGGGCCGTATGCACGGTAATCATGGCATTGCGCGCCGGGCGTTCGATCTGAATGCGGCTCACCGAGGCGTGCGCGAGCTTCTTCTTCAGGAAGTCGCGAACCTGCAGATCCTGATTCAGATAGTCTGCAAAGTTACGGGAGTCCGCATACCACTTGGACGTCCAGTCCTTCACGATACCCAGGCGGATGCCTGTTGGATGTACTTTCTGACCCATTCCGAGTTCTCTCTCGTGTTCGGTTCATGAGACCGGCATGACCGGCCCCGCAATTCGTCGTTTACTTCTTGGTGCCCACCGTCACTTTGATGTGACTGGTGCGCTTCACAATACGGTTACCACGGCCTTTGGCGCGTGCATGCATGCGCTTCATCACCGGGCCTTCGTCGACCATGATCGACGCTACTTTGAGTTCGTCGATGTCGGCACCTTCGTTGTGCTCGGCATTGGCGATCGCGGATTCCAGCACCTTGCGCACCATGTCGGCCGCCTTCTTGTTACTGAACATCAGCGTTTGCAGCGCGCGCTCGACCGGCAAACCGCGCACCTGATCGGCGACCAGACGGCACTTCTGGGGCGAGATGCGTGCGTGACGCAAAATGGCACTGACTTGCATTGAACGCTCTCCCCTTACTTCGTCTTCTTGTCTGCCGCATGACCCTTGAAGGTGCGGGTCACGGCAAACTCGCCGAGCTTATGGCCAATCATGTTCTCGTTCACCATGACCGGAACATGCTGCCGACCGTTGTGCACCGCGATGGTCAGGCCGACCATGTCGGGCATCACCATGGAACGGCGCGACCAGGTCTTGATCGGCTTTTTGCTGTTGCTGGCAATGGCCTCTTCCACCTTTTTCACCAGGTGGAGATCAACGAAAGGCCCTTTCTTCACTGAACGTGGCACGATGACGACCTCTCAATACTTATTTCTTGTTACGCCGGCGAACGATCATGCCGTCGGTACG
>JACREG010000105.1 GCA_016218375.1 Gammaproteobacteria bacterium
ACGATCCGCTGGACTTCGTGTTGTGGAAGGCGGCGAAATCCGGCGAGCCGGCCTGGGATTCGCCCTGGGGCCGCGGTCGTCCCGGTTGGCATATCGAATGTTCGGCCATGTCGACCTGCTGTCTCGGCGAGCATTTCGACATTCACGGCGGCGGCATGGATCTGAAATTCCCGCATCACGAAAACGAGATCGCCCAGAGCGAGGGTGCGACCGGCCACACGTTCGTCAATTACTGGATACACAACGGCTTCGTCCAGGTCGACGAGGAGAAGATGTCCAAATCGCTGGGCAACTTCTTCACCGTGCGCGAAGTGCTGGCGCGCTACCGGCCGGAGGTGATCCGCTTCTTCATCCTCGGCAGTCATTACCGCAGTCCACTGAATTACACCGAGGAGAATCTCGACAAGGCGCGCGGCGCGCTGACACGTCTATACACAGCCTTGCGCGGTGTCGATGTGACTCAGGGTCAGCGGCTGGACAGTTACGTCGAACGCTTTCAGGCGGCGATGGACGACGACTTCAACACACCGGAGGCACTGGCGGTGTTGTTCGATCTCGCCAGCGCGCTGAACCGTGCCCGCGAGCAGGGCGAGTCCGCCGTCGATTTCGCCGCCACCTTGCGCGAGCTCGGCGAATGCCTCGGTGTGTTGCAGGACCCTCCGGATGCTTTCCTTCAGGGGGGGCTCCAGGGCGGGGCCACTGCCTCGGGTCTGAGCGATACCGACATTCAATCTCTGATCGATGCCCGCCGGGCGGCGCGCGCGGCCAAGAACTGGGCCGAGTCCGACCGTATCCGCGATCTGCTCAAGGACCAAGGCGTTATTTTGGAGGACGCTGCTCAAGGCACCACGTGGCGGCGCGCCTGAAGTGTGAATTTCGTCAAGAAATACCCATGGCTGCCGCTAAGTAAACCGTGGCAGGGTGGCCCATAAGATCAACAAGTTAACGGCTTTATAGGGGCGCGAGCGACGGATCGTCATCGGCCCGGCCTGGGCAACCGACATGACTGAACGATTCTTCCGGCTGATCGTGGGGGCGCTATTGCTGGCGTTCCTGTATTTCGATGTCCATGCCGCGATCTCCGGGTTGATTGGTGTTTTGGTCCTGGAGGCGCTTAGCAATTACCGTGTCCCGCTGCTGATCTCGCGCCTGCGCTCCGGTCGCCCGGAGTTTGGCGACAGCAGCGAACTGATTCCAGCGGCACATTACGCGCGTATTCCTTTCGATGCCGAGCGGGCTTGGCGCCTGTCGGTCGCCGTGATGCTGGCCGTCACCCTGTATGTTTTCCCCGAGCAGTTGTGGTTCTTCCCCTGGTTCATGGGCTTTGCGATTTTCGGCGCGGGTTTGAGCGGGGTGTGTCCGGTGCTCATCAGTCTCAAACTCGTGGGTTTTCGATGAACCTGGGCCAGCCCGAAATCGGCGCTGCAACGAGTTTGCGCGGTCGTCTGCCGCTCAAGATCACCGGTATCGTCTTTTGGGGGATGATGCTGATCGGCTCGATCTTCTCCCTGGTCCAATTGCGTAACCTGGAAGATCAGGTGGTGGGACGGTTTTCCCTGAACGCGGACAGTTTCATTGCGACCGCCAGCGATTATTTCGCAGCACATCCCGAGTCGAGTCCCGATCTGATCGACGCACAACTGCGACGCCTGCTGGATCAGTATGAGTTCAGTGGCGCCATCCTGATCACCCGCGATCATATCTACCGCGTCGGTGCGGCGCCGCGCGGCGATCGTTATGCGGATACGGCCATTTTGAACGAAGCGCTGGGGCGGAATGATCAAGGTCTGGAACGTGTGCTGTTCTATCAAACCAATCTCCGGGCCTTGATGGACGCCAAGCGCAAGGATCTGCTGGTGACCATGGGCGCCTTGTTCCTGGTATTCGGATTGATCCTGCAATGGATCTTGCAGCGTGTTCTGACCCGTCCGTTTCTCAGCATGGTGAATACCGCGGAGCGCTTTGCCGGTGGCATGACCGAGGCGCGCTTCGACGAACGGCGACGCGACGAATTCGGCTTTCTGGGCAAGTTTTTCAACAAAGCGCTGAGTTATCTGCTGCAACAGCAGGAAGAATTGCGCGAGGCGCTCAATCGGGTGCGCGAATCGGAAACCGCCTTGTATCAGGAAAAGGAACGCGCCGAAGTAACGCTCTATTCCATCGGCGATGCGGTGATTACCACCGACGAATCCTGTTCCATCGAGTACCTCAATCCGGTTGCCGAGCGATTGACCGGTTGGACGCTTTCGCAGGTACAAGGCAAATCGCTGTCGGCCGTGATGCGGCTGGTCAACGAAAACACCCGACAGCCGGTCGCCAATCCGGTCGAACTGTGTCTGAAGTGCGGGGAAATATTGGAGCTGGCCGATCACACCTTGCTGGTACGCGACGATGGCGAAGAGGTTGCTATCGCGGATTCGGCCGCGCCGATCCGCGACCGCGCCGGGCGTGTCATTGGTGCAGTGATGGTATTCCACGATGTCGGACATGCGCGCAAGCTGGCCCGGCAGTTGTCCTATCAGGCCACCCATGACGCGCTGACCGGGTTGTACAATCGGCGCGCTTTCGAAGAACAGCTCAAGGATGCGCTGGAGTCCGCGCGTGAGGAAGATCGCGAACACGCGCTGTGTTATCTGGACCTCGATCAATTCAAGGTCGTCAACGATACCTGCGGGCATATCGCCGGCGACGAGATGCTCAAACAGCTCGCGCATCTGCTGCAAAGCAAGGTGCGCGAGGCGGACGTGCTCTCAAGGTTGGGCGGCGACGAATTCGGGATTCTGCTGCGCTACTGCACCTTGGATCAGGCGCGAGTGATCGCCGAGGATCTGCGACGCAGCGTGCGCGAGTTCCGGTTCGTTTGCGAAGACTACAGTTTCGAAACCGGTATCAGCGTCGGTGTGGTGTCCATCAACGGACATACGCATAACCTGACCGAGATTCAGAGTGCCGCCGATGTGGCCTGTTATGCGGCCAAGGATGGCGGGCGCAACCGCGTGCATGTGTATGTACCCGACGACCGCGAATTGCAGCAACGCCAAGGCGAGATGCGCTGGGTGTCGCGTATTCACAAGGCGATGGCCGAGAATCGTTTCATACTCTATTGTCAGCCGATTCTGCCGGTCGATCCGGACTCGGCGCTGGCGCCGCACTACGAAATACTGCTGCGTATTCAGGGCGAGGATGGTCAGGAAGTCCCGCCCATGGCCTTCATCCCCGCAGCGGAGCGCTACAATCTCATGCCGACGATCGACCGTTGGGTGGTGCAGAATGTGCTGCGCAATGTCGGGCGTTTGCCGAACAATCTGAAGAACACCATCTGGACGATCAATGTCTCCGGACGCTCGTTGGGCGACGAGGAATTCTTGCATGTCGTGTCCGAGGAAATCGCCGCCGCGGATATTCCGGGCGAACGGATCTGCTTCGAAATCACCGAGACCGCGGCCATCGCCAACCTGCGCCGTGCCGCGCGTTTCATCAGAATGCTCAGGGCCAGAGGGTGTAAATTCGCCTTGGACGACTTCGGCAGCGGTCTGAGTTCGTTTGCTTACCTGAAGAATCTCGAAGTGGATTATCTGAAGATCGACGGCGGTTTCGTGCGCGATATCGCCAGCGACGAAATCGACCGCGCGATGGTCGAGGCCATCAACAACGTCGGGCATGTGATGCAGATTCGCACCATTGCCGAATGCGTGGAAAACCGGGAAATCCTGGCGGTGCTGCGCACGCTCGGTGTCGATTACGCGCAGGGATATGGAATCGCCAAGCCGCAGCCGTTTCTCGCGCTGCTGGAATCCGCCTCCACCGACACTTCGGTGGCGCGCATCAGCGCTTGAGTCTCAGTCGTGGAAATGTTCTGCGGCCAACAGGGTGTTCTGCAATAAAGTCGCAACCGTCATCGGCCCCACGCCGCCTGGCACGGGCGTGATCCAAGCCGCGCGTTCCCGGGCCGTCTCGAACTCGATATCGCCCACCAGTTTTCCGTCCGCGGCGCGATTGATACCGACATCGATGACCGTCGCGCCTGGTTTGATCCACTCGCCCTTGACCAAGCCGGGTTTGCCGGCCGCGACCACCAGGATGTCCGCTTGGCGCACATGCGCGGCCAAGTCGGCGGTGAAGCGGTGACACGTGGTGACGGTGCAACCGGCCAATAGCAATTCCAGCCCCATCGGTCGTCCGACATGGTTTGACGCGCCGACTACCAGGGCCTCGCGTCCATAGAAAGTTTCGCCGGTGTGTTTGAGCAAAGTCATCACGCCGTAGGGCGTGCAAGAACGCAGCAAGGGCATGCGTATCGCGAGGCGGCCGATGTTATAAGGGTGAAAGCCGTCGACATCTTTGTCCGGACGGATGCTTTCCACGATAGTTTCGGCATCGATGTGCGCAGGCAGCGGCAATTGCACGAGGATGCCATCGATGCTCGGGTCTGTGTTCAGCGTGTCGATCAGGGCGAGCAACTCCGCCTGGCTGGTGGTGGCTGGCAGGTCGTGGGCGAGCGAATGCACGCCGGCGTCTTCGCAGCCTTTGCGTTTGTTGCGCACATAGACTTCCGAGGCGGGATCGGCGCCGACCAAAATCACCGCCAAACCCGGCGCGCGCAGTCCACGGGCTACGCGTGCCTCGATCTGTGCTTTGATCTCGCTACGGATGCCGGCGGCGATCGCCTTGCCATCAATCAGTCGTGCTGTCACGGGGATGTCTCGGGGTCGTGGTGCGCCAAGAAAGGCGGCGATTCTCGCACGCCGTAGCCCGCGGTCTCAAGGCGCTTGGGTTTGGTTGTGACGTTGACCCTATCGTTGACCCTCCGAGGGCGGTGCGCGTATCATCTGCGCCCTTGCCCAGCCCGAGCCAGGAGTAAGGCGCAGGCGAAAGCGCGGGGTATAGCGCAGTCTGGTAGCGCGCCTGCTTTGGGAGCAGGATGTCGGGGGTTCGAATCCCTCTACCCCGACCAATCGCGAATGTTCCGCGCCCGTAGCTCAGCCGGATAGAGCATCGGCCTTCTAAGCCGAGGGTCGCAGGTTCGAGTCCTGCCGGGCGCGCCATATCCCGGCGGGGTAACGCAGAGTTCAATGGTGGGCGTAGCTCAGTTGGTAGAGCCCCGGATTGTGATTCCGGTCGTCGTGGGTTCGAGTCCCATCGTCCACCCCATTTTCCGACCGGCAATTGTCGGTCTGGGCTGTTGAATCCAGATGTAATTTCTGGTCCAATGGCCGC
>JACREG010000099.1 GCA_016218375.1 Gammaproteobacteria bacterium
CGCCTTGTTCGCCATCGACGAGGCGCATTGCGTATCGCAATGGGGGCACGACTTCCGTCCCGAGTATCAACAGCTCGGCGCGCTGCGCGAACTTTTCCCGCACATACCACGGGTAGCGCTTACGGCGACCGCCGATGCGCAGACCCGCACGGATATCGTGCGCGTGCTCGGACTGGGCGAGGCGCGCCACTATGTCACCGGCTTCGACCGGCCGAATATCCGTTACAGCGTGCTCGATAAGCACAAACCCTTCGAGCAACTGCTGCGTTTTCTGGATGCGCGCCGCGATCAGGCCGGCATCGTCTATGCGTTGAGCCGTAAACGCGTGGACGAAGTCGCGGCGAAATTGCGCGAACAGGGGCTGCGCGCCGATGCCTATCACGCAGGCCTGCCTAGCGCGCGGCGGCAGGCGGTGCAGGAGGCGTTTCTGCGCGACGAATTACAAATCGTCGTCGCCACCGTCGCCTTCGGCATGGGCATCGACAAACCCAATGTGCGCTTCGTCGTGCATTACGATCTGCCCAAGCACATCGAGGGCTATTACCAGGAAACCGGTCGCGCCGGACGCGACGGATTGCCCGCCGAGGCGCTGTTGCTGTACGGCGCGCAGGACATCAGCGTGGCGCGGCAACTGGTCGAGAACAACGACAACGCCGAGCAGCGGCGCATCGAACTGCACAAGCTCAATGCCATGGTCGGGCTGGCCGAGAGTCTCACATGTCGGCGACGGGTGTTGCTCAATTATTTCGGCGAGCGCCTGGAAGACGATTGCGGCAACTGCGATGTGTGCCTCGATCCGCCCGAACGTTTCGATGCCACCGATGACGCACGCAAGGCCTTGTCCTGCGTGTATCGCGTCGGTCAGCGCTTTGGCGTCGGGCATGTCGTGGCCGTGTTGCGCGGGTCCGACAACGAACGTATCCGCGCGCTTAATCATCGACAGCTCTCGACCTATGGCATCGGCAGCGAGCGCAGCGAGCAGGACTGGATGTCCATCATCCGTCAGCTCATCCATCACGGTTATCTGCTCCAGGATATTGCCGAGTATTCGGTATTGAAACTCACGGAAGCGGCGCGACCGCTGCTGCGCGGTGAGCAATCGCTGCAACTCGCCCGGCCGCGCGTGCGCGAGCAGACGCGCAAGAAGCGCCCCAAAAGCGATGCGGCGGCGGGTGGCTACGACGAAACCTTGTTCGATGGTCTGCGCGTGCTGCGCAAGCGTCTGGCCGATGAACAGGGCGTGCCGCCCTATATCGTGTTTGGCGATGCGACTCTGATGCAAATGGCGCGCGACAAACCGCTGGACGAGGAAGCGTTGTTGGCCGTGGTGGGCGTGGGTCGGCACAAACTGGAAAAATACGGCCGCGCGTTTCTGGATGAAATAGCCGGGCATGCGCTGGCGAATCGTTGAGGCGTGCGGGTGTCTGGCGTCGGGATTGGCCCTGCCTCGCCAGGGTGGCGGAGGGGATTTTTCCTGGATTTCCGGGGGCTATAGTTTTTATCCGCTGCGCCGATGCCGTAGAATGACGGCCGTGGGTGTGCCGGTGGCATATCCCCGTAGTAACTTTTTCGAGATACCTATCATGATGTCCTGTTCGCTCCCGTATCGTCGCACCGCCCTTGGACTGGCCCTGGGCCTTTTTGCCGGCCTCGTTGCGCGCGCGCCTTTGGCCGAAACCCTGCCGCTGCCGCCCAACGACGTCGATTTGGTCGGCCAAGCGCGGGTCATCAAGGCGCTGTACGAAGACACGCTGCTCGACATCGCGCGTCGTTCCCATCTCGGGCACGATGAGATCGTGATCGCCAATCCCGCGGTCGATAAATGGTTGCCGGGCGCCGGTACGCCGATCACCCTGCCAACGCGCTATATCCTCCCGGATGCCGAACGTACCGGTCTGGTGCTCAATGTGCCGGAGATGCGGCTCTATTATTTCCCGGCGGCCAAGCATGGCGAGGCGCGGATTATCAAGACCTATCCGGTGAGCGTGGGGCGCATGGACTGGTCGACACCGATGGGTAAGGCCAAGGTGGCCTCCAAGGTGAAAGATCCGGCCTGGCGTCCGCCGAAGTCTATTCGCGCGGAGGCCGCCGCGCGCGGCGAGATCATCCCGGAGGTGGTGCCGCCGGGCCCCAGGAATCCGTTGGGTCAGTATGCGCTGCGCTTGAGTGTTCCGGGTTACTTGATCCATGGCACCGACAAGCCCTGGGGCATCGGCATGCGCGTGACGCACGGTTGTCTGCGTTTATATCCGGAAGACAGTGAGATTATCTTCCACGAAGTCGCGGTCGGCACGCCGGTGCAGATCGTCAATCAGCCTGTGAAGGTGGGTTGGGTCGAAGGCATGCTCTACATGGAAGTACATCCGCCATTGGAAGAGGATCTCGCGCGCAAGAACACGCTGATGAATATCGCGTTGGATGTCTTGGACAAGGCGTTGACGAAACGGCGCACGCCGGTGAGCGGCCGGGCGATCAGCGAAGCGGTGCAGCAGCAAAGCGGTATGCCGGTGCCGATTTCGCGCAACGCCATTCTGGAGGCGAATGCGCGTTGAGGCGAAGTGACGCGATAGTAAAGCGGCAGTAGTAATTGAACTGATGCACAAAAGAACGGGGCCGCTTTCGCGGCCCCGTTTGCGTTACAGCAGATCGTCAGATCTTACTTGTACATCGACTTCTTGAACATGCGGTTCAGCTTGTCGTCGGTTTCCATGGCTTTGGCCTTGGCTTCGTCGGCAGTGGCTTGAGCAGCAGCGGCTGCGGCCTTGGCATCGGCAGCATCCTTAGCGGCGCTGTCGGCGGTGCTTTGGGCCTGGGCAACCTGGTCTTTCAGGCTCTGGATGTCGGAGGTGCTGGCGCAACCGGTCAGACCGAAAATGGCGATCAGGGCAACGCTCGCGGCAACAGTTTTGACGTTCATGGTATGTCCTCGAATCAGATGGTTGGGTGAAACTGGGAAGGCAAGTCCCGTTGTGCCTTGAAAACGGGGTGAATTTTCCGCGTCTCTGTGCAAAAACGCAAGTGGCTGACGTCAATAAATGACTACCCGCACACCCAATCGCATCCATTGGGCCAATTCGTCGACTTGGCGATTGGTCAGGGCGATGCAGCCATTGGTCCAATTATAGGCTTCGTGCACCTTGGGATCGCCCGCGCCGATGCCGTGAATACCCAGGTGCCCGCCGAGGGCGGTGTTCTGAGGTGGGGTGCGATGCGCGCGCACGGCGGAGTGAATCGCCTTGTATTGATCCAGCGGCAGTTCGCCCCGTTTCAGTGCGCGCTCGGCTTGATCCAATTGCGGATAATCGAGGCCGAAAAAGCGGTGGAAGAGTGAGGTGTTCTTGATCAGGCTGACATGGAATTCGCCGAGCTGGGTCTTGCCGTCCAGATGGCGTTTGTCGGCGGTGGTGCCGAAACGGCCGATGGCGATGTCCTCGTAGGTCTTGATGGGCTGCTGACCGCGCATGACCCGCAGGATCAGCGCCTGGGTGTCGACTTGCAGCCAGACTTCCTCTTCCTCGCCGCCATCGCTCCAAGAGGGGCGGGGCGCCAGCGCGGCCGCGAGCACGACCAGGATGAAGAGAAACGTTCGTGCCCAGCCCTGGAATGCGGGGTATGGGGAGGAATATGCGCGGCAATGGGCGGTGTACGAGGCGTCGGTCAGTACGGTCTGCATGGTTCCAAGTCGTTACGAGTCGATGAGTTATGGGTGCGGCGGCGTATGACCGCATAGTCGGCGAAATCGCCGTGGCCCACAAGAGGCCCGTGGACGTGCGTGGGTTTATCCGGTTGCGAGCGGGCGGTTCGCCACCTATAATGCACGTCCCCGCGGCTACTTGAAGACTGATTGGAGTCGGGCCTGCGCGGTGGTTGCGAGGTGCCTCGCGAGCAAACCCCGGTAGCGGGGTTTTTTGTTTGCGGCGAGGTCTAAGTTGCGTACAACGCCTTGACTCTGCTTGGAAGCCCATAGGGGGCGGTCTATACTCCCTTACGCGCGAGATCAGGTGTTTGTGCAGGACGCGAAGTGGGCCTCGGGCCCATTTTTTGTTTCCGGAGCGGGCGAATGCGCCAGGATACCTTCAATCTGCAGGACTTGTTGGAGCCGGCGATCACCGCACTGGGGTGCGAGTTGGTGGGTATCGAATACCGTCCGAGCGGCAAACACAGTCTGCTGCGGGTGTATATCGACAAGCCCGAGGGCGTGACCGTGGACGATTGTTCGGCGGTCAGCCATCAGGTCAGCGGGCTGTTGGATGTGGAAGATCCCGTCCCCGGGCACTACACCCTGGAGGTATCCTCGCCCGGACTGGATCGGCCGTTGTTCCAGGCGCGCGACTTCGAGCGCTTCGCTGGCCATGAAGTGAAGGTACGCATGCGTTTCCCCGTCGAGGGGCAACGGAATTTTCGGGGTTTGCTGCAAGGAATGCAGGAACACCAAGTGGTCATTCAGGAGCAGGACGGAAAGCGGGTCGGCTTGCCGCTGGAACAGATCGAGCAGGCTCGACTGGTACCGGATATCTAACGCTTCCGAGCGCGGAGACGGGTAATTATGAGCAAAGAAATTCTTCTGGTTGCAGACGCCGTATCCAATGAAAAGGGCGTCGATAAGGACGTGATCTTCCAGGCCATCGAGGCGGCCTTGGCCTCGGCGACCAAAAAGCGCCACGGCGGCGAGATCGACGCGCGCGTGACCATCAATCGCCAGACGGGCGACTACGAAACCTTCCGTCGCTGGTTGGTCTGCGACGATGAGGATGAGAACTTCGAATCCCCGGAACGCCAGGTGCTGTATACCCGCGCCCAGCAGTTGCAGCCGGGTATCGCCATCGGCGAGTACATCGAAGAGCCGATGGAATCCGAGGCCTTCGGCCGCATCGCCGCGCAGACCGCCAAGCAGGTCATTGTGCAGAAGGTGCGCGAGGCCGAACGCGAGCAGGTCGTCGAGGCCTACCGTGCGCGTCGGGGCGAGCTGGTGACCGGCATGGTCAAGCGCGTCGAACGCGGCAATGTCTACCTGGATCTGGGCGGCAATGCCGAGGCCTTGGTTGCACGCGAGGACATGATCCCGCGCGAGTCGGTGCGGCCGGGCGACCGCCTGCGCGGTTATCTGAAAGACGTGCGCTCCGAGCCGCGCGGTCCGCAGTTGTTCGTCAGCCGCGTGGCGCCGGAATTCCTTATCGAGCTGTTCAAGATCGAAGTGCCGGAGATCGGCCAGGGTTTGATCTCGATCCTCGGTGCCGCCCGCGATCCGGGCATGCGCGCCAAGATCGCCGTGAAATCCCACGATCAGCGCATCGATCCGGTCGGCGCCTGCGTCGGCATGCGCGGTTCGCGCGTGCAGGCGGTGTCCAACGAGTTGGCTGGCGAACGCATCGACATCATTCTGTGGGACGACAATCCCGCGCAGTTCGTCATCAACGCCATGTCGCCGGCCGAGGTGATGTCCATCGTCGTCGACGAGGACGAACACAGCATGGACCTGGCTATTTCCGAGGAACTGCTGTCGCAGGCCATCGGTCGCGGCGGTCAGAACGTGCGCTTGGCCAGTCAGTTGACCGGTTGGGATCTCAACGTCATGACCGAGAAGGAGGCCGAGCAGAAGAGCGAGGCCGAGACGCAGACCTTGCAGCAGTTGTTCATGGAACAGCTCGATGTCGACGAAGAGATCGCCGCCATCCTGGTGCAGGAAGGTTTCTCCAGCATCGAGGAAATCGCCTATGTGCCGGCCGCCGAATTGTTGCAGGTCGAGGAGTTCGACGAGGATATGGTCGAAGAGCTGCGCGGCCGTGCCCGCGATGTGCTGTTGACCCGCGCCATCGTCAAGGAAGAGGCCATGGGCGAGAGCGAGCCGGCCGCGGATCTGCTCGGTCTCGAAGGCATGGATCGCGAACTGGCCTTTACGTTGGCCGGTCGCGGTGTCGTCACCCAGGAAGACCTCGCTGAACTCGCCGTCGACGAGTTGATGGATATCGAGGGTATGGACGAGGAGCGTGCCGCTGCGCTGATTATGGCCGCGCGCGCCCCGTGGTTTGCCGAGGAACAGCAAGGCTGATTCCTTCAGGAGTTGAAACGCAATGTCGGAAGTAACGGTTAGGCAATTCGCGGAAGTCGTCGGTATACCGGTCGACCGACTGCTGATGCAGTTGGGCGATGCCGGGCTGAATAAGGCCAACGCGGATGAAAGCATCAGTGACGAGGAAAAGTTGGAATTGCTGACGTTTCTTCGCAAGAGTCACGGCAAGCCGGAAGACGATACCGCGCTGACCGTCGCCGAGCCGAAGAAGATCACGCTCAAGCGCAAGAGCCACAGCGAAATCAAAGTGCAGACCGGCACCGGGCGTACCGCCGGCACCAAGACCGTTGCGGTCGAAGTGCGGCGCAAACGCACCTACGTCAAGCGCAGTGCGGTGGTCGCCGACGAGCAGAAGCGTCTCGACGAAGCCGCTGCCGAACGTACCCGCCGCGACGAGGAAGAGGCCGGCGTGCGCGAGGCCGAGGATGCGGTGCGCAGCGCCGACGATACCCGTCGCCGCGAACGTGAATTGGAAGAACAGCGTTCGCGCGAGGAAGCCGCGCGTCTGAAGGTCGAGGAAGAAGCCGCGCGCGTGGCCGATATCGAGAAACGCCTCGCCGAAGAGGCGGCCCGCCTGAAGGCCGAAGAAGAAGCGCGCAAGAACGAAGCGGCCGAGAAGGAGAAGGCCGGCGCGCCCGCGCGCAAGGGCCGTCGTACCGGCGCGGAGACCGACGACCGCGGTAGTCGCTATGGCCGCAAAGAGTTGCACGTCTCCGCCGACATGGCGGGCAAGCGCAAGAAAAAGAAACCGTCGCAGGGCCGTGGCGGCAGCGTCGCCGCGCCGGGCACGCACGGTTTCGAGAAACCCACCGCGCCGATCGTGCGCGAAGTCGCCATCCCGGAAACCATTTCGGTGGCCGAGCTGGCGCAGAAGATGTCCTTGAAGGCGACCGATCTCATCAAGACGCTGATGAAGATGGGCACCATGGTCACCATCAATCAGATGCTGGATCAGGAAACCGCCGCCATCGTGGTCGAGGATCTGGGTCACAAGGTCAAACTGCTCAAAGAGAACGAACTCGAAGAACAGTTGGCGCTGGCCGGCGAGACCCATCAGGGCGAGCAGGTGACGCGCCCGCCGGTGGTGACCATCATGGGTCACGTCGATCACGGCAAGACCTCGCTGCTCGACTATATCCGCCGCACCAAAGTCGCGGCCGGCGAGGCGGGCGGCATCACGCAGCATATCGGCGCCTATCACGTCGATACGCCGCGCGGCACCATCACCTTCCTGGATACGCCGGGCCACGCCGCGTTCACCGCCATGCGTGCCCGCGGCGCGCAGATCACCGATATCGTGATTCTGGTGGTGGCGGCCGACGACGGCGTCATGCCGCAGACCGAAGAGGCGATCCAACACGCCAAGGCGGCCGGCGTGCCCATCGTGGTGGCGATCAACAAGATCGACAAGCCCGAAGCGGATATCGATCGGGTGAAGAACGAACTGGTCAAGCATGCGGTCATTCCCGAAGACTGGGGCGGCGATACCCAGTTCGTGCCGGTGTCCGCCAAGACCGGCGCGGGTGTCGACGATCTGCTGGAATCCATTCTGTTGCAGGCCGAAGTGCTGGAACTGACCGCGGTCGAGAATTGCCCGGCCAGCGGTGTCATTATCGAATCCAGTCTGGATCGCGGTCGCGGTCCGGTGGCCACGGTGCTGGTGCGCAACGGCATGCTCAAGAAAGGCGACCTGATTCTGAGCGGCCAGGAATGGGGCCGCGTGCGCGCCATGTTCGACGAGGCCGGTCAGCCGATTCTGCAAGCCGGACCGGTAATGCCGGTGGTGGTGCTGGGTCTGTCCGGCACGCCCAATGCCGGCGACGATGTCGTGGTGGTGAGCGACGAACGCAAGGCCCGCGAGGTCGCGCTGTTCCGGCAGGGCAAGTTCCGCGATGTGAAACTGGCCAAGCAGCGTCAGACCCGTCTCGAAGACGTGTTCTCGCAGATGGGCGAGGGCGGTTCGGCGGATCTCAATCTAGTGGTCAAGACCGACGTGCAGGGCAGTCTCGAAGCGTTGCGCGATTCGCTGACCAAGTTGTCGACGCCCGAGGTGCGCGTGCGCGTGGTCGCCGGCGGCGTCGGTGGCATCAACGAGTCCGATATCAACCTGGCCGTGGCTTCGAAGGCGATCATGATCGGCTTCAACGTGCGCGCCGATGCGGCCGCGCGACGCCTGGTCGAGGATCAGGGCGTGGATATGCACTACTACAGTGTGATCTACGACGTGATCGACGAGGTCAAGAAGGCCATCAGCGGCATGCTGTCGCCGGAGATCAAGGAAGAGATCATCGGTCTGGCCGAGGTGCGCGACGTGTTCCGTTCTTCCAAATTCGGCGCCATCGCCGGCTGTATGGTGGTCGACGGCGTGGTGCGGCGCAGTGCGCCGATCCGCGTGCTGCGCAACAACGTCGTCGTCTTCGAAGGCGAATTGGAATCGCTGCGCCGGCACAAGGACGACGTCAGCGAAGTGCGCGCCGGCACCGAGTGCGGTATTGGCGTGAAGAACTACAACGACGTGCAGCCGGGCGACCAGATCGAGGTCTTCGAACGCACCGTGGTGGCGCGGACCGTCTGATCGCGCCGTCGTTATGCCATCACCGCGCGCACGCTGTGCGGTGACGGCGACCGAGGTTTATACGCATGCCCCGTGATTTCCCCCGTACCCGCCGCATCGGCGAACAGATGCAGCGCGAGCTGGCCGCCCTGATCCGTACCGAGGTCAAGGACCCGCGCGTGGGCATGGTCACGGTGTCCGCCGTGGAGGTTACGCGCGATCTGGCGCATGCCAAGGTATTCGTTACAGTGCTGGGCGATGAGACTGCGCGCCACGATTCGCTCACGGCCCTGAACAAGGCGGCCGGTTTCCTGCGTCACGAACTGGGTCAGCGCATGCTTACCCGCACCGTCCCGCAATTGCGTTTCGTCTACGACGAGTCCATCGAACACGGCAGTCGTCTGAGCGCACTCATCGATGCGGCGGTCGCCTCCGACCGACACGACGAAGATTGAGTCGCGGATTTTCCGGGTCCCCCTTCTCGCGCCTGGCGCGCTTGCCCTAAAGGTTTTGTGTCGAAAATGTCACGACGTCGTTCCAAAGGTAGAAACGTCAACGGTGTCCTGCTGCTGGATAAGCCGGTGGGCATGAGTTCCAACCTGGCGTTGCAGGTCGTCAAGCGCCTGTTCAACGCCAACAAGGCGGGACACACCGGCAGCCTCGATCCGTTGGCCAGCGGTCTGTTGCCGATCTGTTTCGGCGAGGCGACCAAGGCCTCGGGATTCCTGCTGGATGCGGACAAGCATTACCAAGTGCGCTGCAAACTCGGCGAGAAGACCGCCACCGGCGACGCCGAAGGCGAGGTCATCGAGCACCGGCCGGTGGAAGGCATCGACGTTGCGCGGCTGGAAGACGTGTTCGCGCGCTTTCGCGGCGAGATCGAACAGATCCCGCCGATGTACTCGGCGGTCAAGCATCAAGGCCAGCGCCTGTACACCCTGGCCCGGCAAGGGGTGGAAGTGGCGCGCGAGCCGCGCCGGATCGTTATCCACTCCTTGACCCTGACGGGCCTGGACTTGCCGTATTTCGATATCGACGTGCGCTGCACCAAGGGCACCTATATCCGGACCTTGGCCGAGGACATCGGCGAGGTCTTGGGTTGCGGGGCACATGTCACCGAGCTGCGGCGCCTGGGCGTCGGACCCTACGACACGGCCGGCATGGTGAGCCTGGATGCGCTGAAAGATTTGGCCGCCGGCGAGGGTTTCGCCGCCCTGGATGCGCATATCTTCCCCACCGAGAGCGCCCTGACCCAGTGGCCGGACGTGCGTTTGTCGCCGGATGCCACCTTTTATCTGCGTCAGGGTCAGGCGGTGGTCGTGCCGCACGCCCCGACCAGCGGCTGGGTGCGGCTGTATGCCCCCGACCAGCGCTTCCTGGGCATGGGCCAGATCCTGGACGATGGCCGGGTGGCGCCCAAACGAATGATGATCGGGGGCGAGGGCTAGCCGCCGGCTCCGACCGCCAGCCTTGTCCGGATTTCCGACCACGGCTACAATACGCGGCTTCTGAAGCCGGGCTTCGCGAATTGCGTTTTTTTTGGGAGTACCTTGAGTTATGACCGCTATCACCGCCGAACAGAAAGGCCAGATTGTGAAGGATTATCAGCGCGCCCCGGGTGATACCGGCTCGCCCGAGGTCCAGGTTGCGCTGCTGTCCGCACGCATCACCCATCTGACCGACCATTTCTCGACCCACAAGCAGGATCATCATTCCCGTCAGGGTCTGCTGCGCTTGGTCAACCAGCGCCGCCAGTTGCTCGATTATCTGAAGCGTAAAGACGGTCAGCGCTACCAGGATCTCATCGGTCGTCTCGGTCTGCGTCGCTAAACGATTTTTCCGCGCGTCGTGCAGACGGCGCGCGGCAGCGATCGCTTCCCCATTTCCTAGTGTAAGGACAGCAGCGTGAATTCAATCAAGAAGACGTTCCAGTACGGTGCTCAAACCGTGACTCTGGAAACCGGGGAAATTGCCCGCCAGGCCACCGGCGCCGTCATGGTCAGCATGGGCGACACCGTGGTGTTGGTCACCGCCGTCGGCCTGAAGAAAGGCGGCGAAGGCCGCGACTTCTTCCCGCTGACCGTGGACTATCAGGAACGTACTTACGCGGCCGGCAAGATTCCCGGCGGCTTCTTCCGCCGCGAAGGCCGACCCAGCGAAAACGAAACGCTGGTCTCGCGCCTGATCGATCGTCCGCTGCGTCCGCTGTTTCCCGAAGGGTTCACCAACGAAGTCCAAGTCATTGCCACGGTGATGTCGCTGGACCCCGAGATCAACCCGGATATCGCCTCGATTCTCGGTGCCTCCGCTGCGCTGGCCATTTCCGGCATGCCGTTCCAAGGTCCGATCGGTGCGGCCCGCGTCGGTTACGTCGACGGCAATTACGTACTGAATCCGACCGCCACCCAGCTCGCTGAGTCCAAGCTCGACCTGGTCGTCGCCGGCACCGAACACGCCGTGCTGATGGTGGAATCCGAGGCCAAGGAATTGTCCGAGGCGATCATGCTCGGTTCGGTGGTCTTCGGTCATGAGCAGATGCAGATTGCCATCAAGGCGATTCGCGAACTGGCCGCCGAAATCGGCACGCCGTCCTGGAGCTGGCAGCCGCCGGCCGCGGATACCGCGCTGGCCGATGCCGTGGCCGCCGCCGGCAAGGCCGCGTTCACCGAGGCCTACCAGATCGCCGACAAGCAGAAGCGCTACGCCCGCCTGGATGAAATCCGCGGCGACATTACCGCCAAGCTGACCGCCGAGGGCGCCAATCCCTGTTTCGCCGAAGCCGCCGTAAATACGGCCATCGAGCATCTGGAATACACCACCGTGCGCGGCCGGATCATTGCCGGCGAGAAGCGCATCGACGGTCGCGACACCAAGACCGTGCGGCCGATCACCGTGCGTACCGGCGTGTTGCCGCGCGTGCACGGTTCCGCGCTGTTCACCCGCGGTGAAACCCAGGCGCTGGTCGTGACCACGCTGGGCACCGCGCGCGACGCGCAGATCATCGATGCGCTGCAGGGCGAGCGCAAAGATCACTTCATGTTCCATTACAACTTCCCGCCGTATTCCGTCGGCGAGACCGGCCGCGTCGGCAGCCCGAAGCGTCGCGAGATCGGCCACGGCCGTCTGGCCAAGCGCGGTGTCGCCGCGGTGATGCCGGCGGTTGCGGATTTCCCGTACAGCACACGCGTCGTCTCCGAAATCACCGAGTCCAATGGCTCCAGTTCGATGGCCTCCGTGTGCGGCAGCTCGCTGGCGCTGATGGATGCTGGCGTGCCGTTGAAAGCGCCGGTCGCTGGTGTGGCCATGGGCCTCATCAAGGAAGGCGACAAGTTCGCCGTGCTGACCGACATCATGGGCGACGAGGATCACCTCGGCGACATGGACTTCAAGGTGGCCGGAACGACCACGGGCGTGACCGCGCTGCAGATGGATATCAAGATCGACGGCATCACCAAGGAGATCATGGAGACCG
>JACREG010000100.1 GCA_016218375.1 Gammaproteobacteria bacterium
GCATGCTGCGCCGGCTCGAAGCGCTGCTGGCGGTGGCGGACAAGAGCACCTCGCTGATAATCACCGGCAACGGCGACGTGGTGGAACCCGAGCAGGGCATCATCGCCATCGGCTCCGGCGGCCCGTTCGCCCAATCCGCCGCGCGCGCGCTGCTGGAGAACACCGAACTGCCGGCGCGCGACATTGTCGAACGCAGTCTGAACATCGCCGCCGACATCTGCATCTATACGAACCGCAATTTGACCATTGAGGAATTGAATGCCTCGTAGACTCGTAGGTTGGGTGCAGGCGCGCAGCGCCGGAACCCAACACTTGATGCACTCCCTGTTGGGTTCCGCTTCGCGCCACCCAACCTACGTGAGCCGGTACCAACCATGTCCGAAATGACTCCCCGCGAAATCGTCCAGGAACTCGACAAGCACATTGTCGGGCAGGCGGCCGCCAAGCGCGCCGTGGCCATCGCCTTGCGCAACCGCTGGCGGCGTATGCAGGTCGAGGGCGAACTGCGCAACGAAATCACGCCGAAGAACATTCTGATGATCGGCCCGACCGGCGTGGGCAAGACCGAGATCGCGCGGCGGCTGGCCAAGCTCGCCCATGCGCCGTTCATCAAGGTCGAGGCGACCAAGTTCACCGAGGTCGGCTATGTCGGCCGCGACGTGGAATCGATCATCCGCGACTTGGTCGACGTCGCCATCAAGATGACCCGCGAGCAGGAGATGTCCAAGGTGCGGCACCGCGCCGAGGACGCCGCCGAAGAACGCGTGCTGGATGCGCTGCTGCCACGGCCGCGGCCGATCGGTTTCGCCGAGCAGGAAGGCGAAACGACCGAGCATTCCGAGACGCGCCAGAAATTGCGCAAGCTGCTGCGCGAAGGCCGCCTCGACGACCGCGAGGTCGAGATCGAAGTCTCCGCCACGCCCATTGGTGTGGAAATCATGGCGCCGCCCGGCATGGAAGAGATGACCAGCCAGTTGCAGGGCCTGTTTCAGAATCTGGGCGGTGGCCGCACCAAGCGCCGCAAACTGCCGGTGCGCGAGGCGATGAAACTGCTCGGCGACGAAGAGGCCGTCAAAATGATCAATGAAGACGATCTGAAGCTGCGCGCGCTCCAGACCGTCGAACAGAACGGCATTGTGTTCATCGACGAGATGGACAAAGTCACATCGCGTTCCGAAACGCGCGGTCCGGATGTGTCGCGCGAAGGCGTGCAGCGCGACCTGCTGCCGCTGGTCGAGGGCAGCACGGTGTCGACCAAGCACGGCATGGTCAAGACCGACCACATCCTGTTCATCGCCTCGGGCGCGTTCCACCTGTCCAAACCGTCGGATCTGATTCCCGAATTGCAGGGCCGCTTGCCGATCCGCGTGGAACTCGATGCGCTGAACGTCGAGGACTTCGTGCGCATCCTCACCGAGCCCGACGCCAGTCTAACCGAGCAATACACCGCGCTGCTGGCGACCGAGGGCGTGCGCCTGGAGTTTGCCGCCGACGGTGTAGCGCGCCTCGCCGAGGTGGCCTTCGAGGTCAACGAACGCACCGAGAACATCGGCGCGCGCCGCCTGCACACCGTGCTGGAACGGTTGCTGGAAAACATCTCCTTCGCCGCCGCCGATCAAAGCGGCGAGACGCTCACCATCGATGCCGCCTATGTGGATCGACAGCTTGCCGATCTGGCCGGCGACGAAGATCTGAGCCGGTATATTCTTTAAGCCCGAGGTTAAATGTCATGAGCATCCGTCCCACCGAAATCAATCTGCACAAGCAATCCCGCATCCTGGAAATCGCCTTCGAGGACGGTGCGTGCTTCAATCTGCCGGCCGAATACCTGCGCGTGCATTCGCCCTCGGCCGAGGTACAAGGGCATGGTCCCGGCCAGGGCACGCTGCAACTCGGCAAGGAAGACGTGAACATCGACAATCTGGTGACCGTCGGCAACTACGCCATCCAACTGTTCTTCGACGACAACCACAACACCGGGATTTATTCCTGGGAAACCTTGTATGATCTGGGCAAGCACCAGGAACAGTATTGGCAGGAATACCTGGAGAAACTCGCCCAGGCCGGCCACACGCGCCGCGAGCCGGTGGTGAATTGATATTCGTCATTCCGGAAGCATTCACATGACCGACAAGACCACCCATTTCGGTTTCGAGCAGGTCGGCTGGGACGAGAAGGTGCGCCGCGTCGGCGCGGTGTTCGACTCGGTCGCCGACAAGTACGACGTGATGAACGATGTGATGTCGTTCGGCGTTCACCGCTTGTGGAAACGCTTCGCCCTGGAACTCTCCGGCGTACGCAAGGGCAGCCGGGTGTTGGATCTCGCCGGCGGCACCGGCGATCTCGCCGCGCGGCTGGCGCGCATGGCCGGTCCGGAGGGCGAGGTGGTGCTGGCGGACATCAACGCCGCCATGCTGGACGTCGGCCGCGCGCGGCTGCTCGATCAGGGCATCGCCGGCAATGTGCGCTTCGTGCAAGCCAACGCCGAATGTCTGCCGTTTCCGGATAATCACTTCGACTGCATCACCATCGCCTTCGGTCTGCGCAATGTCACCGACAAGGATACCGCGCTGCGCTCCATGTATCGCGTGTTGAAACCGGGCGGTCGGCTGCTGGTGTTGGAATTCTCCAAGCCGACGCTGCCGGGCCTGGCGCCGCTGTACGATCTGTATTCCTTCAAGCTGCTGCCGCTGATGGGCAAGCTGATCGCCAACGATGCCGAGAGTTACAAATATCTCGCCGAGTCCATCCGCATGCATCCGGATCAGAACACGCTGCGCGATATGATGCAGGCCGCCGGCTTCGAGGATTGCAGCTATCACAATCTGAGCGGCGGCATCGTCGCCTTGCATCGCGGTTTCAAATATTGAACACGCCGGTCTACACACCTTATATCGGTCTGCCGCAGCGGGTTGCCGCGGTGCTGCTCGATTTCGTGTGCGTCTCGTTCCTGTCGAGTCTGATCGGCTGGTTGCTGATGCTGAGTTATCCGGATGCCGAGGCAGTGGTGAGTACGGCCGGCGACACCGCGCGGCTGTTCGCCGCACCCACGGTCGCCGTGTTGTGGTGGCGCTTCCAGGGCACGCCGGGCAAGTTGTTGCTCGGCTGTCGCATCGTCGATGCGCGCAACGGCGGTCGTCCGCGGTTGTGGCAAGTGCTGGTGCGTCTGTTTGGCTACGCGCTGTCGGCATTGCCGCTGGGATTGGGTTTTCTGTGGGTGATCTGGGATAAACGCCATCAGGGCTGGCACGACAAACTGGCGCGCACCCTGGTCGTCGAGGACGACGAATCGCGATTGTCCCTGCACCAACTCGCGGATGCCTTTCGATGAGCACACCGACTTGGTTCGCCGCCGCCGTCGAGGCCGCCTGCAATAGCGCACTTGCGCTGGACCCGGAAGTGCGCGCGCGCTTGGGCGCGCTGAGCGACAAGGTCATCGCCGTCGAGTTGTTGGGCGTGAATATCCGCCTGTACTTTCTGCCGCATGCGCACGGCGTGCAGGTGTTGAGTCATTATGATGGCGAGCCGGACACGCTGTTGCGCGGCGCGCCGCTGTCGCTGTTGCGCTTGGCCTTGAGTAACGCACCGAGCGACGAACTGTTCGCCGGCGGCGCGGAGCTGCGCGGCGACACCGCCACGGGGCAAGCCTTTCAAGATATCCTGCGCGCGTTGCATCTGGATTGGGAAGAACTGCTCGCACGCGTCGCCGGCGATAATGTCGCGCATCAGGCCGGACGCGCGGCGCGCGCAGCGACTACGCAGGCACAGCATACCGCGCACACGCTCGAAGACGATGTACGCGAATATCTGATCGAAGAGGCCGGTCTACTGGTCAACCGTCACGAGGTCGCGGCCTTCCTCGATGCCGTCGACACCGTGCGCAGCGATGCCGACCGTTTAGAGGCGCGCCTGCGCCGCTTGGAAACCTACCCGTTGAAACCCAACCTGGCCGGAAAGGATTGAACGCATGATCCGACCGGGTCAGTTGTGGCGGGTAATGCACATCAACATCGTTCTGCTCCGCAACGGGCTGGACGAGATCGTCTTCGCCACGCATCTGTTCCGTCCGATACGTTTCCTGTATTACCTCGCGCCGTGGAACTGGCTGGGCCGCGAACACGCGCCGCGCGCGGTGCGCATCCGTCGCACGCTCGAACAGCTTGGGCCGATTTTCGTCAAGTTCGGTCAGATCCTCTCGACGCGTCGCGATCTGCTGCCCGACGACATCGCCGAGGAACTCGCGCGCTTGCAGGATCGCGTGCAACCCTTTCCCGGCAAACAGGCGCGCGCGCTGATCGAAAAATCCTACGGACAACCGTTGGAAAAGATCTTCGCCGAGTTCGACGAAACGCCGTTGGCCTCGGCCTCCATCGCCCAGGTACACACCGCGCGCCTGCACGACGGCAAGGACGTCGTGGTGAAAGTGGTGCGGCCGAATATCCTACGCGTCATCCGCCGCGATTTGTCGCTGTTGTATTACATCGCCGGACTCGCCGAACGTTATTGGCGCGAGGGCCGTCGCTTGCGCCCCGTCGAGGTGATCCGCGAGTTCGAAACCACGTTGCTCGACGAACTGGATCTGCTGCGCGAAGCAGCCAATGCCTCGCAACTGCGGCGCAACTTCGCCGGCTCGAAGATTTTATATGTGCCCGAGGTGTACTGGCCGCAATGCCGCCGCGAAGTGATGGTGATGGAGCGCATCAGCGGCACGCCCATCAGCAACATCGCCGAGCTGCGCGCCCAAAGCATCGATCTCAAACAGCTCGCCGAACGCGGCGTGGAGATTTTTTTCACCCAGGTGTTCCGCCACAATTTCTTTCACGCCGCCATGCATCCCGGCAATATCTTCGTCGCGCCGGACGGACAGTATCTCGCCGTGGACTTCGGCATCATGGGCACGCTCAGCCCGCTCGACCAGCGTTATCTCGCGGAAAATTTCCTGGCCTTCTTCCGTCGCGATTACCGGCGTGTCGCCGAACTGCATGTGGAATCCGAATGGGTGCCGGCCAGCACCCGCGTCGACGAATTCGAATCGGCGATCCGTACCGTGTGCGAACCGATTTTCGAACGGCCGTTGAAGGACATCTCCTTCGGCCATCTGCTGCTGCGCCTGTTCCAGACCGCGCGGCGCTTCAACATGGAAGTGCAACCGCAACTGGTGTTGCTGCAAAAAACCCTGCTCAACATCGAAGGCCTCGGTCGGCAACTCTATCCCGATCTCGATCTATGGCAGACCGCCAAACCGTTCCTGGAACGCTGGATGAGCGAACAAGTCGGCGCACGCGCCTTCGCGCGCAACCTGCGCGCCAGCGTGCCGGTATGGACCGAAAAACTGCCGGAGCTGCCGCAACTGCTGCATCAGGTGCTGGATCAAGCCGCCAACGGCCGCTTGCGCGTGGAGTGGACGTCCGAGGAATTACACAAGCTGCGCCGCGAACTGCGCACCGCGAATCGACGCAGTGTCGCCGCCATGCTTGGCGCGGGGTTTGCGATTGCCGCTGCGGTGATCTATGGCTTGGCGGACCAAACCAACGTCATGTGGGATAGCGTACCGGCACTGGCGTGGATTTTCGGTGCGGCAGCTCTGGCCTCCATCGTTACCGCGTTCAGCAGTAACGATTGATTGGGGTTATCGGCGTAATAACACGGATCTCCCGTAGCCTGGGTGGAGCGTAGCGGAACCCGGGTTTCGCTACGCTCCACCCAGGCTACATATGACTACCAATACAGAAGCTAGCGGCGCTGCGTAATATATTGTTTATTAATATGTTTATTAAATTCCGGTTTTCGTCATGGGAACAAATATGGGAACACATTTGTGAATGCGTCTCCCGAATGATGTCAGCCCAGTACTTCGGCTGCTGCGTCTCACAGGGACCGGCGCTTAGAGGTTGTCGGGGGAGATCGCGTCACCTCCGCACCGGCATTTCGGGGGGGGCTCAACAGTAGCTACTTCTACCCTGCGGGGCAGGTGGCAGCTTGATATGTCTGTCTTAAACGCTACACTGCATGCGAACCAAACGTTTCTTCCATAAATAACCAGACAACAACGGGGAATCAGTTTGACCATATCTGTATGTGTCGTAGTGAACGACGGCTTGGTCTTGGCGTCCGATAGCGCGACGACATTGCGCCTCTCTAATGGCGACGCACAGGTCTACAACAACGCAGATAAGATTTTCAATCTCTACAAGGGCCTTCCCATTGGGGCGGCGACGTGGGGACTTGGGTCTATCGGTCGTTCGTCTATGGCCACCCTCGCTAAAGACTTCCGAAGACAAGTGACCAACGGTTCTAGCCACGAGCCAAACAGCGTGGCGGGACCATGGGGTATCCATACGGAGGGATACACAGTCGAGGAGATTGCCAGTAAGTTCCATGACTACTTGTCGGAGCGGTTGACACCCCAGCTCGATAATTTGGCGCAGATCAATGCTGAGCGCGAAGCTGAGAGAAACACGAGGGGCATCGGTCCCAATGATGATGAAGCGCTGAAACCCATTGTATTACCGGGTTTTTGGTATCGGATCGCCGGGTACGATGCAAAGGGTGATGATCCCCATGTCTTTGAGGTTGTGTTTGACGGCGATAAAGCCCAGCTACTTGCCCCCGTGTCGAGAGCAGAGCCCATCCACTGGGGTGGTCAGGGCGAGCCAGTTCAACGAATTGTGCTCGGGCTAGGGGACAGCATTGTCGGTGGGCTGGGTTCAGTCCTGGGGCTTGGGGCCGATGATTCGGTTGAGTTGGCAAGGGAATTGCTGCCATACACTGATTCGCAGCTTGTACACCCAGCCATGCCAATCATGGATGCGATAGACCTTGCGGAATTTTTGGTCGATACGGCAATCAAATATTACAGGTTCGTTCCTGGCGCTCAGATCGTCGGGGGCGCAATAGAGACAGCAACTATTACGCGGCACGAAGGATTTAGGTGGATTAAGCGTAAACACTTCTTTAACACGTCCTTGAATCCGCATGTGTAGGAGGCAACCTATGGATAAGTTCTTCACAAATGCTTTCGCAACGAAAACTGGCGAATGCGAAAAAGTAGATTATCAAAGAGTGGCGTCCAATTTTTTTGACTCCGCAGTTTCTCGGCCAGTAGATACCAAGAAGAATCAGGACATGACCAAGAAGTATGGTGAAACCGCCAAGCGAGTTCTAGCCAAAGGCTGATTTCCTTTCTTGCACTCGGCTAGGATGCCGGATGCTCACTTCACTCGTAAGGAAGACGAGTCTTTTATTTATTACTTCTCAGTCAGAAAATTGGCCCTTAAATACCCGTCGGTGTGATGTGCTGGCCAGCGTGCTCGCAAGTATCGGTTGTCGCATGTGGATGGGAAAAGAAAGCCCGCCGGTCACTAGGCGGCGGGAAGGGCGCAACTCTCAGCAGGATCAGGCGGCCGCCGCGAACAGCCGTTCAGTCTCAACACCCACGACGCTGCTCACTTCATCAGCCAAGGCGCGGGCATGGACCAGCAGTCGGGCCAGCATCGGGTCGGCTCCCGTTGCGAGCCGTTCAGCCGCTTCGAGCACCGCTGTCAGGCCTTCGACAGTTGCGCCCAAGCTCTCCAGTTCCACCGCCGCTTCTTTCACGTCTTTCATTGCTGTTCTCCCGTTGTTGACAGTTACAGCCGCGACTGTTGCGACTGTTCGCAACGGATCATAGGCCGTGCGTTACTTAAAAACAAGTTATAAAACAATGTCTTATTGCTACAACTTCTGTAGAGATACTACCGTTTATGTAGCAATCATTCGGGCCGAACGTCCGCACGCGCCGCTGTTGTGTCGATGATCTTCTGTATGTCGTCCAGCAGGTGAACAACTGGTTCGCGCAGTTCTTCCACGTCCGCCAGATCATCGACCGAACAACCAAGCTCCATGGCCATGCGTTCAATTTCCCCGACCATGCGGTCGACGGCCGCCAGTTCGGCCGTGGTCATGCGGCTGATGGCCATTTCGTATGGGTCTTGTGCCAGAGCGACGCGACGTTCTGTTGCGGCTTCAAGCCGTTCGATCCTACTGCGCAGATTCATATGATTCGTCTCCTGCCTTGCAATACCCGGCATGCTCGCAAGTGCCTGCGTCCGGGCAGGTAGCACGATCACGCCACTGCCTGAAACGGTAAAATTCTTCCATCCCCTGCAACACTCGCTCGGGCAGCACAAGACATCGCACCACGAAGCCGTCAGGGTTCATCAGCGGATTGAACCGCAGTTCTGGTGACAGGGCTGGTGGCCCGCTACCGCTCATCTTCAATTCGATCCGCGCAATTCTTTGTTCAAGCATCTTCGTCATCGGACATAGCCTCCAGTGCCGCAATGCGGCGTTCAAGTTCGCCGGCTGTAATCATGCTTGTGATCTGCCCCAGCACATACACCAGTCGCGTGCCTTCCTGCGGCTCGATCTTCCCGGAGCGCATGTCGCGGTAGACCTTCGCCGCTTCACGGTGGCAGTCCGCGACTGCCCGCAAGCGGATATGTTTAGGGCGGGAGGGGGTAGGGGTGAGCACGCGCCCTGTACCGTCCAGCGTTACCGGCTCCCGCATGGGCGCACCAGAGCCGTTCTGAGGCGGTTTCCTGCGCGTGCTCACTCCTTTCCCCTCCCCAAACATTACCGTCTATCGAAAGCGCGTTTGGCGGCGGAGTGCGCGGCCTGTTGAAGTGCTGCGCGGATGTCGAACAGCGACTCAGCAAGGGCAGACCGCAGGAATGACCGCGCCGGCAAGTTCACGCGCTGACTGTGCGCTCTCACAGTCGCGGTCTTGCCGCCCTTCGCCTTTCGCAGGTGTTCCCGAACTGTGACCACTCCCTTGAAGCCGAACTCATGTTCCTTGGCGTACTCAACAGCCGTGCCGACATGGCCGGTGATGCGTGTGCCTTGCTCCACGATGCGGTGGTTTATGGAGCGGCGCAGCCGGCCCGTGCGGACGTTCAGGACTTGCCCGCTGAGTTTCTGCGCCTTCACCTTCGACGACAGCTTGATGGACTGTCGCTCAACCGCCTTGCGTAACTCGGCACGCACGTCAGGAACCACGCCGCGCAGGCGCTCAACTGTTTCACGGTGGCCGATGATCGTTGCCTTAATCACGGCGGCGGCCTCCACACAGTTGCGTCGCACGGCGGAATTGCCTGCTCGGGGCCTTGTGCGGCTTCTTCGGAACGCCACCACGCTGCGCCAGGGCCAGCTTGAGCAAATCGCCAAGGCCGGGCGCTGGCGTTTTCTTGTCCTTGCTCATGTCACACCTCCAGCAGACCGGAGAACTTGTCGCGGGCAGCCTGTTCGATGCTGGCGCGGGTGTTGTGGGCATACATGTCGCGGTACGACTGGAAGCCCGCGAACTCCGTCATCATCATCTGCGCCGGGAGGGTGAACACTGCCGGCGCGACTGCGGAGTAACAGCGTGGGGCGGCGTCTGTCGGTCGCATGGAATCGGCCAGCATCGCCGCGCCGCACAGTTCGGCATAGGCCGCTGTCAGATCGTCGCACAGCTTGATGTATGCCTTGGCCTTGTCGCCGACAGCCTCATGAGTCATGAGCCACTGTTCATGGGCAATCTGAGCGCGAATCTGAGCGGCCTTGGTGTTCAGGGCGTCGATCTGCGATTGAAGTATGTCGCGGGCTGCCTGCGCAGCCTCTGCGGTCTGTGCGTGTTCTGCGGCCGTCTGGCGGGCTTCCTCCAACTCGGCAGCGGCAGCGTAGATATCGACCGACTCACCAAGGAGTCGACGCCCGAGTAATCCACGATGTTTCTGTTCGGCTGCCGCGACTGTTGCCTGTGCGGCCTCAGCCTGTTCGCCGGCCGGCTGGACTTTGCCGGTCAGCTTTGCGACGTGTTCGGCGCGCTGTGCGTCGATGGCTGCCAGCTCGCTGGTGAGGTTCTTCAATGTTGCGTTCACGGTCTATTGCTCCTTCGTCGTGTATGCCCATAAGGGCGGTTAGAGATGGCTATCTAAATAGGTGTCCCGCTGCGGGACAATCGACCTAGCGAAAATGGGCGGTTTTGTACCGTGGCGGGACAAAGTGGCTGGATTCGCCTTTTCGGCGCGTCCGCTTTGTCCCGTGGCGGGACAATCTGCTGGGGCTTCGTCCCGCCACGGGGCTACCGTTTTCAATTTTCTGGTCTCCGTGCGCGACGCCAGACAGCGGGCATTGATGCCATAGGCGGACCAGCTAAGGTTTGCTCTTTCCCCATGTAGTCTGTGGTCCGATAACTGCCGGGCTTCACGTCCAACTTGTTCAGGTCGCAATCCAGAGGGAACAACGTGCAAGCGAACAAGGAGCAGTCGAGCCTTGAGCCTTGGCGCGTCTGGATCAGTAGTCCATTCGATATCAATTCGCGAATGGCAGCGTTCAGGCTCGAACGGCTGTTCCATCCGCGAACCATCATCAGCTTGGGCGCAAGCGAGATGTCGCCATTCCGCGTTGCGTTCGGGCCAAGGGCTGCGAGCACGTCGATCAGCAACTTTGCCGCAAGGGGCGAAAGCTCCGCACATGCTCTGGCGCGCAGGAACGCCAGTGGCAGCGGAAGCCAAGGCCCGTGTACTGCGACGGACTTCTTTTTGCGCGGCTCCATTCATGCCAGCGCCAGCATCGCCGCTGCGCGCTCGCGGTTGTCGTTATCCAACCAGTAGCGGCATACGCGGGTTTTGTGGCCGTCGTAGCCGGGCACGGTTTCGATGTGGCGCGAAACATTGATACCCATGCGTTCGATCTTGGCGACGGTCGAATGGAGGCAGTGGTCGCCGATGCGTTCGGCTTCAAAGCGGTTGAGACTTCGGCCGTCGGCGAACTCGGCGAGAATGCGGGCTTGTTTCGTCGGGCGGTGGGTCGTGTTATGGTGGGGGCGCTGATTTCCCGGAAAGACCTTCGCCGCTTCCTGGCCACCGCTGGGGGCGGCTTTTTCTTTGCTCATGGCGCACCCCCTTCCTTGCGGGCCGTCTTGATGCGCGCCTCGATCCAACTTGAGACTTCGCTATCGACCCAGCCGACGGCCTTTGAACCGATGGATACCGGGCGGGGGAATGTCGGATCGAAATCGCCGGGGCGCTTCTTGTTGCGTCGCAACTTGGCGTAGATGGATGACCGTGAAAGCCCGGTGCGGGCCTCCACCTCTTTGCGCCGAATGATTTTCGGCGCGGCGTGTTGTGCGGCCATGCTCGCAACTCCGAAGAGTTCGCCGGAACATACCGGCATGGTTTCGCACAATATGTACATCCCACCCCGTCATCTTGGGGTGGAATTTGGAGGATTATTTTACCCCCATGCTGCGATTGAACTTCTTGTAGGCCGTGATTACTTCGTGAATCTTGCAGCCCGCCGCCTGACTGACAATGTGAGCCGCCGTGGTTTTCCCGGATAGTTCATTGTTCGAGTAGTGCGGCAAATCGAATGCCTTTGCCACTTCCTGAGTAGCCATCCAATATTTGTAATCTCGCTCCCAGTTGTCGTACTTGTCGCTCCCCCTTTTGGTGGGGCGCTTCGTCTTGCCCTCAAGCACATCAGCGGCGAAAGTCGCAAGCTCTGGTGGCAGTCTCTCATTCTTACGCAGCAATTTAGCGGCGACCGCCACCAACGCATCAAAGTCATTTGTGTCGGGGTTGGTCGCGGCGGTTAGTAGTGCCTTGGCGACATTCTCATGCTGTTGTGGAGTTGACACCTTTACGTCATCGACAAGAAGGTCCGGGTCGCTCAATAATCGTTTGGCAAACGCGATAGCATCATCGTTCACGGGCTTCCCCCTCAGACCGCCTGAAACGCCTTGCCGAAGTTGCCGATAATCACCTTACGGCCTTCCTCGATCTGGCTGTCCACGAAATCCGCCCACCATTGCAACATATCGCGGCGCTGGTCTGCATACTGCGCCCGGTTGTAAACGCCTCTGATGCCCTTGGTTTCGTGGGCCAGACATTTCTCGATCCAGTCGGAGTTAAAACCCGCTTCATGCAAATGCGTTGATGCTGTCCGCCGGAAGTCATGAATTACGAAATCCCGCACCTCGATTTCCAGCGAGCGTACCGCCTGATTCAAGGTGCTATGAGCAATCGGTTGGCGCGGGTCGCTACGGCTTGGAAATACCCACTCTGAATCACTCGCCAGTCCCTTCAATTCTTCGAACATCGCCACGGCCTGCCGGGGCAAGTGAACAAGGTGTGGCTTGTCCTTCTTCATGCGCTCGCCGGGTATAGCCCATTCGCCTTTCTCAAGGTCTAGCTCGCTCCACTTTGCTTCGATCAGTTCCGATTTCCGCACCATGCACAGAATCAGCAGGTGGATAGCCAGCTTGTAAGCCCGCTTGATGCTGGACTGATAGATCGCCCGCAGCAGCTTTCCGACTTCATCCGGGGACAGTGCTACGTCGCGGCTCTTGGCTTGGGCAATGAACTTCGCCTCGATAGCTGCCGCGGGATTGAATTGGGTTTTCTCTCGCGCAATGGCATAGGCAAAAAGCCGTTTCAGAACATTGCGGGTTTGCAGCGCCATTTGATCGGCCCCGCGATTCTTGATCTTGTCGGTAATCGCCAGAATATCGGTCACGGTCACATCGGCAACTCGCTTACTGCCAATGGCTGGAATCACGTCTTTGTCCAGAACCCGCTTGATGTTGCGGGGGCTACTGTTCGCGGGTTCCACAATCTCGGCATACCAGCGCTTTGCAAAGGCTTCCACTGTGTCCGCCTCCTTCGTTGCGGCTTCCTTGGCTTTGACCTTCTCGATAGCCTTCAAGCACCAATTGCGGATGAAGAATTCAGCCAGCTCCTTGGCGGCGGGGGAGACATCCTCGGGGATCGGATCACCACGCTTCAAGGCCATCGGAGACAGGCCACGCCCGGCCAGCGCCTTGCAGTCATCGCGCCATGTGCGGGCTTCGGCCAGAGAATAGGCGGGGTAATCTCCAAGCGAGATTTTTTCTTGCTTGCTCCCGCGGCCGCCTACCCGGTAGCGAAGCCGCCAAACCTTCGAGCCGCCGGGCATAACCTCTATGTGCAATCCGCCATCATCGGTTTCGATATACGGCTTTTCGCCCGGCTTTAGATTCCGCAGCTTGGTATCTGACAGTGCCATGATGCCCTCCATCCGCGTGTTCCCATGGAATCGACCTCCATCTTGGGAACACCAACAACCATGGGAACACATGCTTAAATGTCTTGATGAATAGCAGCTTTCATCTGCATGCGCCCGCCCGGTGTTCCCATGAAAACCTGATATCACCGACTCCAGAAATGGCCGTTTGGGAACACCGACGTACCATCATGGGAACACGGCATACAGCCATGGGAACACTCTTGGGAACACACTTTCGCGGATTGACGCGGAACATGCAAGCATTCCGCGTAACAAAAAGCCCGCTTTAATGCGAGCTTAGGTAGTGTTTGCGGACGGCCTCAGCCTATGTCGGAACGCTTACTATTTTCCAATACAGAAACTGGAAAAAATCCGCCCCAGCAGATCGTCGCTGGAAAACTCGCCGGTGATTTCGTTCAAGGACTGCTGCGCCAGGTGCAGTTCCTCGGCGAGCAGTTCGCCGGCGCGCTGTTGTTCCAATTGTATCTTGCCTTGCTGAACATGCTCCCAGGCGCGCGCCAGCGCATCGAGGTGGCGGCGGCGCGCGGTGAAGCCATGTTCGCTTGCGCCGGTGTAACCCATGCAGTGTTTGAGATGAGCGCGCAGTGCGTCGATGCCGATGTCTTGTTGCGCGGAGAGATACAGATGTTCGCGGCTGGCATCCGCCGCGCTGTTGGGCGCGTGGCCGCTGAGGTCGATCTTGTTGTGGACGAGCGTGTGCGGGAGTTGTTGCGGAAGGCGATCGAGGATGGCTTGATCGGCGTCGTTGAAGCCCTGCGTGTCATCGATCACCAGCAATAAACGGTCGGCGGTTTCGATGGCGCGCCAAGCGCGCTTCATGCCTTCCTGTTCGACGGCATCGCTACTGTCGCGTAGACCAGCGGTGTCGATGATGTGCAGCGGCATACCGTCGATCTGAATGTGTTCGCGCAGCACATCGCGGGTGGTGCCGGCGATGGGCGTGACGATGGCGGCCTCATGGCCGGCGAGCGCGTTGAGTAGACTGGACTTGCCGGCGTTGGGTTGTCCGGCGATGACGACGGTCATGCCTTCGCGCAGGAGGCGGCCTTGCTGGGCGCTAGTGCGCAGTTCGACGAACTGTGTTTCGAGCGCAGATAACTGCTGTTGAATCTCACCGTCGTTGAGAAAGTCGACTTCCTCTTCGGGAAAGTCGATGGCGGCTTCGACATACATGCGCAGTTGGATCAAGGCTTCGACCAGCGCGTGAATGCGCTGCGAGAATTCGCCTTGTAAGGAACGCACGGCGGCGCGCGCGGCTTGCGCGGTGCCGGCGTCGATGAGATCGGCGATGGCTTCGGCTTGGGCGAGATCGAGTTTGTCGTTCAGGAAAGCGCGTTGGGAGAATTCGCCGGGGCGTGCCAGGCGTGCGCCGAGTTGCAACGCGCGCGCGAGCAGCAGATCCATCACCACCGGGCCGCCGTGGCCGTGCAACTCCAGGACGTGTTCGCCGGTGAAGGAATTTGGTGCGGGGAAATACAGTGCGAGGCCGTTGTCGATTTGTTCGCCGTGTGCGTCGGTGAAGCGGTGCAGTTCCGCATGGCGTGGCGACGGTAATGTGCCCAGCAGTGCTCGCGCGATGTCGGGAACTGTGTTGCCGGAGATGCGCACGATGCCGACGCCGCCGCGACCGGGCGGGGTAGCGATCGCGGCGATGGTATCGGCGTCGGTGAGGGACTCTGCCATCGCAGTTCCCGAAGCGGGCTATTTGCCGCCTTGCTCCACGCGCTTGGTGATGACCCATTGCTGGGTAATGGACAGGATGTTGTTGGTCACCCAGTACAACACCAGGCCCGAGGGGAAGAAGGCGAAGAACACGGTGAAGATGAACGGCAACATCATCATCACCTTGGCCTGCACCGGGTCCACCGGCGCGGGGTTGAGCTTCTGCTGAATGAACATGGTCACGCCCATGATCAGCGGCAGCACGTAGTACGGGTCTTTCGCCGACAAGTCGGTGAGCCAGAGGATGAACGGTGCCTGACGCATTTCGACGCTTTCCAGCAGCACCCAGTACAACGCGATGAACACCGGGATCTGGATGACAATGGGCAGACAGCCGCCGAGCGGGTTGATCTTCTCGGTGCGGTACAAATCCATCATGGCTTGATTGAGCTTCTGGCGGTCCTCGCCGTAACGCTCTTTCAGCGCTTGCAGGCGCGGCGCCATTTTGCGCATCTGCGCCATGGAACGGTAGCTGGTCTCGGAGAGTTTGTAGAACGCCAACTTGATAATCAGGGTCAGCAGAATGATCGACCAGCCCCAGTTGCTGACTAGCGCGTGAATCTTCTCGACCAGCCAGAAGATCGGTTTGGCGATGAGGGTGAGCTTGCCGTAGTCGACGGTAAGCTCCAGACCGGGCGCGACGGCGCCGAGCTGATCCTGGAGTTTGGGGCCGATGTAGATACGACTGCCGAAGGTTTGAGTTGCACCGGTAGGCACGGTGAGCGTGGGGCCGGCCAGACCCAGCACATAGCGGTTGCCTTCGATGACGCGACTGTAATAGTGATTGGGTTCGCCGGCGGCGGGGATCAGCGCGCCGAGGAAGTAATGTTGGATCATGGCCGCCCAGCCGTCTTTGATGTCGCGGGCCAGATCGGAGTCGGTCATGTCCTTGAACTGAATCTTTTCGTACTTGTCTTCGGGGCTGTAGATCACGCCGCCGGTGTAGGTGTAGATGAATTTGTTGCTGGCGTCCTTGCTGCCCTCGGCGCGTTGCAACTGCCGGTATTGTTGGCCGCTCCAGTCTTTACCGCTTTGGTTGGCGACCACTTGATCGAGCTCGACCACATACGCGCCGGGGCGGAAGCGGTAATGCTTGGTGACAGTGACGCCTTCGGGACTGCGCCAAGTCAGCGGCACATCCAGAACGTCCTGGTTCGGGGCGAGTCGGTATTCTTTTTGCGCGGCTTCGAACACCACATGGTGGGTCGGCTCGGTGCCGCTCTGGGTGCGCAGGCCGGACTGGATGATAAACAGATCCGGCATCTGTTCGTTGAGCAGGCGCACCGGAACGTCGGGGGCCTCGGAGGCCTTCGGGAAACGGGTCAGGTCGGCCTGACGCAAGTCGCCGCCTTGGGTGTCGATGACCACATCCAACACATCCGTCACCACGCGTACCCGCGCGGCTGTGGTCACGCTCGCATCGGCCGGCGCTTGAACGGGTTTGGCCGTCGGCGCTGCGGTCGGAAGATCCGCAGCGGGTGCGCTCGGTGTCGCCGTCGGCGCGGCGGCCTGTTGCGTCGTCGGTGCCGGCGCCGGGCTGTTGTAATCGCGTTGCCAGGCCTCCCACAGCATCAGCGATACGAACGACAAGGCGATGAACAGAATGAGACGCTGGTTATCCATGATGGTTACAACGCGGTAGTGAGTCGGGAACGGGATCGATCCCGCCGGGATGCCAAGGGTGACAACGGCCGACGCGGCGCACGGCCAGGGCGAGGCCGCGCCAGCTTCCAAAGCGCTCGATGGCCGTCAGGGCGTAACACGAACAGGTCGGATAAAAACGGCAGTGCTGCCCCACCCAGGGACTGAGAAAATAACGATAGCCACGGATAATCAGCGTGAGGATGGTACGCATGGGCGTCGCTTGAGTCGGTTCCAATGCTCTTCCAGTTCGGCGCGTAATGCCTGGCGCGTGGCCGTCGCGGCGGACGCTTTGGCCATGACGACGATATCCCAGCCGCCCAGTTCGCCCTGGCGATGGCGGAAGCTTTCCCGGACGATGCGCTTGATTCTATTACGCACCACGGCTCGCGATGCGGCCTTTTTGGAAATGGCCAAGCCCAAGCGGGGATAACTCAATCCATTCGGCGCGGTCAACACGGTGAGGGCCCGGCTGGTACTGCGCCCCGCCTCGGCAAAAACCCGCCGGTACTCGACAGGCCGGGTCAGTCGCGCACTGCGCGTGAAACTGGCCGGGCTCCGTTCCAAGACGTGGGAAGACTAGACGCTCAGGCGAGCCCGACCCTTGGCACGGCGTGCCTTGAGGACCAGACGGCCATTCTTGGTGCGCATCCGCGCGCGAAAGCCGTGGGTACGCTTACGATGAAGGTTGCTGGGTTGGAACGTTCTTTTCATGACCGTAACTCGTTGTCGGATGACCGCAGTAGACACACGGCGGAGAACGGGCAATGGTAGCGGTAGCCTGGAAGGGGTGTCAATAAAAATGGGCTTTCAGCGTGTGGATAACTCGGGACATCGGGTATAGACTGCTGCCTCCCCCGCATGCCGAAGATGGTACGTTCTGGAGGTTTGGAGCGTTGGACGCCCCGTTGTGGAAGAAATGTCTGGATCGCCTGGAAACCGAATTGCCTGAACAGCAGTTCAACACCTGGATCCGTCCCCTGCATGCCGTGGCGGAAGATAATTGCCTGCGCCTGCTTGCGCCCAATCGTTTCGTCCTGGATTGGGTGCGGAAGCATTTCTTCGACCAGATTAGCCAGGCGGTACTGGATTTCTCGCCGGCGCCAGCGCCCCGGATCGCGTTGGAAGTGGGTACGCGCCGCGCCGCGCCGGCTCAAGCACCGAAACCCGCCGAGAGTGAAACCCGGTTTACCCGTGACATCGAGCGCGCGACAACCCGGCAAAGTTCCGTGGGCAATCACACCCTGAATCCGAATTCCACTTTCGAGAATTTCGTCGAAGGTAAATCCAATCAACTGGCCCGCGCAGCGTCCACCCAAGTCGGCGAAAATCCCGGCGGCGCCTATAATCCGCTGTTTATCTATGGCGGCGTGGGCTTGGGTAAAACGCATTTGATGCACGCGGTCGGCAATCTTATCCTTGCCAGCAAGCCGAATGCCCGGGTGGTGTACCTGCATTCCGAGCGGTTCGTCGCCGATATGGTCAAGGCGCTGCAGCACAATGCCATCAACGAATTCAAACGTTACTATCGCTCGGTTGACGCGCTGTTGATCGACGATATCCAGTTTTTTGCCGGGAAAGAGCGTTCTCAGGAAGAATTCTTCCACACGTTTAATGCCCTGCTCGAAGGCCAGCAGCAAGTCATTCTGACCTGTGATCGTTATCCAAAAGAGGTCGCCGGTCTTGAAGAACGCCTGAAATCTCGTTTCGGTTGGGGCCTCACGGTCGCCATCGAACCCCCGGAACTCGAAACCCGTGTGGCTATCTTGATGTCGAAGGCGGCACAAGTTCAAATCGAGCTACCCAATGAAGTGGCCTTCTTCGTCGCCAAGCGTATTCAGTCGAACATTCGTGAGTTGGAAGGCGCGTTGCGCCGCGTGATCGCGAGTTCGCGCTTTACCGGCCGACCGATCACACTGGAGTTCGCCAAAGAATCTTTGCGTGACCTGCTCGCCTTGCAGGATAAATTGGTTTCTATCGAGAATATCCAAAAGACCGTTGCGGACTATTACAAGATTCGCATCGCCGATCTGCTCTCGGCTCGCCGGAGTCGCTCTGTTGCCAGGCCGCGTCAAATCGCCATGGCGCTGGCCAAGGAGTTGACCAGCCACAGCCTGCCCGAGATCGGGGACTCTTTTGGCGGGCGCGACCATACGACAGTACTGCACGCGTGTCGTAAGATTGCCGAATTACGCGAGGCTGAGGCACGCGTCAAAGAGGATTATTACAACCTGTT
Source organism: Gammaproteobacteria bacterium (assembly GCA_016218375.1). Taxonomy (GTDB): domain Bacteria; phylum Pseudomonadota; class Gammaproteobacteria; order Thiohalobacterales; family Thiohalobacteraceae; genus JAHJQQ01. Next base: position 18,686 of record JACREG010000100.1, read on the forward strand.
AAGAACGTTGACGACTTGATGTGGATAACGTGTGGAGGAGAACGTTGTGAAAATTTATGCCACAGTTATCCACATTCGACACACAGGTACTTGGGGCGTTATACATAAGAATCGACTTACTCTAAGTTGTTAATAATTATAACCAATATACACATACCCACAGATCGGCTGGCGACTAATAACAGATTCAATCAAGATTTATATAAACTTTAAAGTTATATAAAGACCAAAAGTTAAATAGGACACCCCATGAAATTCAAAATCCAGCGGGAAGCCTTTCTTAAACCCCTCCAACAGATCATTGGCGTTGTTGAACGCCGTCAGACACTGCCGGTATTGGGCAATGTTCTAGTCCAGGCGACGGGTCAAGGGTTGACCCTTACGGCGACTGATTTGGAAGTTGAGTTAGTCGCGCGGGTTAACTTGGCAGTCGATGCCGGCGGCGAGACAACACTTCCGGCGCGCAAGCTGCTGGATATTTGCCGAACGCTTCCGGACGAGGCTTGGATTGAAATCAGCGTCGAGCAGGATCGCGCTACGGTACGCTCCGGAAAAAGTCGTTTCACGCTGGCTACATTACCTGCCTCGGATTTCCCTGTGGTAGAAGAGCTCAAAAGCGTCCAGGCATTTAGTTTCCCGCAGAAGGAACTCAAAGAACTGATCGAACGTACCCATTTTTCCATGGCTCAACAGGATGTCCGTTATTACCTCAATGGACTGATGCTCGAGTTGGATAAGAAGGGTATTCGCAGCGTTGCTACCGACGGACACCGATTGGCAATGTGCGAACTTGCGGCCAAGACGGGCATAACCGAAAGCCAACAAGTGATCGTGCCGCGTAAGGGCGTGCAAGAGTTGCTGCGATTGTTGGAAAGCGACGAAGGCGAAGTCGAGATTCAATTGGGTGGTAACCATATCCGAATCAATACCCTGGAAATCCGTTTCACGTCCAAGTTGATCGATGGCCGTTTTCCGGACTACAAGCGGGTTATGCCCAAAGGGGGCGATAAGCAAATACATGCCGATCGTGGGCGTTTACGCCAAGCATTGGCCAGAACGTCGATCCTCTCCAACGAAAAATACCGCGGTATCCGGCTGAGTCTTGATGAAAATATACTTAGAATACAAGCTCATAACCCAGAACAGGAAGAGGCGGAGGAAGAGCTGGAGATCCAATATGGCGGCGAAACACTGGAGATCGGTTTCAACGTGACCTATTTGCTCGATGCCTTGGGTGCGTTACCTGGCGAGGATGTCCGTATTATTTTGTCGGATGCCAACAGCAGTTGCCTTATTGAGGAAGGTGGCTCTGGTCATTGCAAGTATGTCGTCATGCCGATGCGCCTGTAGATTTAGAGTTCTGGCGCGCTAATGGGCCTTACCAAGATCGCTATTAGCGATTTCCGGAATATCGCGACGGCCGAGCTGAGTTTTTCCCCACAGCTAAATCTGATCGCGGGGTGCAATGGCGCGGGTAAAACCAGCCTGCTGGAAGCCGTCTACTTTCTCGGTCGGGCCCAATCATTCCGGACCACACACCCTTCCAGTGTGATCCGTGAAGGAGCTGAGGGTCTGCTCGTTACAGGTCAGGTAACAGACCGATACAGTACGGCCATACCGGTTGGCATACAGCGGGATAAAACCAGTATCCGTGTCAAGATGGCCGGGCGACCCGTCCAGCAACTCGCCGAGTTAGTCGTGTGTTTTCCCTTCCAGTTATTGACGCCAGACAGCCATCAATTGCTTGAGGGAGGACCGCGCTATAGACGCCGCTTCCTGGATTGGGGCGTGTTTCACGTGGAACCGGCCTTCTTTCCCGCGTGGCAACGGTACAGCCGAGCGCTACGACAACGAAACGCAGCGTTGAAAGCGAGAGCCTTACCGCAAGAGATCAGGCTCTGGGATACCGAGTTAATTGCGGCTGCGCAGATATTAGACCAGCAACGTCGAGACTATCTGCATAACTTGTTGCCCGTCTTGGGCCGGTACGCCACCGGATTACTTGTCGACATTGTTGGACTCGGTTGGGAGTACCGGCCGGGTTGGCCACGGAAATCGACATTTGCAGAAGCCCTTGAAGAAGGCATAGAGGGCGATCGTCGCCAAGGATTCACACGCATTGGCCCGCACCGTGCGGATTTAATACCCATCCTGGATGGCCAGCCGGCGCAGGAACGTATCTCACGCGGACAGCAAAAACAACTCGTCGCAGCATTGATGCTGGCGCAGGCGCATGTTTACCAGACGCATCAAGGGCGGCCGTGCATTTTTCTGGTCGACGACTTGGCGTCGGAACTTGACGATGAACACCGTAATTGTGTCTTGCAACATCTCCGCAGCCTGGGTGCTCAAGTGATAATGACGGCCATTGAGGAGGAGGCTATCGATGGGAGTATCTGGCCGGAGCAGCGCCGGTTTCACGTGGAACACGGTCGCGTGGAGGAAGTGATATACTGAGCCGGCTCTGGCCGAGGGAAGACATAAATGAGCGATAAGCCCACATACGATTCATCCAATATCAAGGTGTTGCGTGGCCTGGATGCCGTCCGCAAGCGTCCTGGGATGTACATCGGGGATACCGATGACGGCACGGGTCTTCACCATATGGTCTTCGAGGTCGTGGATAATTCCATCGACGAGGCCTTGGCCGGTTATTGCAAGACCATCACCGTTACCATCCACACCGACGAGTCCATAACTGTCACGGACGATGGTCGCGGTATCCCCGTCGATATTCATCCCGAAGAGGGCGTTTCCGCCGCCGAGGTGATTCTGACCGTTTTGCACGCAGGCGGTAAATTCGACGACAACTCCTATAAGGTGTCCGGCGGATTGCATGGCGTGGGTGTGTCGGTGGTAAATGCCTTGTCGGAAGATCTCAAGCTGACGATCCGTCGTGACGGGAAAGTTTGGTATCAGCAGTATCGTTTGGGCGAACCGCAAGCGCCGCTGGCGGAGATCGGCACCACCGACGTGACCGGTACGGAAATCCGCTTCAAACCTAGCGCCACCATCTTTTCCAATATCGAATTCCATTACGATCTACTGGCCAAGCGACTGCGTGAGTTGTCGTTCCTGAATTCCGGCGTGCGCATCAGCTTAAAGGATGAGCGCACGGACAAATCGGACCACTTCGAATACCAGGGCGGCATCCGCGCCTTCGTCGAACACCTGAATCGCAACAAGACCCCACTTCACCCGACGGTGTTTTATTTCAATACCGATCGTGACGGCATTGGCGTGGAGGTGGCGTTCCAGTGGAACGACTCCTATCAGGAAAATATCTTCTGTTTTACCAATAACATACCGCAACGAGACGGCGGTACACACTTGGCTGGTTTTCGGGCTGCGCTTACCCGCACGCTGAACCAGTACATGGAAAACGAGGGTATCATCAAGAAGAGCAAGGTGGCGCCCACCGGTGACGATGCCCGCGAAGGCCTGATGGCGGTGTTGTCGGTCAAGGTGTCCGACCCAAAATTTTCATCGCAGACCAAGGACAAACTGGTGTCTTCCGAGGTCAAGGGCGCGGTCGAATCCACCGTGGCGGATAAGCTCCAAGGATTCCTGCTGGAAAATCCCGTCGAGGCCAGAAACATCACCGCTAAGATCGTGGATGCGGCGCGTGCTCGCGAGGCGGCTCGCAAGGCCCGCGAAATGACCCGCCGCAAAGGCGCGTTGGATATCGCCGGGTTACCTGGAAAATTAGCCGATTGTCAGGAGCGCGATCCAGCGCTATCCGAACTGTTCCTTGTCGAGGGCGATTCCGCCGGCGGCTCGGCCAAGCAGGGCCGCGACCGCCGCACGCAGGCCATTCTCCCCCTCAAGGGCAAGATCCTGAACGTGGAAAAGGCGCGCTTCGACAAAATGCTGTCTTCCGCCGAAGTGGGTACGCTCATTACCGCGCTTGGTTGTGGCATCGGCCGCGAGGAGTTCAACGCCGACAAACTGCGTTATCACCGCATCATCATCATGACCGACGCGGACGTGGACGGCTCGCACATTCGTACGCTGCTACTGACTTTCTTCTACCGGCAGATGCCCGAGCTGATCGAGCGAGGGTATATCTACATTGCCCAGCCGCCGCTCTATAAAGTCAAAAAAGGTAAGCAAGAACAATATGTTAAGGACGATGTCGCGCTGAATGCGCACCTTCTAAATAGCGCCTTGGAAGACGCGCGGCTACATGTGAATGCCGATGCCCCCGCGATCACCGGTTCCGCGCTGGAACAACTTGCCGAACGCTATATGGCGGTGATGGCCGGCATCAAACGCCTCAGCCGGCGCTACGACCCGATCATCCTGGAAAAGCTGGTTTATATGCCGACCTTGGATGCGCGAATGCTGCATGACGCGGCTCAGGTGGTGGATTGGTTCGGTGAATTGGAACAGCGCGCCAATGCCGCGCTGCCAGCCGGCCAGAAATTCGAGATCTTGGTGGCGGTGCAAACCGAACCGGAAGGTTTCATGGCCAATGTGGTGAAGCGTACCCACGGCATCATCGCCGCGGAGCAACGGCTGTCGAGCGATTTTTTCGCCTCCGGCGAATATCAGCGCATGGCCGAATTCGGCCGGCAATTGGATGGATTGTTGAGCTCCGGTGCCTACGTCATGCGCGGCGAACGCAAGCAGGACATCGTCAGCTTCAAACAGGCCATCGAATGGCTGCTCGAACAGGCGCGCCGCGGACAACATATCCAGCGTTATAAAGGCTTGGGCGAAATGAATCCCGAGCAGTTGTGGGAAACCACCATGAACGCCGAGACGCGACGCCTGCTGCGCGTGCAGATCGAAGACGCCGTCGCGGCCGACCAAATCTTCACCACGCTCATGGGCGATCAAGTCGAACCGCGGCGCGATTTCATCGAGACCAATGCACTGGCCGTGGCGAACCTGGATGTGTGACGCGCGCTAGCGGGGCGGATTTGAAATCCGCGCCATGGTGTCTTCGATCCACGTTTCGGCTTCTTTGAGGATCTCCGCGGCCGCGCGTCCCTGGCTCTGGATGGGCGGCCCGATCACGACTTGAATCTCGCCGGGCCGCTTGATGAAACCCTTGCGCGGCCAGAATTCGCCGGCATTGTGCGCGACTGGTACGATCGGATGGCCGCTGTGTTCGGCAAGCACCGCGCCGCCAATACGATAGCGACCTCTTTGACCGGGCGCGATGCGCGTGCCCTCCGGAAAGACCACCACCCAACGCCCATCGTCCAGACGCTGCCGGCCTTGCGTTATCAATTGATCGATGGCTTTGCGGCCCGCCTTACGATCGATGGCGATGGAGCCGAGCATCGCCAAGGCCCAGCCGAAGAACGGTATCCTCAACAACTCGCGTTTCATCACCCAGACTTGCGGCGGAAAGATCGCCTGCAACGCCAGAGTTTCCCAGGTCGATTGATGCTTGCTGAAGATGATGGCCGTTTCGCGCGGAATATGTTCCGCGCCGCTGACCCGATAACCCAATCCGCAACTGCGTTTGAGCCACCACAAGTTGAGGAGTGCCCAGCGCGACGCGACGGCATAACGGACTTTGAACGGAAAGGGAAAGCACAGCAGCGTCAACAGCGCAAACAGCGGAATGGTCGTAACGAAGACCACCGAGAACACACTGGATCGAACCAGTCTTACCGCGGTAACAAGCGCCTTATTCATCGCGCGTCTTCGTCTTCCAGCAAGGCATCGACGGCCGCCGCCAGATTCTCGTACACGGGGATATCAAGGGTGTCGTCCAACTTGGCATGGGTGAGCGCACCTTTCCCGGTCAAAACCAACCACGGTTGCGCACCGACCGCCTGCGCCGCCTGCAGATCGCGCAGCGAATCGCCGATGACAGGAACATTGTCCAAGGAGATGCCCAAGCGCTGTTCGATCTCTTGGAACAAACCCGGTTTAGGTTTGCGGCAATCGCAGTGATCGTCGGGCGCATGCGGGCAAAAGAAAATGGCGTCGACATTGCCGCCGAGTTCCGCGAGTGCCCGATGCATCTTTTCGTGGATGCGGTTCAAGGTGTCCAGAGTAAACAGGCCGCGCGCCACGCCGGATTGATTGGTCGCGACCACGACGCGGTAATCGGCACGGTTCAATCGCGCGATGGCTTCGAGGCTGCCGGGAATGGGCTGCCATTCCCCCGGCGATTTGATATATGCGTCGGAGTCTTCGTTAATGACACCGTCGCGGTCGAGGATCACGAGTCGCATTGGGCGCTCAATCCATGTCGCGGAATTCGGACACGCGGATGCGGCCGTTGACCATGCGCGACTCGCGTTGCATGAGTTTATCCATCTTCTCCCAGAACACCTGCTTGAGATCGAAATCCTGGGCGATGGCCGTGCCGATCAGCAGGATGAACAGATCGGCGCATTCCTCGGCGAGCTTGGTTTTGTCCTTGCCCTTGGTCACGCACGAAGAAATCTCGCCGAGTTCCTCGGCCATCAGTGCGACGCGGTAAGTCAGCTCCTCGCCGCCGGTGTTCTTGAAATCGTGCTTATCGTGGAAGGCCTGCACGGCCGCCAGCATCGCCTGATAGGAATCGCGCTCGGTCATCGTATTCAACTCTGTAAACGGGAGAGATCGGCGACGCGCAGGAACAGCCCCTGCAACTGCTGCAACAGCGCGAGGCGATTGCCACGCAGCGCCGTGTCTTCGGCCATCACCATGACGTTATCGAAGAAACGATCGACCGGTTCGCGCAACGCGGCGAGCCGACGCAGACCTTCGGTGTAATCGCCGTGATCGAACTGCGCACTCACGCCATCGCGCAATTCGCTCAGCGCCTTGGCCAGATCCAGCTCCGCCGTATCGATGAGCCGCGCGGCATCGACCGTGGAAGGAATCGCCTCCTCGGTCTTGCGCAGGATATTGCCGATGCGTTTGTTGGCGGCGGCGAGGCTTTCCGCTTCCGGCAGCGCGCGGAATTCCGTGACCGCGTGCAGACGCGCGTGGAAATCCAGCGGCCGCGTGGGGCGCTGCGCACGCACGGCATCGAACACATCCGGCGCGATGCCGGCATCGGTGTAATACGCGCGCAGGCGTTCCATCATGAAATCGAACACGCCGTCGACCGCCGCGGCCGCTTTGAGCGCCGACGGGAAACCGGCCGCGGCGGTTGCGAGCAGTTCCGCGAGATCGAGGTCACGCTTGGCTTCGATGAGAATGCGCAAGACGCCGAGTGCCGCGCGCCGCAGCGCAAACGGATCTTTGTCGCCGGTGGGCGGTTGACCGATGGCGAAGATGCCGACCAGCGTATCCAGCCGATCGGCGATCGCCAAGGCCTGGCCGGTGGCGGACGCGGGCAACGCATCGCCGGCGAAGCGCGGCCAATACTGTTCGTCCAAGGCCTGCGCGACCTCGGCCGGTTCACCGTCGTGCTGCGCGTAGTAGCGGCCCATCACACCTTGCAGCTCGGGGAACTCGAACACCATGTGCGCGAGCAGATCGCATTTCGCCAGCATGGCCGCACGTTCGGCGAGTTGCTTATCGGCGCCGATGGCGGCGGCAATGTGCCCCGCGAGTTGCGCGACGCGCTTCTGTTTATCCAGCAACGTACCGAGCTTGGTCTGGAACACCATCGTGCCGAGTTTGTCGATGCGGCTTTCCAAGCGTTGCTTGCGATCCTGGTTCCAGAAGAACGCGGCATCGCTCAGGCGCGGACGCACCACGCGCTCGTTGCCGGCCTTCACCTGCGCGGGATCGCGGCTGACGATATTGGAAATAGTGATGAAGTGCGGCAGCAACTTGCCGGCGCTGTCGACCACCGGAAAATATTTTTGATTGTCCTGCATGGTCGAGACCAATGCCTCGGACGGCACATCGAGAAAGCGCGTCTCGAAATCGCCGACCACGGCGACCGGCCATTCGACCAGCGCGGTGACCTCGTCGAGCAGATCGTCGTCGATCAACACGCGGCCGCCGGCGGCGACACCGGCCTCGATGACTTGACCGCGAATCGCCTCGCGGCGCGCAGCGAAATCGGCCATGACGCGACCTTCGGTTTCCAGCAGCGGGGCATACGCGGCGGGCTCGCCAATATAAATGGTTTGCGGATGATGGAAGCGGTGGCCGCGGGTCTCGCGACCGCTCTTCACGCTGAGAATCTCGGCGTCGATGACGCTGTCGCCGAACAGCAGCACGATCCAATGCACCGGACGCACGAACTCCGCCGTGCCCGCGCCCCAACGCATGCGCTTCGGGATGGGCAGTTGATTGAGTGCGTGCGTGACGATGTCCGGCATCAATTCCGCGGTGGCACGGCCGCGCTCCATGACACGATAGATCAGCCAGGCGCCCTTGTCGGTTTCGAGCTGTTCCAACTGTTCCATGGCGACGCCGCAGGAACGCGCGAAGCCTTGCGCGCCCGGGGTGGGATTGCCCTCGCCGTCGAACGCCGTGGTCAAGGCCGGGCCGCGGCGGATTTGTTCGCGGTCGGCCTGTGACGTCGCAAGTTGTTCGATCCAGATCGCCAAGCGGCGCGGCGCGGCGTAACTGTGCACGCTGCCGAAGGCGAGTCCGGCCTGTTCCAAGCCTTTGCGCACGCCGTCAGTGAAGGCCTGGCTCAGACGCAGCAGCGCCTTCGGCGGCAATTCCTCGGTGCCGATTTCGATCAGCAGGTCGCGGGCCTCGTTGCGGACTCCCTCCCTGGCGTCCGCCCCTGCGGGGCCAGCCTTGCGGCTGTCCAAATTCGTTCCCGACGAATTTGTCATGCCGCGCCCCCCTGTTTGCACATCGGGAAGCCGAGCGCCTCGCGGGCGTTGTAATAGGCCTGGGCGCAGGCGCGTGCCAGTGTGCGCACACGCAGAATGAAACGTTGCCGCTCAGTGACCGAGATCGCGCTGCGCGCGTCCAGCAGATTGAAGGTGTGCGAGGCCTTCAACACCATTTCATAGGCGGGCAACGGCAGGCCGGCCTCGATGAGCTTCTGACTCTCGCGCTCGCAGACGTCGAACCAATGAAACAGATCGTCGACCGGCGCATGTTCGAAGTTGTAGGCCGACATCTCGACTTCGTTCTGATGGAACACGTCGCCATACGTGATGTTGCCCTGCGGGCCGCGTGTCCACACCAGATCGAACACGCTCTCCACGCCTTGCAGATACATGGCGATGCGTTCCAGACCGTAGGTGATTTCGCCGGTGACGGGCCGGCAGTCGAGGCCGCCGACTTGTTGGAAATAGGTGAACTGGGTGACTTCCATGCCGTTCAGCCAGATCTCCCAGCCGAGTCCCCAGGCGCCGAGCGTCGGCGATTCCCAATTGTCTTCGACGAAACGGATATCGTGCACCAACGTGTCGATGCCGAGTTGGCGCAGCGAACCGAGATAGAGTTCCTGAATGTCGAGCGGCGAAGGTTTCAGGATCACCTGAAACTGGTAGTAATGCTGTAGGCGATTCGGGTTCTCGCCATAGCGGCCATCGGTGGGGCGGCGCGACGGTTGTACATACGCGGTGCGCCAGGGCTCGGGACCGATGGAACGGAGAAAGGTCGCCGGGTGAAACGTACCGGCGCCGACTTCCAGATCAAACGGTTGCAGGATGACGCAGCCTTGTGCGGCCCAGTATTCCTGCAAGGCCAGGATCAAGCCTTGAAAGGTGCTGACGTCGCGCGCGCTGGCGGCGACCGGAGTTTGCGCGGACATCGACATGAATCAACTGCTTAAGCTAAAGGAGCGGGCAGTATAGCGGGTCGATGGGCGGGAGGTAAGCGGGCGTTGTCGCCGCTGAATAAGTAGGACGGGGACGGAATTCAATTCCGTCCCCGTATACAACCATCAGAACTGCAGGCCGAGACCTACCGAGATCATGCTGGTTTCCAGATCGGCGTTGAACTGTTCCCATTCGAGGCGGGCATGGAACTGGTCGGCGAAGATGTACTTGGCGCCGACGCCATACATGATGTCCGAGCCGTCATAGCCGACCGTGTTGATGTCCTGGTCCCAGAAGGCGAAACCGACTTTGCCGTAGACGGAGAATGTCTCGACGATCGGGAAGGCGGCGACACCGGCGGCATAGAAGGCCTCGGTTTCGGTGTCGACTGCGCCCGAGCTGGCATCGCCCAGATCGGCCCAACCGGCCTCGAAGCCGAAGTTGTCGGTGACCATCATGCCGCCATAGAGCTTCCAGGCGCTGTCGGTCTCGTCGAGACTGACGGCATGGGCCGAGTCGTCGATGTCGGACTTGCCGATGCCGGCACCGACGAAGATTTCCGCCTGGCTGGCGGTGCTCCACAGCAAGGCGGTACCCAGTGCAATCGCGAGTTTGCTTTTCATGCCGTACTCCTCCACGTGATGTTATTGGCGATGCGTTGTTGCGGTCGTCGCTCCCGACGGCCGATGGCCGGTGATTGTAGCAGCAATCGCCGCGCCGACCAGGGGCTGTATGGTCGGAATGGGTGCGGACGTCAATCCTGGCAGTCTCTTCCAGAGGCTGGTGTGGAATCTGCATGACTTCAAGTCAAGGTGTTCCGCGGCGGGGCCGCTATGCGTTGTACCGGCAGGAGGAATTCCCATGGCGCAATTGATCCTGGAACCGACGTCCACCGCCCAGTGGCATGCCTTGGTCAGCGCGGCCGAGGCGGCATCCGCGCGCCGTCTGGACGAAACGCTGGAGAGTTATCTGGTGTTTCTGCTGATGCGCTTCGTCGCCCGTCCCGATCTCGCCGGCCGGACCCTGGCCCTCGATTATCTGCGCGGCAGCGCCGCCAGCGGACAACTGCGGGCGGCGCAACTGCGCGATGTCGGCGATCAGTGCCTGCTGTTCTCGGGCCTGTACCCGCAACATGCCGAACGCCGTCTGGTGCGGGTTTCCTACTATGTCGAACTGGGCCGGGGCGCCTATGGTCAGCTTGCCGAGCGTCTGCGCCACGCCGGCGCGGAGATGTACCAACAACTCTGCCAGGGCTTTGTGGTGCTGATGGATGTGTTGCAGGCGATGCGCGCGTTGAGCGGCGCGCCGGCACTGGCGCCGTTGCAGAGCCTCGAACTCTGGGCCGAGACCGGCAGCCAAGGTGCCCGCCAGCAGTTGCGTGCCTGCACCGATGCCACTCCGGTCGTGGTCACGACGGACCCGCAAAAACCGCACTAAACCCACCGATCCCACGGGTTTTCCGCCGCGCTGCCGTGCCCGGCTATTTGGGCTAGAATAGCCGCCCTTTCTCTCAGGTGGGTGGCATGGCCGAACAACGCAAAGCGGTGGCGCTGATCTCCGGCGGCCTGGACTCCATGCTCGCGGCCAAGGCGATGCTGGAGCAGGGCATCCGCGTCGAGGGCATCAATTTCTTCACCGGCTTCTGCGTAGAGGGACACACCCACGCCATCCGTCGCCAGGATGCCGCCAAGCCCAAACGCAACAACGCGCTGTGGGTCGCCGAACAGCTCGGCATCAAACTGCACATCGTCGACGTCATCGAAGAATACAAAGATGTCGTGCTCAACCCAAAGCACGGCTACGGCGCCAATCTCAATCCCTGTCTCGACTGCAAGATCTTCATGGTGCACAAGGCGCTGGAATGGATCGACGCGCACGGTTTCGATTTCATCATCACCGGCGAAGTGGTCGGCCAGCGGCCGATGTCGCAGCGCAAGGACACCATGCCGGTGGTGGCGCGCGAGTCCGGCGCCGAGGATCGTCTGGTGCGACCCTTGTGTGCGCAGAATCTCCCCGCGACGCTGCCCGAACGCGAAGGCTGGATCGACCGCGAGCGTATGTACGGTTTCAGCGGCCGCTCGCGCAAACCGCAGATGGCACTGGCTAAGCAATACGGCTTCACGGAATGGGCGCAACCGGCCGGCGGCTGCTGTTTCCTCACCGACGAACAATATGCGCACAAGCTCGCCGATTTCTGGCAGGGACGCGGCGAGCGCCGTTACGAACTCGACGACATCATGTTGCTCAAGGTCGGCCGGCATTTGCGCCCGCGCCCGCACTTCAAAATGATTATCGGCCGCGAAGAAGGCGAGAATAATTTTCTGGAAGGTTATCGCAAACAGTTTGTGCATCTGCGCGCCCTGAGTCTGGAAGGACCGCTGGCTTTGATCGACGGCCACGTGGACGACAGCGATCTGGAACTCGCCGCACGGCTGGTGTGCCGCTTCGGCAAGGGCCGCGATGCCGAGCGCGTGCAGGTCGTTATCACCGATCTACACGGCGAAACCCGCGTTATGGATGTCGCACCGTTATCAGCCGATGACGTGCCGCAGGCGTGGTATCTATGAGCGAACACGAACTCGACGCGCGCAATCTGCTGTGTCCGCTGCCGGTGATCCGCACCCAGGATGCCGTAAAGAAATTACAGCCCGGCGATCGTTTGCATGTGCATTGCACCGATCCGGGCGCGCTGCACGACATTCCAACCTGGTGTCGCATCAATGGACATGGCGTAGGCGATATCGTGCAACAGGGCCGCGAAATCGTCATCACCGTGCAAGTTGTCGCCGGGGAAGATTGAGGCATGGCAATATCGAACGCCGCCGCGACGATCACCAACGCCAGCGCGGGCGCACGGCGCTACAGCGAGATCCGCCGCGTCACCCTAATCGGCGCGTGGATCAATGCGCTGCTGGCGACACTCAAATTGGTCTTCGGTTATCTGGCGCATTCCCAGGCGCTGATCGCCGACGGCCTGCATTCGCTGTCCGACTTGGCCAGCGATTTCCTGCTGCTGTTTGCCGCCAAGCATGCCACCCGCGATGCCGATGAGGATCACCCCTACGGTCACGGGCGCATCGAAACGGTCTTCGGCATCGTGCAGGGCGCCATTCTCGGTGCCTTTGCGCTGGGCATTGCCTACGATGCGGGCAAACGCTTGTTCAATCCCGAACGCCTGCTGCAACCCGAAGTTATCGCCTTGGTGGTCGCGGCTATCTCGGTCGTGGCCAAGGAAGCCCTGTACCGTTACACCATCCGGGCGGCGCGCCGGTTGCGCTCCAATCTGTTGCGCGGCAACGCCTGGGATCATCGCAGCGATGCCATCTCCTCGGTGATCGTGGTGGTCGGCGTGACCGGCACCTTGGCCGGATTGCCCTATCTCGATGCGCTGGCCGCGGTCGGCGTGGCTTTGATGATTATCAAAATCAGCGGGGAATTGATCTGGCAGAGCGTACGCGAACTGATCGATACTGCGCTGGATGCCGAGCAGGTCGAGCGCATCCGCGGCCAGATCCAGCGGGTCGGCGGCGTGCAGCGCGTGCACATGCTGCGCACCCGCAAAAGCGGCGGCGACGCGCTGGTCGATGTGCATATCCAGGTCGATCCGACGCTGAGCGTATCCGAAGGTCACCGCATCGGCGAAAAGGTCCGCGGCGAGCTGATCGCCGAGATCGAGGAGGTGGCGGATGTCACCGTGCATATCGACCCCGAGGACGACGAGACCTGTTCGCCCTGCGATCACCTGCCGTTGCGCGAAGACGTGCTGGCGAGCCTGCGGGTCCACTGGGCGGAATTCCCGGCGGCCGAGGCCATCGAGGGGATCACCCTGCATTATTTGGACGGGAAGATTCACCTGGAGCTGGTTCTGCCACTAGAATGGGCGCCCGACCGGGCCGCGGCCGCGGCGCTGGCGCATGAATTCCAGCGACGGGCCGGCACGGTGACGGCGATCGGCGACGTGAAGTTGCGCTATCGCTAATGCACCATAGCGGTGCCTTGAGGTCGTGTGGCGCACTTTAATAATGCGCCGGATCGGGGCGTAAAAATGGGCAATAGACGAATTAACTGATTAATATGTAGATTTTTCTGTGGCATATTTCGTGCTCCAAAGTGGACACGAATTTTTTCGCTGCTCGATGTGATCCGCTGGAAACGGATGCTCAGACGCAGCTTGTTAAAAACTTACTCTTGCGGAGAGAGATCATGACAGCAGCCAAGGTACAAAAAACGATGAAGGACAACGCGGTCAAATTCGTTGACCTTCGCTTCACGGACACCAAGGGCAAGGAACAGCACGTTACCGTGCCGTCCAGCCAGATCGATGCCGGCTTCTTCAAGGACGGCAAGATGTTCGACGGCTCCAGTATCGCCGGCTGGAAAGGCATCAACGAATCCGACATGGTGCTGATGCCGGATACCGATACCGCTATCATGGACCCCTTCTCCGACGAGCCGACCCTGATCGTGCGCTGCAACATCCTCGAACCCAACACCATGAAAGGCTATGAGCGCGACCCGCGTTCGCTGGCCATGCGCGCCGAGGCCTACCTGAAGTCCACCGGCATCGCCGATACCGCCTACTTCGGCCCGGAAAACGAATTCTTTGTCTTCGACGACGTGCGTTGGGGCTCCGGCATCAGCGGCTCGTTCTGCAAGGTCGATTCCAGCGAAGCCTCCTGGAACACCGAGCGTGTCTATGAAGACGGCAACATGGGCCATCGCCCGACCGTCAAAGGCGGTTACTTCCCGGTTCCGCCGGTCGATTCGCTGCACGATCTGCGTGGTGCCATGTGCCTGGCCCTGGAAGAGATGGGTCTGGTCGTCGAAGTGCATCACCACGAAGTGGCCACCGCCGGTCAGTGCGAAATCGGCGTGGGTTTCGGCACGTTGGTGAAGAAGGCCGACGAAGTGCAGATCCTGAAATACGTGATCCAGAACGTTGCCCATGCGTACGGCAAGACCGTGACCTTCATGCCCAAGCCGATCGTCGGCGACAACGGCAGCGGCATGCATGTGCATCAGTCCTTGGGCAAGGCCGGCAAGAATCTGTTCTCCGGTACCAAGTACGGCGGTCTGTCCGACATCGCGCTGTTTTACATCGGCGGCATTATCAAGCACGCGCGTGCACTGAACGCCTTCACCAATCCCGGCACCAACTCCTACAAGCGTCTGGTTCCGGGTTTCGAGGCGCCGGTCATGTTAGCTTACTCGGCGCGTAACCGTTCCGCGTCCATTCGTATTCCGTATGTCGCCAATCCGAAGGGCCGCCGCATCGAAGTGCGTTTCCCGGATTCGAGCGCCAATCCCTATCTGGCCTTCTCCGCCATGATGATGGCCGGTCTGGACGGCATCCAGAACAAGATCCATCCGGGCGAGGCCATGGACAAGGATCTGTACGATCTGCCGCCGGAAGAAGAGAAGAAAATCCCGCAGGTCTGCCATGCGTTGGATCAGGCCCTGGAAGCCCTGGACAAGGATCGCAAGTTCCTCAAGGCCGGCGGCGTGTTCACCGACGATGTAATCGACAGCTACATCGAACTGAAGATGCACGAAGTCACGCGCCTGCGCATGACCACGCATCCGGTCGAGTTCGACATGTACTACAGCCTGTAATTTTTCAGGTTGTTTGTAATGTGCAACGCCCCCATCCGGGGGCGTTGTGTTTTGGGGAATGTGATCGGCGGCGGCAAAGCACGGACGCATGGTTGCATATGCGCCAGTCGGGGCTTATGTTTGCCGCATGCGCAGAATTCTTCCGCTCGCGATGTTTGGTTTGCTGCCCGCGCTGGTTTCGGCCGGCGTCTATAAATGGGTCGACGCCGACGGCACCGTGCACTTCAGCGACGTGCCGCAAGACGGCGCGGAAGAGGTGCATGTCCCGCCGCCGCAAACCTATACACCTGCGCAATTACCCCCCATCACACCGCGTACCGAGGCACCGCCGGCACCGGCGGAATACACCGCGTTCACGCTGGCGACTCCGGCGGCCGAGGAAAATATCTGGGACAATACCGGCACGGTCGCCGTGAATTTTTCCATCGAACCGGCACTCAAAACCGGGCGCGGCCACAAGCTGGTCGTGTTGCTGGACGGTCAACCCCAGCCGCCGACGCAGGCCACCGCCGTGATCCTGGAAAACGTCGACCGCGGCAGCCATAGCCTCCAAGGCCAGATTATCGATGCCCGCGGCGATGTCCTGATGGGCAGCGAGACCATCACGGTGCATGTGCACCGCCAGTCCAGCTTGGCGCCCAATCGGGCGCAACCCACCCCCAAGCCCAAACCAAAGTAACGCCTTCGGCGCACTATAATGGGGCGTATGCTGTCCGATAGTGGGGCAGCGGCGTCGGATATGGCCTTGCCCGCCTAATCACGGAGCATTTCATATCCTATTGTTTTAACCAGATTTTGATCGGCACGCCCAAACGTGTGCGGGCATAATTCGGCGCTGCTCCACCCTGGTTTGCTTCTTGCTATGAACCCAACATGGATGCACTACAGATGAAATTGGGAAGCTGGGATAGCCGCATCCTGGAGGGCCTGAGCACGGCCGTCCTGGTGTTCGACCATGCCCTGCAACTGAGTTATCTGAACCCGGCGGGCGAAACGCTGTTGGCAGTGAGTCTGCGCCAGGCCAGCGGCCAGGGCGTGCAGGATCTATTGCCGGGGGCGACCACCTTGGCCGAGCGCCTGCGCTACGCCGTCGACAGCAACCAGCCCTATACCGAACACGAGCTGCATCTGCGCCTGCCGGGCGGCCACGACATCACCGTCGACTGCATCGTGACCCCGATCGATCAGGCCGGCGGCACCGAAATCCTGGTCGAGCTGACCCAACTGGACCGGCACCTGCGCATCGCCCGCGAGGAAAATCTGCTGGAGCAGCACCAAGTCGCCCGCCAATTGGTGCGCGGTCTGGCGCACGAAATCAAGAATCCGCTCGGCGGCCTGCGCGGCGCGGCGCAACTGCTGGAACGCGAGCTGGATAACGAAGATTTGAAAGAATACACGCGCATCATCATCGGCGAGGCGGATCGTCTGCGCGGGTTGGTCAACCGTATGCTCGGGCCGAACCAACTGCCGCAGATGCGCCCCTGCAATATCCATCAGATCGTCGAGCATGTGCGCAATCTGGTGGCCGCCGAAGAACATGCCGACTTGGCGCTGATCCGCGACTACGATCCCAGCATCCCGGATTTCCGCGCCGATCCGGAACAACTGATCCAGGCGTTGCTCAATATCGTGCGCAACGCCGCGCAGGCATTGCACGGCACAGGCCAGATCATCCTGCGCACCCGCACGCAACGGCAGTTCACCATCGGTCAGAAGCGCCACAAGCTGGTAGTGCGCGTCGACGTGATCGACAACGGCCCGGGCATTCCGGCCGACATGCTGGAAACCATTTTCTATCCGATGGTGACCGGGCGTGCCGAAGGCACCGGTCTGGGTCTGTCCATCGCGCAATCGCTGGTCAACGTGCACGGCGGCATCATCGAATGCAGCAGCCGGCCGGGCCACACCGAATTCACCATACTGTTACCACTGGAGCCAACATGACCAAGGGCGATAAGATCTGGGTGATCGATGACGATCGCTCCATTCGCTGGGTGCTGGAAAAGGCACTGAAGCAGGCCGACATGGAAGTGTCGAGTTTCTCCGGCGCGACCGGCGTGTTGGATGCGTTGGAACGCGCGCGCCCCGACGCGCTCATCACCGACATCCGCATGCCCGGCATCAACGGCCTCGAACTGTTGAGCGATATCCACGCGCGCTATCCCGATCTGCCGGTCATCATCATGACCGCGCATTCCGATCTCGACAGTGCCGTGGCCGCCTATCAGGGCGGCGCGTTCGAATACCTACCCAAGCCCTTCGACGTCGACGAAGCCGTGGCCTTGGTGCAGCGCGCCGTCGAACACCGACGCAGGCAGGTCTCCGACAGCAGCCAGACCGCGCTCATGCAAACGCCGGAAATCATCGGCGAAGCGCCGGCGATGCAGGAAGTGTTTCGCGCCATCGGCCGCCTGAGTCGTTCCAACATCACCGTGCTCATCAACGGCGAATCCGGCACCGGCAAGGAGCTGGTCGCGCGCGCCCTGCACCGCCACAGCCCGCGCAAGGACGCACCGTTCATCGCGCTGAACATGGCGGCGATACCGCGCGATCTGCTGGAGTCGGAATTGTTCGGCCACGAACGCGGCGCATTCACCGGCGCGCAGAACCGGCGCATCGGCCGCTTCGAACAGGCCGACGCCGGCAGTTTGTTTCTCGACGAAATCGGCGACATGCCGGCCGAACTGCAAACGCGTCTGCTGCGTGTGCTGGCCGACGGCGAGTTTTACCGCGTCGGCGGTCACACGCCGATCAAGGTCGACGTGCGCATCATCGCCGCCACGCATCAGAACCTGGAACAACTGGTGAAGGACGGACGTTTCCGCGAAGACCTCTATCATCGCCTCAACGTCATCCGCATTCACATTCCGCCGCTGCGCGAACGGCGCGAGGACATCCCGCTGTTGCTGCGCTTCTTCCTTGATCGCGCCGCGCA
>JACREG010000101.1 GCA_016218375.1 Gammaproteobacteria bacterium
AATCCACCATCTCGCGCGTCACCACCCAGAAATACATGCACACGCCGCGCGGCATCTACGAATTCAAGTATTTCTTCTCCAGCCACGTCGGCACCGCCGACGGCGGCGAATGTTCGGCCACCGCGATCCGAGCCATGATTAAAAAACTGGTTTCCGAAGAGCCGCCAAACAAACCGCTCAGCGACAGCAAGATCGCCGACTTGCTGGAAAAAGAAGGCATCAATGTCGCGCGCCGCACCATCGCCAAATACCGCGAGGCGCTCGCCATCCCCCCATCCAGTGAACGTAAACGCCTCGTCTAAGCAGGCTTTCTTGAAGGAGTAGCACCATGCAGATCATCCTCACCGGTCACCATGTCGAAATCACCGACGCACTGCGCCAGTACGTGACTTCGAAGATGGAGCGTCTGGAACGGCATTTCGACAACGTGACCGACCTTCATGTGGTGCTGAGCGTGGAGAAGCTGCGGCAGAAAGCCGAGGCGACCCTGCACCTGTCCGGCAACAACCTGCACGCCGACTCCATCGACGAAGACATGTACGCGGCCATCGACGCGCTGGCCGACAAGCTCGATCGCCAAGTGAAAAAGCACAAGGAAAAAGTCACCGACCATCATCGCAGCGAAGGCTCGATCAAAAACCGCGAGGCCTGATCGACCGCACGCCGCCCGCTCGGTCGCAACGCAAACCATGATGCCCATCGCCAGCCTCATCATCCCGGAACGGGTCGTCTGCGGCCTGGCGGCGAGCGGCAAGCCGCAGGCGTTGGAACACATCAGTCGACTGTTGACCCAGGGCGTGCCCGACCTCGCGGCGACTGTCGTGCTCGACAGTCTCATCGACCGCGAGCGCTCCGGCAGTACCGGGCTGGGACGCGGCATCGCCATCCCGCACGGCCGTCTGCCCGGCCTGCGGGACGCGATCGGTGCCTGCATCCGCTTGCAAACCGCTATCGATTTCGCGGCGCTGGACAACCGCCCCGTCGACCTGATGTTCGCCCTGCTGGTGCCGGAGGAAGCCCCCGACGCGCACCTGCAATGGCTGGCGCAACTGGCACAGATGTTCAGCGATACGCTCTTCGCCCAACGGCTCCGTGCCGCGCGCGACGACCGCGAACTCTATGCCCTGCTGCATCACTGGGAACCCCGACGCGCCACCGCATGACCGAGCCGCTGACCGCCGCATCGCTGTTCGATAGTCTGCATACCCGGCTCGGGCTGAGCTGGATGGCCGGACAAGGCGGCCGACGCCGCACCATCCGTTATCAGCCGGGCGACGAACTCACCGATATTTCGCTGATCGGCCATTTGAACTTCATCCATCCGCATCGCATTCAGCTCATCGGCCAGATCGAACTCACCTATCTGAACGGCCTGCGCACCAACTCGCGCAAGGATGCCATCAAGCAATTGTTCGGCGACTATGCTGACCTGATCGTCCTGTGCGACAACCAACCCTTGCCGGACGACATCCGCCAGCGCGCGGACGCCACGCCGCTGCCGGTGCTCGCCTCGCCGCTGTCCGGCCAGGAGATCATCAATCACCTGCAACACTATTACGGCAGTCTGTTCGCCCAGCGCATCACCCTGCACGGTGTGTTCATGGAGGTGATGGGCATCGGCGTGCTCATCACCGGCGACCCTAGCGTCGGCAAAAGCGAACTGGCACTGGAGCTGGTCAGCCGCGGTCACCGGTTGATCGCCGACGACATCCCGGAATTCTCCCGCGTCGCCCCGGACCTGCTCAGCGGCACCTGCCCGGAACTGTTGCGCGATTTCCTGGAAGTGCGCGGACTGGGCGTGCTCAACATCCGCGCCATGTTCGGCGACAGCGCCATCAAACAGAGCAAGTACCTGCGTCTGGTGATCCACCTGGACAAGATGGACGAGGAACAGATTCGCGCCATCGACCGGTTGCGCGGCAACCGCCTCACCCGGCCGATTCTCGGCCTGGAGATCCCCGAGATCACCCTGCCGGTGGCGCCGGGCCGTAACCTGGCGGTGATGGTCGAGGCGGCGGCACGCACCCACATTCTGGCCATGAAAGGGTATGATGCCAGCCAGGTGTTCATCGACCGGCAACAAAAACAAATCGAACAGAATGCATGACTAACTTCAGTCGCCAGCCATGAATTCCAACTGCATTTTCCTTACCGTTGGGGGATTGCCAAGGGGGAGTAGCAAAGCTCTCCCCCTTGGCAGTCAGCCCGCGCAGGACTTCGTCCGAGCAGGCGGTATTCAATGAAGCTGGTGATCGTCAGCGGCTTATCCGGTTCCGGCAAGAGCGTGGCCCTGCACACGCTCGAAGACCTCGACTATTACTGCATCGACAATCTGCCCATTGGCCTGCTGGAACCGTTCGTCCAACAGTTGCTGGACAATCCGCAGGCCAGCCAGGATAACGTCGCGGTGGGCGTCGACGCGCGTAGCCTGTCCGACGACCTGCAACACTTCCCACAGATCCTCAAGCGCCTGCGCGAGCGCGGCATCCACGCCGAAATTCTCTATTTGCAGGCGGACGACGAGACCCTGTTGAAACGCTTCAGCGAGACCCGCCGCAAGCATCCGCTCGGCAAGGGCAACGTCTCGCTGGCCGACGCCATCCGCCAGGAACGCACCCTGCTGCAACCGATTTCGGCCAACGCCTCGCTGCACATCGACACCACCCACACCAACGTGCATCAACTGCGCGACCTGGTGCAGGAACGGGTCGGCACGAAATCCGACGGCACGCTGTCGCTGCTGTTCAAATCCTTCGGCTTCAAGCATGGCGTACCCGAGGATGCCGATTTCGTCTTCGACGTGCGCTGCCTGCCGAATCCGCATTGGGACCCGCGCCTGCGTCCGCAGACCGGACTCGATCAAGATGTCGTCGACTATCTGAACGAACAGCCGCTGGTCGACGAGATGTACACGGAGATCTGCGATTTCCTCGCCACATGGATTCCGCGCTTCGAAAGCGAAAACCGCAGTTACCTGACCGTGGCCCTGGGCTGCACCGGCGGCCAGCATCGCTCTGTGTATCTGGCGCAGCGGCTGGGCGCCCACTTCAAAACGCATTATCCGTCGGTGCTGGTGCGGCATCGGGAACTGCCATGAGCGTCGGCCTGCTGATCGTCAGCCACGGCAAACTCGGCGACTACCTGCTGGAGACCGCCTCGCGCATGCTCGGCGTATGCCCGCTGGCGACCGCTACGCTGTCGATGTCCTTCGACTGCGACACCGAAACCATGTACGCGCGCGCCACCGAACTGGTGGAGGAACTCAACGGCGGCGGCGGGGTCTTGATTCTCACCGACATGTACGGCTCCACGCCGAGCAATATCGTCAGCCGCTTGCAGGGCCGTTACCGGGTGCAGGTCGTCTCCGGCGTGAATCTGCCGATGTTGATCCGCGTGTTGAATTACCCGCGTCTGAGTTTGGAGGAATTGGCCCACAAGGCGCAAAGCGGCGGGCGCGACGGCGTTGTGCTGTATCAACCCTTACCTGGAAACTGAGATGCGGCAGAAAGACATCATTATCGTCAACAAACTCGGGCTGCACGCGCGCGCTGCGGCGAAATTCGTCACCCTGGCCTCGCAGTTCGAGAGCAACATCGAAGTGGCGCGCAACCAGCACAAGGTCAACGGCAAGAGCATCATGGGGGTGATGATGCTGGCGGCCTCCAAGGGCAGTACCCTGACCATCAGCGCCGACGGCCCGGACGAAGAAAATGCTTTGCAACAGATTGAGACACTGATCCAGGATCGGTTCCAAGAGGCAGAATAAATTCAACCCCTCTCCCTCCGGGAGAGGGGACGTAACATCGAATTGGATATCGTCCGATAGACGCAGTACAGGAGGTTGGCAAGACCACCATGACTGTCCAGCTCACAGGTATCGGCGTCTCGCGCGGCATTGCCATCGGCAAGGCCCATTTGCTCCAGCGCGGCAATCTGGAAGTGCTGGAATACGCCATTCCCTTACACCTGCTGGACGACGAGGTTAGCCGGTTCCGCCGCGCGCTGGACGTGGCACGCGGTCAGTTGAACGCCATCCGCGGACGCATCCCGGCCAACACCCGCGCCGACATCGTCGACTTCATCGACACGCACATCCTGATGCTCGAAGACTCGACGCTGACCATCGCGCCCGAGCATCTGATCGTCAGTCGGCAATGCAACGCCGAATGGGCGCTCAAGCTGCAACGCGACGCGCTGGTGCAGGTGTTCGAGGCCATGGACGACGCCTACCTGCGCATGCGCAAGGACGATATCGATCACGTCGTCATGCGTATCCAGCGCATTTTGATCAATCAACATCACGAGTCCGACGATGCGGGCGACGGCGGCGACGCGCGGCTCGCCGGCAGCGTGTTGCTGGCGGACGATCTGACGCCGGCCGACGCCGTGCTCATGCAGCATCAGGGCGTCGCCGCCTTTGTCACCGAATACGGCGGCCCGCTCTCGCACACCGCCATCATCGCGCGCAGTCTGCGCATTCCTGCGGTGGTTGGCGTGCGCAATATCCGCCGTTTCCTTCGCGACGACGAACTCGTCATCGTCGACGGCCAGCGCGGCATGGTCATCGCCGGCGCCGACGCGCGCACGCTCGATTATTACCGCGGCCTGCAGGAAGACGAGCAGCGCCAGCAACGCGCGCTGCAAAAATTGCGCGGCGCGCCCGCCGTCACGCGCGACAATCTGCACATCGAGCTGCAAGCCAACATCGAAATGCTCGACGACGTCGACGATGTGCGCGCCGCCGGTGCCGACGGCGTCGGTCTGTACCGCACCGAATTCCTGTACATGAACCGCGAGGACACCCCAAGCGAAGCGGAACAACTGGAGCGCTATGCGGAAGTCGTCCGCGCCCTCGACGGCCTGCCGCTGACCATCCGCACCCTCGATCTGGGCGCCGACAAACAGGTCGACAGCGGCCACACCGGCGGCCGACTGGCCACCAACCCGGCCCTGGGCCTGCGCGCCGTGCGCCTGTGCCTGCGCAATCTGAATCTGTTCCGTCCGCAATTGCGCGCCATCCTGCGCGCCTCGGCGCTCGGCCCCACCCGTTTGATGGTGCCGATGCTGTCCAACAGTCAGGAACTCATGCAGGTGCTGGAGCTCATCGCCGAAACCCGCCGCGAACTGGATCGCGAAGGACTGGCCTACGATCCCGACATGCCCATCGGCGGCATGATCGAAGTCCCGGCCGCGGCGCTGACGGCGGATTTCTTCGCCGCGCGCCTGGATTTCCTGTCCATCGGCACCAACGACCTGATCCAGTACACGCTCGCCATCGACCGCATCGACGACGAAGTGAATTATCTCTACGACCCGCTGCATCCGGCCGTGCTGGCGCTGATCTACCGCGTCATCGAGGCCGGTGCCAATGCCGGCATCCCGGTATCGATGTGCGGCGAAATGGCCGGCGACCCGCTCTACACGCGCCTGCTGCTCGGACTGGGCCTGCGCGACTTCAGTATGCTGCCAACCACCCTGCTGGAGGTGAAGAGCATCATCAACGGCAGCGACACCCGGCAGTTGCGCCCGCTCACCGAAGAACTGCTGCTGGAATACGAACCCGATCGCATCCGCGCACTGCTGGCGAAGATCGCGGAGATTTGATCACGCTGTTGTAACCATTCCCCGCTTTCGACCGCCCCGGCCGTCCTGATACACTGCGCCCGTTTATAGTCGCGTGTTGCAACGCCACCCCGAGGACGGCACATGGCCGACATCAGCACCGAACAGCCCAGCACCCAAAACCGCCTGGAGATGCTCTCCGAGGCGTTGGCTTCGGGTGCGGCCGGCAAGGTGCGACGGCTGGTGCACAACCTGCACCCGGCCGAGATCGGCGACCTGCTGGAATCGCTGCCGCAAGGCCCGCGCGTCATCCTCTGGGAACTGGTCGATCCGGAAGACCGCGGCGAAGTGCTGCTGCATGTGAACGACGAGGTCCGTTCCGGCCTCATCAAGGAAATGGAACCCGGCGAACTGGTGGCCATGACCGAGAGTCTGGACACCGACGACCTCGCCGACCTGTTGGCCGACCTGCCCGGCGCGGTGATCCACGAAGTCCTGCGCGCCATGGACCTGCAAAACCGCCATCGCCTGGAATCGGTGCTGTCTTATTCGGAAGACACCGCCGGCGGCATGATGAACGTCGACACGGTGACGGTGCGCGCCGACGTGTCGCTGGACGTGGTGCTGCGCTACCTGCGTCTGCGCGGCGATATTCCGGATCTCACCGACAGTCTGGTCGTCGTCAACCGCTACGACAAATACCTGGGCATGCTGCCGCTCACCACCCTGCTCACCAGCGACCCGGACATGACCGTGGCCGAGGGGATGGACCGCGAGATCGAGGGCATCCGCGCCGACCTCGCCGACGTCGACGTGGCCAAGATATTCCAGGACCGCGACTTGATCTCCGCGCCGGTGGTCGATGACAACGGCAAACTGCTCG
>JACREG010000104.1 GCA_016218375.1 Gammaproteobacteria bacterium
CGTGGTGAACACCATGCCGGTGTTCGCGACGTTCATGGTGTTGTTCGCCATGGCCAACTCGGGGTTGCCGGGCACGTCCGGTTTCATCGGCGAGTTCACGGTGATTCTGGCGAGCTTCAAGGCTAATTTCTGGTTCGCCTTCCTCTCGGCGACGACGCTCATTCTCGGCGCGGCCTACAGTCTGTGGCTGGTCAAGCGCGTGATATTCGGCGCGGTTGCCAATGACAACGTCGCCAAGTTGCAGGATCTGGATCGGCGCGAATTCTTCATTCTCGCCAGTCTGGCCGTCGCCGTGTTGTGGCTGGGCTTGTATCCGGCTCCGTTGTTCGAAGTCATGCATGCCAGCGTCGACAATCTGCTGCGGCACGTGGCGATATCGAAGCTGTGAAGCTGTTGTGAGTTTGGGGATACCTGATAAATGAACATCGCGATGACTGAATTTGTGTATCTGCTGCCGGAGATCTGGGTGCTCTCCATGGCCTGCGTCGTGCTCGTTCTGGATCTGTTTCTGGCCGACCGCAACCGGGTGATTTCCTATTGGCTGGCCCAGGTCACGCTGGTGGGCGCGTTGGCGCTGACGCTGGCGGTCGGCAGCGGTGAAAGCCTGGTGGTGATGAACGGTACGTTTGTGACCGATCCCATGGCCACGCTGCTCAAGGCCTTTATCTATATCGTGACCTTCGGCGCGTTCGTCTATGCGCGCGGTTATTTGCAGGACCGCGATCTGTTCAAGGGCGAATACTATGTACTCGGCCTGTTCGGCATGCTCGGTATGATGGTGATGGTGTCGGCGGCCAACTTCCTGACGATCTACCTGGGGCTGGAATTGCTGTCGTTGTCGCTGTATGCGCTGGTCGCCTTCAATCGCGACGATGCGCGCGCCACCGAGGCGGCGATGAAGTATTTCGTGCTCGGCGCCTTGGCCTCCGGCATGTTGTTGTACGGCCTTTCCATCTTGTACGGTCTGACCGGCAGCCTGGAAATCGCGGTGGTCGAGAGCGCCATCGCGGTGCAGGGATTGCAGGACGTGGTACTCATCTTCGCGCTGTGCTTCATCGTCCTCGGTCTGGCCTTCAAACTCGGCGCGGTGCCGTTCCATATGTGGCTGCCGGATGTGTATCAGGGCGCGCCGACGGCGGTGACGCTGTATATCGGCAGCGCGCCGAAGATCGCCGCGTTCGCCATGACCATGCGGCTGTTGTCCGAAACGCTGGGCGGTCTGCATGCGGATTGGAGCGGCATGCTCATTATTCTGGCGGTGCTATCGCTGGCACTGGGTAATATCGTCGCCATCGCGCAGACCAGTCTCAAGCGCATGCTCGCCTATTCGACTATCTCGCATGTCGGCTTTCTGTTGATCGGCGTGTTGTCCGGCACCGGCGAGGGCTATTCGGCGGCGATGTTCTATACGCTGACCTACGTCATCATGGCGCTCGGCGGATTCGGCATGATCGTGCTGCTCAGCCGCGCCGGCTTCGAGGCGGAGAATCTCGACGACTTCAAAGGTCTGAACGAGCGCAATCCCTGGTTCGCGGGCATGATGTTGTTGCTGATGTTCTCTATGGCCGGTGTGCCGCCGACGGTCGGTTTCTACGCCAAACTGGTGGTGTTGCAAGCCGCCATCAATGTGGAATTGGTGTGGTTGGCGCTGGTCGCGGTGTTCTTCTCCATCATCGGCGTGTTCTATTACCTACGGGTGGTCAAGGTGATGTACTTCGACAAGCCCGAAGACAGCGCCCCGTTGGCTTGTGCGATGGATTTGCAGGTCACCTTGAGTATCAATGCGCTGGCTGTGTTGTTGCTGGGTATCTTCCCGGGTGGCTTGATGGCCTTGTGCGCCTCGGCCATCGCCTGAGCTTTCCTGTAGAGATTGTTGCCGATGTCCTTGAGCCTGGCGGTTGTCGTGCTGTTGCTGGTGGCGATGCTGGCCGCCAACCTGCCCTGGTTGAGCGAGCGGCTGTTGTTCGTCTTTCCGTCGCCCGGTGGCCATAAGACCGGCTGGCTGCGTCTGCTGGAATGGCTGGTGTTGTACTTTCTGGTCGGGGGTATCGCGCTCGGACTGGAACAGAAGAGCTTCGGCGAACGCCATGCTCAGGACTGGGAATTCTATGCCGTGACCTTGTGCCTGTTCCTGGTGTTCGCCTTGCCGGGATTTATTTACCGCTACGACCTCAAAGACCATCTGGACAAGGCCAAACGCCGCCGCGGTTAGCGCAGGACGGATACGGAAATTCAATTGGTTGGATGCGGCTTTGAAATAATTCCCGCAAGGGTTGCCAAGACCCTCACCCCTCTGTAAACTCGCGCGCTCTCCTATTGCGGGGTGGAGCAGTCTGGCAGCTCGTCGGGCTCATAACCCGAAGGTCCTAGGTTCGAATCCTAGCCCCGCTACCAAATCCAAAGGCCTGAGCGATTACATCGCTCGGGCCTTTTTTGTGCCCCTATGATGGCGGCATGGGCTGGCCACAAAAAAACGGCCGCAGTTGCTGGCTGCGGCCGTGGTGTTGAACGAGGCGGGGTTTAGCCGCCCCATGCGTAGGGTTTTACCAGGCGGTGTCGGCCTGCGCCACTTGCATCCACTCGGCGATGCCGCGGACATGGATCAGATTCTTGTCCATATCTTCCGCTTTGTAACCGACATTGCGCTGTTCCCATTCTATTTTGCCGGACGCGACATCGAAGACCTTGATGATACCGCCCATGCAGGCCACGGCGACGTGGCGGCTGTCGGGGGAGATATCGGTGACGCAACGCTTGCCTTCGGTGCGCGAATCGGTGATCGCAAGTTCGCGTTCGCCGCCGGTCTTGGTATCGACCACGATGACACGATCGGACTTGCCATAGGAACGCGGCAGACCGTCTTCACCGAACACCACCAGAGATTTCTTCGGCTTGACCAGGACGAAGTAGCTCAGATCGGGCGCGACCTTCATGCTGGCGGTGCGACCTTTGTTGACGGCCGACTCTGGCTTCCAGGCGAATTCGGTTTCCTTGCCGGTCTCGATGTCGTAGACGAAGTGCAGGGAGACCAGTTTATTGCCCTTGTCGTTGAAGTACAGCGAGCTGAACTGACGGGGCAGTTGGAACACGGCGTTCTCGTATTTCTCGATCTCGTGACGGGTTCCGGTTTGAGTGTCCATCACCGCGAAGCGGTCACGGCCGACGAAGGCCACGCGCTCGCCGTTGTCGGTCACGCCGGCGGCATAGATGCCGGAATCGACCCTCGGGAAGCTCTTGGTGATTTTCAGGGTGCGCAGGTCCATCACATGCACCGTGGAGTCGTATTGAGCGACCGGAATATTCGGCTCCATTTTCTGTTTGCAGGTGTTGACCACCACGGCGGCATAACGGCCGTTCTCGGATGCGACCACCGGGCCGATGTATTCGTAGGCGGCATTGGTATCGCCGCAGGTGCGGGCAGCGGCGACTTCATGCTCCAACGGGATGCGGTCGGTCTGGGCCGACGCAAGATCCATATAACCGCCGATGAAGTTGGGCAACTGCACATTGCTGGCATCGTCCAGACGTCCCAGCGAGGAGGGTAGCAGGACCACCTTGCCGTTCGGATAAGAGCCGGTCATGACGATGTCTTTGAAACTGTCGATGCCCCAACGGCGTTTGCCGACCGGGCTGTATTCGGCACCGAAGATGTTGTCGATATCGCCTTGCGCGCCGAAGGCCTTGACCAGGGTGCCGTGTTCCACGTCCCAGAGTTTGATGCCGCCGCTGTAGTCGAGCTGCGGGCTGTTGCCGCCGGAACCGCCTGTCACCAGAAACTTCCCATCTTCGGAAAACTGAACCGCGTAGATATCGTCATCGGCAGCATGAGCGCTTTGCGCGACGCCATACCAGGCGCATGCGAAGGACACGACAAACAGGGTCTTTAGTACATTCATGGGTGCAGTTCTCTTCGTCCGAAATGTGAGTAGATATTCCAGCGTCCTTCCCGGACGCGAGAGCCTGCTGACCCCGGTTGCTGTGGATTTCCCTGGTGGGTTATCGACGGGGCCAGCACAGATAAAATGCGCCAATTCCTTGACATTCGCGTCTGAGTGAGGTATCGGCGAGCGGGGAGGAAGCTTGAGTTTTCGGCGGGTTCGACACCGAGACAAGATTGTTTAAATGTTTTCTAACAAACAGAAATATATTAAGAAAATAACCACGGACCGAACTGGGCTTAAGCGGGCGAAGGGTGCTGGTGCATGCGCTGAGAAGGGGAATGGAGGGTGCAGGCGAATCTAAAGGCGAGACGGCATTTTCGGGCACAATTTTCTGACAAGCCGATGTGCCAGCCCGACGTATGCGGGTCTGTTCAACTCAATGTCTGTTCCACAATGCGACGCAGGGTGTCGACATCGAAGGGCTTGTCGAACACGGCTGCCACACCGTTCTGTTCGATCGCGGCGAGACGGCTGCGGTCGGAGGCCGAGGTGACCATCAGAATGGGCACGCCGCCCTGACTGCTCTCGTTACGGATGTAATCGATCAGTTCGCCGCCGTCCATCTCCGGCATGTAATAGTCGGTGATGATGAGATCGAAATATTCCCGATCGATCAGTTCGCGCGCCTGCATGCCGTTTTCCGCTTCTTGCACATGCACGATGCCCATCTTCTCCAGAATCTGGCGCATGAAACGCCGCGAGGTGTGCATGTCGTCGACCAACAGGACGCGAATCTCGTCGGGGGTGTGGTCGCCGAGATGGAGCTGGTTGGGTTCCAGAAAATCCAGTGTCGCGTACAACGATTTCTGTAATTGCTCCGGCGTGAACGGTTTGGGCAGGATGGCGATAACGCCGGCCTGACGCAGCGGTTCCAGATAGCGGTAACTGGTTTCGCTGGAGACCAGCATGAAGGGAATATCGGCGAGTTCCGGATCGTTGCGCATCAACTGCACCAGGTCCGTGCCGGTCATGCCCGGTAAATGCATGGCGCTGATGACCAGATCGGGTGGGGTTGCGCGCATCTGCTGCAATGCGTCTTCGCCGCCGGCCACCACATTGATTTGGCGTACACCCATATCCTCCAACCAGCCGGACACGATGCGTTGCTGGGTTGTGGACGGTTCAACGATCAACACGAACAACTGGCTGATCTGAATCGACTGCATGCAATATAAACTCCGTTGGATTACTTATGCGCGCGATTGTGCGTCAGATCGTCGACCACGCTGGGATCGGCCAGCGTCGAGATGTCGCCCAGATTATCCACTTCGTTGGCGGCGATCTTGCGCAGAATACGGCGCATGATCTTACCCGAGCGGGTCTTGGGCAGGCCCGGCGCCCATTGAATCACATCCGGCTTGGCGATTGCGCCGATCTCTTTGCGCACCAATTCGACCAGATCCTTGCGCAGCTCGTCGCTGGGCTCGAAACCTTTGATGAGCGTGACATAGGCATAGATGCCCTGGCCCTTGATGTCGTGCGGATAACCGACCACGGCGGCCTCTGCGACTGCTGCGTGCAAGACCAATGCGCTTTCGACCTCGGCCGTGCCCAGGCGATGGCCGGACACATTTAACACATCGTCGACGCGGCCGGTGATCCAGTAATAACCGTCTTCGTCGCGTCGTGCGCCATCACCGGTGAAATACAGGCCCGGATAGGTCTTGAAATAGGTGTCGATGAAGCGCTGATGATCGCCGTACACCGTGCGCATCTGGCCCGGCCAGGGACGCGTGATGACCAGATTGCCCTCGCACGCGCCTTCCAGCAGGTTGCCCTCGTTATCGACAATCGCCGGTACTACACCGAAGAACGGCAGGCTCGCCGAGCCGGGCTTGAGCGCGGTCGCGCCCGGCAACGGTGTAATCAGATGACCGCCGGTCTCGGTCTGCCACCAAGTATCGACAATCGGACAGCGGTCGTCGCCGACGACGTGGTAATACCACTCCCACGCCTCGGGGTTGATCGGTTCGCCGACCGTGCCGAGCAACTTGAGCGAGCTGCGCGCATGTTTTTTCACCGGCGCATCGCCTTCGCGCATCAGCGCGCGGATCGCCGTCGGTGCGGTGTAGAAGGTGTTGACCTGATGTTTATCGATCACCGCCCAGAAACGTCCGGCATCCGGATAGGTCGGAATGCCCTCGAACACCAGGCTGATGGCGCCGTTGGCGAGCGGGCCATACACAATATAAGAATGACCGGTGACCCAGCCGACATCGGCGGTACACCAGAAGATGTCGCCGTCGTGATAGTCGAAGGTGTATTTGTGGGTGATCGCCGCGAACAGCAGATAACCGCCGGTGGTGTGCAACACGCCCTTGGGTTTGCCGGTGGAGCCGGAGGTGTATAGGATGAACAGCGGATCTTCGGCATCCATCTCCTCGGGCGGGCAATCGGCCGAGGCCTGCGTCATGGCCTCGTGATACCAGACATCGCGTTTATCGTCCCAGACGATCTTGCCGCCGGTGCGTTTGACCGTCAGCACGGTGTTTACGTTGGGGCAGGCCTTCAGCGCCTCGTCGGTATTGGTCTTGAGCGGCACGGCACGTCCGCCGCGCACGCCTTCGTCGGCGGTGATGACCACGCGGCAATCGGAATCGAGAATGCGATCTTTCAGCGATTCCGGCGAGAAGCCGCCGAACACCACTGAATGCACCGCGCCGATGCGCGCACAGGCGAGCATCGCGACGACCGCTTCCGGAATCATCGGCATGTAGATGCACACGCGGTCGCCTTTTTTCACGCCACGGGTTTTGAGCACGTTGCCAAGCTTGCAGACTTCGGTGTGCAATTCGCGGTAGGTGATTTTCTTGTCGACGTTGGGATCGTCGCTTTCCCAGATCAAAGCCGTCTGGTCGCCGCGCGTGGCGAGATGACGATCCAGGCAGTTGGTGGTGACGTTGAGTTTGCCGCCCTCGAACCAGCGGATGTGCGCCTTGTTGAAATCCCACTCCAGGACTTTCGACCAGGGCTTTGTCCAGGTCAGAAAGGTCTTGGCCTGCGCGCCCCAGAAACCTTCCGGGTCATCCACCGATTGCCGATACAGCGCGGCATACTGCTCGGTGTCGAGCAGCGCCTTGGCGCCAAACGCGGCAGGGACCGGATAGACCTTGTGCTCGGACATAACTAGCTCCTTGAATGCGTCGTGTAGCGGAATGCCGTGACAATGGCTGCGGGCAGATTACCGGAACTGTCCGGAAGGTTCCAGGTGCCGGGGCGCATCGTCATGCGCTCACCCCAAGCTACAGTGCTGCGCGGTCGTGCGCGGTATGCGCTCCGGATTCCAGTGGGCGCCGGCATAGTCCCACAGCGCCGTGAGCGACAGATATTCCGCGTCCGGCGGCAGATCCTGGCCGAGAAACATCAATGCCGCGCAGACCGCGCGTTGAGGTTGCAGGCCGTCAATGGGGGCAGCGAAGGTCTGCTTGCTGAGCTTTTCGCCGCTGTCGTCCACGGCGATCGGCAAGTGCAGATAACGGGGCGTCGCATAGCCGAGCAGCCGTTGCAGCAGGATCTGCCGCGGCGTCGAGAACAGCAGATCGCTGCCGCGCACCACATGCGTGATGCCTTGCGCGGCATCGTCGGCGACGACGGCCAATTGATAGGCGATGAAGCCGTCGGCGCGCACGATCACAAAATCGCCGACGTCGCGGGCCAGGTTCTGTTCGAAATAGCCTTGCAGACGATCCTCGAAACCGATCGGCTCGGCATCGACGTGCACGCGCAGGGCGCGCGTCGGCAGGTCGTTCCGAATCCCATTCCGGATACCGGGGCGACAGGTGCCAGGATAGATCGGACCTTCCTGCCCGGCCAGGAAGGGCGGGGCGGCACTGTCGGCGATTTCGCGGCGCGTGCAGGTGCAGGCGAAGGTACGACCCGCGACACGCAGATGTTCGACGGCGTCGTGATAGAGCTCCAGACGCTGGCTTTGATACAGCACCGGTCCGTCCCAGTGCAGCGCGAACGCATCCAGTGCGCGCAGAATGGCGTCTGCGGCACCGGGCTGTTCGCGCGGCTTGTCCACGTCTTCCATGCGCACCCGCCAGCGGCCGCCCTGGCTGCGCGCGTCGAGAAAACTCGCGATGGCCGTCGTCAGCGAACCGAAGTGCAAGGGACCGGTGGGTGAAGGGGCGAAACGGCCGACGTACATGCATGCTCCGAGAAAGATTATCCGGGAGTCAGTCTTATAGTGCGCATACTCTAGCAAAAAGAAAACCGGCCAGCGGCCGGTTTCCGAGGTTGTGCAGGTAGACCTGAACGGTCAACCGCCCATCTGCTTCTCGCGGATTTCGTCCAGCGTCTTGCAGTCGATGCACAACGCGGCGGTCGGGCGCGCTTCGAGACGGCGAATGCCGATCTCCACGCCGCAGGACTCGCAATAGCCGTACTCGTCATGATCGAGCTTGCCGATGGTCTCGTCGATCTTCTTGATGAGTTTGCGTTCGCGGTCGCGGGCGCGCAGTTCCATGCTGAACTCGGATTCCTGCGTCGCGCGATCGTTGGGGTCGGGGAAGTTGGCAGCCTCGTCCTGCATGTGATGCACGGTGCGGTCGACTTCTTCCATCAGCTCGCGCTTCCACGCCAGCAGGATGCTGCGGAAATGTTCCCGCTGGACCTCGTTCATGTAATCTTCGCCGGGCGTCTCGCGATAAGGCTCGATGCCCTCGACGATCGGTCCGGATTTCGGGGCCGGCGATTTCTTCGTTGCGGTCGCGGGCTTCTTGGCAGCGGTCTTTGGGGCAGCAGCCTTTTTGGCGACAACCGGTGCGACAGCTTTCGCTGGGGCGGCCTTTTGGGGCGCGGGTTTTTGAGGAACAGATTTTGGGGGCGCAGTTTTCTGAGTCACGGGCTTCTTCGTTTCGACCTTCTTGGGTTCTACTTTCTTCGCTGCGGCTTTCGGCGCAGCGGCTTTTTTGGGTGCAATCTTCCCAGGTGCAATCTTCCCAGGAGTAACCTTCTGGGATGCACTCTTTGCAGGCGCGGCCTTCGGCGCAGGTGCCTGCTTCGGCACGGCCTTTTTCACCGGAGCTTTTTTGGCCGGTTCTTTCTTCACGACCGCTTTCTTCTTGGGTGCGGCTTTCTTGCTGGTAGCCATTCAGATCTCCTACAGAGGCGGTGTATCCACC
>JACREG010000102.1 GCA_016218375.1 Gammaproteobacteria bacterium
ATCGCCGGCGGCGACGCGTTGTCGGTGGACATCCCGGCGGCGCTGGAGCATGTGCGCGATCTGCGCGATGTGTTCGTCGATCAAGTGTTGGCGACCAGCATCGATCACATGGACGATGAACAATTCATCGCCGAGAACGCCTGCTTCCTCGAACCCACCTTGTTGCAAGTCGGCGACCGACACATCCGCGCCGAGAAGATCATCCTCGCCACCGGCTCGAAACCCATCGTGCCGCGCGCCTGGGAAAAATTCGGCGCGCGCATCCTCACCACCGACACCTTCTTCGAGCAAGAAGATATGCCGGCGCGTGTCGCCGTGATCGGTCTCGGCGTGATCGGCCTGGAACTCGGCCAAACGCTCGCGCGCCTGGGTGTGCAAGTGACCGGTGTCGATCTGGCGACGAGCATCGGCGGCCTGCGCGATCCCGAGGTGAATGCCGTCGCCATCGA
This sequence comes from Gammaproteobacteria bacterium, assembly GCA_016218375.1. Lineage (GTDB taxonomy): Bacteria > Pseudomonadota > Gammaproteobacteria > Thiohalobacterales > Thiohalobacteraceae > JAHJQQ01. The sequence goes on from JACREG010000102.1 coordinate 450, forward strand.
GATTATCAACAAAGAATTCCCGCTGTGGTTGGGCCAGGCCGCCGAACTGAGCGAAGCGGACGATGGCAGTCTGCGCGTCAGTGCCGGCGAACAGAGTGTGGTCGTCGACAAAGTGCTGGTGTGCATGGGCCGTCGACCGAATCTGTGCGACCTGGGTCTCGATGGCATCGGTGTGCGTTTCAATGCGCGCGGCGTGCCTGAGTACAATCCCAATACGATGCAGATCGGCCAGTTCCCGATTTTCATCGCCGGCGACGTGGATGGCGACCGGCCGATTCTGCACGAGGCCAATCTCGAAGGCCGCATGGCCGCCTACAATGCGACGCACGAACCCATCGTCGCCTTCAAACGCAAAGTGCCGTTTGCGATTACCTTCTGCGATCCGAACATTGTCAGCGTCGGCGCGCCACTCGATAGCTTGAAGGAAAACGCCATCGTCGTCGGCGAAATGAAATTCGGTCCGCTCGGCCGCGCGCTTGTAATGAACAAGAACAAAGGCCTGCTGCGCGTGTACGCGCGCAAGGCCGACGGCCGACTGCTCGGCGCGGCGATGATCGCGCCCAAGGGCGAGAATCTAGGTCACTTGTTGAGTTGGTGCATGCAGCAGGAACTCACCGTCGCCGATCTGTTGAAGATGCCGTTCTACCACCCGACTATCGAAGAAGGCTTGCAAGGTGCGTTGTATGACCTGCGCCGCAAGCTGGATATCAAGGGTGAGATTCCGTTGGAGTTGGAATTGCTGTAGAGGGCGTTCTTAGCGAAGATATCAAAACGATGCCTGTCACTTACTTCAGACGGTAGTGCCTGTCACCGGATAGACCCCGAGCCGCCAGCCCACGCCTGAAGACCAGGTGTCGCAGCAGAGCCGGAGACGCAGGCTCCTCGCCCTCTGGTCTGCCAAGCAGTTACCGTGTCATCCTGTGCTGAGCTGAAATGGGATCTGTGCCCGAGGATGGAACCGATAAACAAGGACGAAATGATGCTGCCCCGGCCGTCCTGACCTGGGCTAAGCACGCCGGCCTCTTGAATCTACAGAGAATGTTGTAGAAAACCGGCATGGCTTGGGTGTTGCCGGTGGGGTTTTCTGCCAGCTAGATAAATAGGTTTTTCCCCGTATTTACACCCGCGACCCCTTCCATTTCGCGTAGCGTTTTCTTGCCTGTACTGCATGTCCCGTCTAGTATTCTGGTCGGGTATCCATACTCGGGTTGTTCAGGTAGATCCACGCTGTATCGCCCCCGTCGGTATGGATTGCTGAATGAATACACAATCAGGGAGGGGTCAGAATGAAAAAAATATTCGCAGCCATCGGTTTGATGTTCGTGTTCCTTTCTTCCCACGCAGTTCAGGTGACGGGAACTCTGAAAGTTACCGGCGGGTATATCGCAAGCAGTGCACCTGTAAACGGTGCTATCGATATCGCGGCGAACACGCTGTCTATCGGCCCATCAGCCATATTCGGACAGGCTACCACGTTCTTGGTCTCTGAACTGCTGGCTCCGGGTACCCATACGAGAAGTTATACGACTACTTCGGGAGCAACGCTTACCCGAACAGCGACAATACCCACCGGTGAGGTGGGTGGGTATTTGGTCATTCAAACCTACGGAACGTGGTACCAGGTTTTCAACGCCTGGACGGTAAGCCCAGATGGGACGACGTTTACGCCGGTCGATTTTCCAGGGAATACTCTGATCGGAGGTCCGCTCAACGGTAGGCGGGCGAACTTGGACTTCTCGCCGCCTACACCCACCATGTCTCTTTCGATCGATGCTGCAGGCGGAACGGTGCAGGAATGTACGACGCCGGATGGGGCGACGGTTGCGGTTTCCTCGAATGTGACAATCGTTGGCAACACCAGTCTGGACCGGGTGGATTGGTATCTCGATAATGTGTTTGCCGGAAGTGGGACCGCCCTCGATCTGATGCTGCCGATCGGGATGCATGTTATCCGGGCTGAGGGTATTGCGAGCGATGGGGTTACTTCGGACAGCGGCCAGATCAATGTGGAAGTGAGGGATACGACATCACCGGCGCTGGAAATTCAATTCCTCAATAATCAGGGCCAGCAAGTGACCACTGCGTCGTTAGGAAACTATAGCGTCCATTTTGTCGTATCGGATGCCTGCGATCCAGCGCCGGTTGTAACAGCGTCCGCGAAACCGGTTATGGATGTCAGCGAGGGAGATGCCATCGTCATCAATTCCGTCACGGATGTTCAGCTGCCGACAACGGCAGTCGAAGTTACCGCCACGGCGCGCGATGCCAATGGAAGGTCCGGTATGGCCAGCGCGACACTGATGATTCAATAGTTCATCAGTATGTTGAGAGAGAAAGGAGGCGGAGGGAATCAAATTTCATCCGCCTCCTTTTGGGTGCATGACAAGCTCATTTAGCCCATGTCCGAAGATCAAGTCTCGCAGTAGGGCCTGTTCAGAGCTACCAGGGGGCGAGAGCCTTGGATCGGTCCTTCCCAGAAACTGAAACGGTGTCAGTGGCTGTCTGCTTTGGGGGAAGGCGTATCCTGTATTTGGGACTCTTCCACGGGTTGTGCAATCTCCAATAAGGGCTTCGCCATATCCTCCGGCAACTGATACTGCACGCCGAGATCGGGTCGGGCCAGCACGCGTTCGCCGTCGCCACTGCGTAACTCGAAGACGATCTTCTGGCCATCGGCCAAGGTAATCGTCACCGGTTGGCTGTCGGCCTTCTGATACTCACGCACCCACAACGCGCTGGCCGTGCCCCAGGCCTGGACGAGTTTGTTCGGTGCGTCGGCAGAGAGTTTTTCCGGCGCCGGTTTCACTGTCCAACCCTTATCCTGTTTCGACAGTTTCAGCTTGGGCAATTCGAGTGCGACGATCTCCGCGCCGTCCGGCAACAGTTTGCGGCTGGCGAATTGGGTGCGCTTGCCTTGCAGGATGTTCTGATAGCTGTCCATGATTAGATGTACCCGATCGCCGAGTTGCACATAGCGCAGTCCTTGCAGCGGGTCGGTGTCGCCGAAGCGGATTTCCGTCGTGTCGAAACGCACGCTGCTTTGCGCCGGCGAGAGTTTCAGTTTGGCGAGGTCGAGCGTGTTCGCGGCATAGCTGCGTTCCGGGCGGGTATCGAGTAGCGCCAGCAGGGCGTCGATTTGCGTGGTGTCCGCCGCGAGTGGAACAGTGCCCGCAATTTGCCAGCCACTCTTCGCGCGTTCCAGGGTCACGCCGCCCTCGGCGCGAACGATTTCGATCTTGGCAACCTGTTCGCGCGCGAGCGTGGTGAGCGGCGGGATTTCCTGGGGTGGTTCGATGCCGGGTTTGTAGACCACCACCGCGATCAGCGCGAGCACGCCGATCAGCAGGAGCAGGTTGAGCAGCAGACGGTTGTTCATGTCGGCGCGCTCAACGTTTACGCCGGCGCAGCCAGATGAACACGCCGCTACCGAGCAATGCCAGCGGCATGCCGAACAGGAAGCCGGCGCCGATCACGGCTTGCGCGGTGTTGGTCAGGGCGAGCGAGCGATCCGGGCCGGCCTTGGCGCGGATGGCGATGAAGCTATCGTCGTTGCTCAACCAGTGCACCATGTTCAAGCCCAAATCCAGATTGCCGCCGTTGCCGAGATAGGCGTTGGACAGGAAATCGCCGTCGCCGACGACGATGACGCGTTGTTGTTGAGCGGCATCGTCCGGATTCGTGGCGCTGCTCGTGGTTCCGGCGGTGTCGCCCAGGCGGGCGCGGGTGAGGACGAAGCCGATATCCAAGGGGCCGGCGCGTTCGTCGCCGCCGGCGTCGTAGCGGATTTCACCGCTGAGTTCGCCGGTCTCGGTCCATGCACGTTCCAGCGTCGACAACAGCGCTTGACCTTCCCAGCCTTCGCGTTGTTTCCATGCCAGGGCGGCGGTGTGCGGGAACAGGCTCATGATGCGCAGTTCGCGCGTCACCGGGTGCGCGGGGTATTCGGTTACCAGCACGAAATCCGGATTCTGGATGCCGAACAATTGCGTGCTCGCGTCGACGATAATGCCGGGCAGCGTCTCAATACCGAAATATTCGGCGAGTTTGTCCAGGCCGGCGGATTCATTCGGATCGGTCAGCCACAACAGATTGCCGCCCTTGTCGAGATAGCCGCGCAGGATGTCGATCTCGCCGGGCAGCAACGCAGCTTGCGGTCCGGGAATCACCAGCAGACTGATATTGTCGGGAATCTGTGGAGTCTGGGTGAGATTGAGACTCTGTACTTTGAGCCCTTTACGTTCCAGCGCGCTGCCGAAACTGCCCAGATCGTGATTGGCCTGACCGCGCGGGTCGCGTTCGCCATGACCGGACAGGAACGCGATCCAGCGTTCGCCCTGACGTTGGGTGCGCAACAGCGCGTTGGTGAGTGCCTGCTCGCTGAGTTCCTGCACGCGTTCGCTGCGGCCCTGGTAGGCGACGCGCAGTTCGCCGTCCATGGTCACGCCGAGTTCGCGCACGCGCTCGGGTTCGGCATCGGGATTGACGAAGCTCAGTTCGATATCCGGCTTGTGGCGTTTATAGCGTGCGACCAATTCCTTGACCTGGCCGCGCAGCGCCTCGTTCTCGCGGGCGAAGGCGGTGATCTGTACCGGCTCCTTGAACAGCGCGAGCGTGCGCACGCTGTCTTGCGCAAGACTGTTGCGGCCGCTGGCGGTCCAGTCTGCCACGTGTACATATTGCATACTCAGCCAGGCCAGCAGACCGATGACGGCCAGGAACAGCAGCGTGAAGCTGTAGCGTTGCAGACGCAGGCCGATTTTTGTTTTACGCGTGACGTCCATAGTGTTGAAGGCTTCGCTGTCAGTGCGGTAGACGGTTGGCATCCAGACGTTGGATGCTCAAGACCAGGAAGGTCAGGATGAACAACAGGTAGTAGGCTACGTCGGCGCTGTTGAACAGGCCTTTGAGCAGCGAGTCGTAGTGCTGCACCAGCGACAGATAACTGAACAGACCGCTGACCTGCTCGCCGGACGCGCCGGCCCAGTTGATGATCCATAACAGCAACAACAGACCGAAGCTGCCGACCGCCGCGATGGTCGGCTGTTCGGTGAGGCTGGACATATACAAGCCGGCGGCGGCGAACGCGCCGATTACCAGCGTCAAACCGAGCAGGCCGCTGAGCAATTTGCCGACGTCCAAACTCGTGCCGGCGAACAGCGACAGCGCCATCAGCATCAGCAGGCCGAGCACGGCCAGGAAGAAGCCGAGCACACCGAGGTATTTGCCGAGCACGATCTCGGTCATGGACACCGGCGCGGACATCAGCAGACTCAAGGTGCGATTGCGCTTCTCTTCGCTCAGCACGCGCATGGTGATGAGCGGCGCGACCAACAGCAGCACCACGGCGGCATTGCCGAACAGCGGCGCAACGATCACATCGGTGACGCCCGGTGCGTCTTCCATGCCGGCCAGTTGCGGCGCGTACTGCATATAGGTATCGATCTGCGCCAGGAACAGATAGGCGAGGATGAATTGCACCACGGCGAGAATCGACCAGGCCAGCGGCGACAGGAACAGCCCTTTGAGTTCGCGGGCGGCGATGTAGCGGATCATCAGGCGGCCTCCGTTTCAGTCGGGTGCGTGCCGGTATCCCCGGTATCAATAGGCGTATCCTGCATGGTCAGTTCGACGAAAATCTGTTCCAGCGTGCGCCGTTCCGGGATCAGTTCTTCCAGTCCCCAGCCGCGTGCGACGGCGATTTCGGCGAGCGCGACGGCCGGATTGGTACCCTCGTAACGCAGGCGCAGGCGGCCATCGTCGAGCAGTTCCAGCGCGGCGACGCCGGGCAATTGCAGGAGCTCGGCCGGGGCTGGCGCGTTGCGCAGGCGCACGATGATGTGTTGCGAGTGCAGGTGTTGCTCCAGCCCGGCCATGGTGTCGGAAAACACCAACTGGCCGCGGTTGATGATTTGCACGCGGTTACACACGCCCTGCACCTCGGGGAGTATGTGCGTGGACAGGATGATGCCGTGGTCGTTGCCGAGTTCGCGGATCAGCGCGCGGATTTCGCGGATCTGGATCGGGTCGAGGCCGACCGTCGGTTCGTCGAGGATCACCACCGCCGGGTTGTGCAGGATCGCCTGGGCGATGCCCACGCGCTGCTGATAGCCTTTGGAGAGATTACCGATCAGCCGTTTGCCGACCGCGCCGAGACCGCAACGCTGTTTGGCCTGACCCACCGCGACACGCAGATGGTCGCCGGACACGCGGTGCAGGCGGCCGCAATAGGTGAGGAATTCGTCGACGGTGTGTTCGCGGTACAGCGGAGGTTGTTCGGGCAGATAGCCCAACTCATGTTTGGCGCGTTTGGGCGCGTCGAGCAGGTCGATGCCGCGCACGCGGATTGTGCCGGCACTGGGGGCGAGGTTGCCGGTGAGCATCTGCATGGTCGTGGACTTGCCGGCGCCGTTCGGCCCGAGAAAACCGAGCACGTCGCCCTTGGCCAGTTGGAAGCCGACGTCCCGCACCGCGCAGGTGGGGCCGTAATAGCGGTACAGATGTTCGGCGTCGATCAGGATTTCCTGGGCCATATTCGCTATGCTTTAAGTAGAGATAAACGCGTGATTGTTTGGGCGAGCGGATTATAGTGTAACCCATACCGCGCTCCAGTGACCGAGCTGTGACCCGTGCCGAGGCCGCGAGTTCCCGATGACGAGCAACCGTGAAGCACAGACCCACTACTGCGAAACCTATGGCTTCGACGCGGAACGGCGTCGGGCGCGGCTGAACCTGCTGGATCTGACGGAGGCGGATGCGGCGCTCGGCGACTACCTGCGCAGCCGGGTGCTCGTGCCCAACGGCGGCGCGATCGCCGCGGCATTCTATACGCGCTTGCGCGACGATCCCGAATCGCAGCTTGTCTTCGACGGTGCCGACCTCGACGCCCTGCACCGGACGATGACGGACTACCTGTGGAACTTCGGCGCCGGCTTCGATACGCCGGGTTATTTCGAAGAGCGTCTGCGCATCGGCCTGGTACACGCCTGGGTCGGCGTGCCGCTGGGTATCTACCTCTGCGCCTGTCAGGTGTTACGGGTGCTGATTCTCGAACAGATCGATCGTTGCATCGACGCTGTGCAGGAACGGCTCGATCTGTGCGCCTTCGTCAACAAGATCGTCACGCTGGATGCCGCGTTGGCCAGCGATATCTACCATATCGCCCAATTGCGCAATCTGGAGATGTCGGTTACGCGTCTGTCCGACGAGCGCGCGCGTTTGCGTCACGCGGCGGACACCGATGCGCTGACCGGGCTGGCGAACCGCGCCAGTCTGCTGCCCCGCTTGGCGCAATTCCTGACGGTCTCCGTGCGGACCGGGGAGCCGTTGTGCGTCATCATGGCCGATCTGGACCTGTTCAAGGAGATCAACGATACCCATGGACATCTGGTCGGCGATCAGGTGTTGCGCGACACGGCCGTACGCATGCGCACGGCCGTGCGCGATTTCGATTTGCTCGGTCGCTATGGCGGCGAGGAATTTCTGATCGTGCTGCACAACACACCGTTGGATATCGCGCGCCAAGTCGCCGAACGCGTGCGCCGGCGCATCGGCGAATATCCGTTCAGTGTGCGCGACATCGGGTTGCGGATGACGATCAGTCAAGGCATCGCCCTGGCCCACGCGGGCGACAGTGTCGAAACGCTGCTGGCGCGCGCCGATGCCGCGCTGTATGCCGCCAAACAGGCGGGGCGCAATCGCGTGATGGTAGCGGACGATCCGGGCCGGGATTGACGCCGGCGGCACGTTCACGGATGTCGTGGTGTGGCCAGCGTTGAGCGATGCGAGCGAGTAATGAGTGAGTAAGACGCGCGTGTCTCGATGCCTCAGGAAAAATCCGCCAACTCTTCCAGATAGCCGATAATGGCGTTGGATTCGTACAGCCACGTGTGCTGGTCGTTGGCGTCGGTGATGCGCAGGCAGGGGACTTTGATCTGGCCGCCCTGTTGTTCCAGCGCGGTGCGGCTGGTCGCATCGTATTGGGCGTCGCGCTTTTCGATGTTGAGGCCGAGGCGGGCGATGCGGCGGCGTACTTTCATGCAGAACGGACAGGTTTTGTATTGATAGAGCACCAGGTTGCGGGTGATGGCGTCGAGGCGGGCTTGCGCCGCGGGGCTGCGTTCGATGGCTTTGGGGAGAGTGAGTCGTTCCCACAGCAACAGCAACGGTCCGAGTACGATGCGCACGGTTTTGAAGAACAGGCGGAAGAAAATTTTCATTGTGGTGTGACCTGGCTCCGTAAGCATTGACTGCCTGGGCGCGGCATTCTCTCAAACGTATCCGGGCGATGGAAGAGTCAGAGGGCCCGGCGCGGGGTATTTGAATCGGTCGCCGAACGGGATTTGTCTCGACACCTGCGGATTTGGCCAACATAATCCACGCCACTTTATTTTCGCCACTTCTCAAGGTAACACCGCACGCATGACGCCTTGGACCTTACTCGATACGGCCCAGGTGCCCGGTCAGCACGGTGCCGCCAGTGCGCTGCGCCTGTATCGGCGCGGCGAAGAGTTCTCCATCAAGGCCGGCAACTGCGAGCTCATGAACAGTCGCGTGCACGGTTCGGAGGATGCGTTGGCCGAGTTGGGTTGCGGGCGGATTGCCGGACGTGCGCGGGCGCGCGTGCTGATCGGCGGCCTGGGCATGGGTTATACCTTGGCGGCGGCATTGCAGCAGTTGAGTAACGACGCCGACGTGGTGGTGGCCGAATTGGTGCCTGCCGTCGTGGTTTGGAATCGCGGCGCGCTCGCGCACTTGGCTGGGCAGCCGTTGAGCGATACGCGTGTGACGGTGCGCGAGCAAGATGTCGGCGAGGTCATGCGTGCGGCATCGAACGCCTTCGATGCGATTCTCCTGGATGTCGACAACGGTCCCGAAGGACTGACGCGCAAAGCCAACGATTGGTTGTACGGATTGGACGGTTTGGATGCGGCCTATGCGGCGTTACGGCCGGGCGGGGTGTTGGCGGTGTGGTCGGCCGGCGCCGAACCGGTGTTCACGCAGCGCCTGCACAAAATCGGCTTCGCGGTGGAAGAAGTGCGGGTGCGCGCGCACGGCGGTAAACAGGGTGCGCGGCATATGGTCTGGTTGGCGAGTCGCCCCGATCTGCGATTTTGAGATGGGGGTTACCCGCCCAACGCGTTCGCCGATTGATCCGCCCAGCGCGCGGAGGCGAGGTAGGTGTCGGTCATCTGCGAAGGGGCAAGGCGGTCGAAATAGGCGCGCAGAAAGTCGCCTTTCTCGTAGGCGATGACGCAGGCGAGCGCTTCGCCGTAAGGGCCTTCCTGTTTGAGCAGGGCGTTGCGGATGTCTTCGGTGAACGGCAGCGCTTCGAGAATTTTTTCCAGCGGCGTATCCATCAGTGCTTCCAGCAGCGAGAACAGGCCGACGGTGAAATAGGCCTCAATGTGCGGACGCTTGGCGGTCTGCGCGAGCAGTTCGCACATCTTGGCGCGTTGCATGGCCTGGATCACCAGCTCGGCGGGTTTGTTACCGAGCCCCGCGACCACCAACAGCGACACCCAGGTTTTGATGGCTTGGGTGCCGAGATAAACCACGGCCTGACGAATCGAGTCGATCTTCTTCGGCAGGGCGAAGAAGGCGGAGTTGATGTAGCGCAGCAGTTTGTAGCTGAGCGCGATATCGTGGCTGACCAGTTTCTCGATCTCGCCGGTGTCGCTCTCGGGGTCTTGCAGCTTCGACAGCAGGTGCAGAACGGCGAGCCGGTTGGGCGGCAGTTGCTGGCCTTGCACGATGTTCGGTCTGGACAGGAAGTAGCCCTGGAAATAATCGAAGCCGAGCTCCTTGCAGTACTCGAATTCCTCCTGGGTCTCGATTTTTTCGGCAACCAGCTTGACGTTATAGCCGCGCAGCAGGCGCACATGTTCGCCGAGTTGCTCGCGCGGTAATGCCATCAAGTCGATTTTTACGATCTGGGCGAGTTCGACCAGCGGACTCAAATCTTCGTTGAACACGAAATCGTCCAACGCCATGGTGTAGCCCTGCGCGGCGAGGTTGCGCACACCGGCGATGACCTCGGCATCGGGGTGGATGTCTTCCAGCACTTCCAACACCACGCGATCCTTCGGGAACGGCAGCGGCGTTTGGGTGGTTACGAAACTGCGGGTGAGATTGATGAAGGCGCGGTGCGTGCCGACGATTTGATCCAGTCCGATTTCGATGAAGGCATTGACGATGACCTGCGAGGTGGCCTGATCGCCGTCGAACTCGCCGGCATGGTTCTGCGTGCCGCCGCGGAACAGGAGTTCGTAGGCGAATACGTTCAGATCGCGGTCGAAGATGGGCTGGCGCCCGATATAGATGTCCTGCATGGTGTCTTCCGCCGAAGCCGGGCGCGCGTATTATTCCCTAAAACGATCAGCCTAGCAGAGACGGGCCGCGCGTTCAGGGTTTCAGACGCTATCGGCGCCACGATGAATTACATGAGTATCCCGGTCAGGCATGGGACATGCGCTGTCGGGGCGGTGCGGCAACAAAAAACCCGGCGGGGCCGGGTCGTTTGAACGCACAAGGCCAGATCGGTGTTACTTGATCTTGGCTTCCTTGTACGCCACATGCTTGCGTACCACCGGGTCGTACTTGCGCATTTCGAGCTTGTCCGGTGTCGTGCGCTTGTTCTTGGTGGTGGTATAGAAATGACCGGTACCGGCGCTCGATACCATCTTGATTTTGTCGCGTGCACCCTTAGCCATAAATCACCTCAGACCTGTTCGCCGCGGGTACGGATGTCGGCCAGAACCGCATCGATGCCCTTCTTGTCGATAATGCGCATGCCCTTGCAGGAAACGCGCAGACTCACGAAACGGTTTTCGCTCTCCACCCAGAACCGATGCGTGTGCAGGTTGGGCAGGAAACGACGACGCGTTCTGTTGTTGGCGTGGGAGACGTTATTGCCGGTAATCGGCCGTTTCCCAGTCACTTGGCAGACTCTGGACATAGCTGCAAATCCTTCAAATCCAATCGGGTCGGACACCCAGGCAGACCGCCGGGTACCCACAGAGCGGCGCATTATGTCAGATGGCCAGGGTCGAGACAAGCCGCTACAGCAGGCCGCGTTCGGCGAACGATATAGCCTCGCCGTCGCCGACGACCACATGGTCCAGCACCCGGATATCCACCAGCCCGAGGGCCTCGCGCAGGCGCCGGGTCAGGTGCAGATCGGCTTGGCTGGGCTCGGCGATCCCGGACGGGTGGTTGTGGGCCAGGATCACCGCCGCGGCATTGTGGCTCAGCGCCGCCTTGACCACCTCGCGCGGGTGGACGCTGGCGCCGTCGAGGGTGCCGCGGAACAGAGCCTCGTATTCGATGACCCGATGGCGGTTGTCCAGGAACAGACAGGCGAACACCTCGTGCGGATAACCGCGCAGCCGGGCCTGGAGGAAATGCCGGGTGGCGTCGGGGTTGGCCAGGGCATCGCCGCGTTGCAGATCGGCGAACAGGTAGCGACGGCCAAGCTCCAAGGCGGCGAGCAGCAGGGCCGTGGTGGCCGCACCCAGGCCGCGACAGTCCTGGAGCCGCGCCGGCGGCAGATCCAGCCAGGCACGCAAACCGCCGTGCTGGTCCAGAAGCTGGCGACCCAGGTCGATAGCATTGCAGCCGGCGGTGCCGGTGCGTAGAAAAATAGCGAGCAGTTCGGCGTCGGACAGGCTTTCGGGGCCGCGGGCGAGCAGCTTTTCGCGCGGCCGCTCGGCCGCCGGCCAATGGCGGATGGACATGGGACAACCTCCGTGTTGTCGTGGACAAGGGTTAGTGCCCGCCGATTTACGCACGAAAACGGTCGCACCGCCAGCGTCGCCGCCCTCTAGCCAACATATAACCACGCCGTCTTATGGGGTAAACTCCCGGCATGCTTGAGCTTTCCAACAAACGCATTCTGCTCGGCGTGTCCGGCGGGATCGCCGCCTACAAGAGCGCGGAGCTGGTGCGGCGGCTGCGCGAGGCCGGTGCCGAGGTGCGCGTCGTGATGACCGCCGGCGCCACGCGTTTTATCACGCCGCTGACCCTGCAAGCCCTGTCCGGCCAGCCGGTGCGCACCGAGCTGTTCGATGCCGACGCCGAGGCGGCGATGGGGCATATCGAACTGGCGCGTTGGGCGGATGCGGTGCTGATCGCGCCGGCCAGCGCCAACACCCTGGCCCGTCTGGCCCAGGGCTTGGCCGACGATCTGTTATCCACATTGTGTCTGGCGACCCACGCGCCGTTGCTGGTGGCGCCGGCCATGAACCAGGCCATGTGGGACAACCCCGCGACCCAAGCGAACATCGTCACCTTGCGCGAACGCGGCGTGCACATCTGCGGCCCCGGTATCGGCAGTCAGGCCTGCGGCGAAACCGGTCCCGGTCGAATGCTGGAACCGGCGGAATTGATCGCGGCGGTGACGGCACTCTTTCAACCCGGCTTGTTGGCGGGGCTGCGCGTGCTGGTCACCGCCGGTCCGACCCGCGAGGCCATCGACCCGGTTCGCTTCATCAGCAACCGTAGTTCCGGAAAGATGGGTTATGCCGTCGCCGAAGCGGCCGCCGAGGCCGGTGCGCGCGTGGTGTTGGTGAGCGGGCCGGTGGCCTTGCCGTCGCCGGCGCGGGTGGAGTGCGTGTCCGTCGAGACCGCCGCCGAGATGCACGCGGCGGTGCTCGCACGCGTCGGCGACTGCGACATCTTCATCGGCACGGCCGCCGTCGCCGATTACCGCCCGCACAGCCCGGCCGAGCACAAACTGAAGAAGCAGACCAGCGCGTTGCGACTGGAACTCGAACGCACCACCGATATCCTCACTGCGGTCGCCGCCCAACATCCCGCGCCGTTCACCGTCGGCTTCGCCGCTGAGACCGAGCGCTTGGCCGAGCACGCGCGCGCCAAACGCATGGCCAAGTCGCTGGACATGATCGCCGCCAATTGGGTGAATGTGCCCGGCCAGGGTTTCGAAGCGGACGACAATGCGCTGACCTTATATTGGGAGGGCGGCGCGTGCGAACTGCCGCGCGCTTCCAAGTCGCAACTGGCGCGCGCGTTGATCGCGCAAGTCGCGGCACGCTACAAAGCCAAGCAACGCAATCATCCCAACAGAGACGCACACCGGCATGCAGACGATTCAGCTTAAGATCCTCGACCCGCGCATCGGCACCGAATTCCCGCTTCCCGATTACGCCACCGCCGGTTCCGCCGGCATGGACCTGCGCGCCTGCGTCACTGCGCCGCTGGTGCTGGCGCCGGGCGCGGCCGAACTCATTCCCACCGGCATGGCCATTCATATCGAGAATTCGGGACTCGCTGCGGTGTTGTTGCCGCGGTCGGGTTTGGGCCACAAACACGGTGTCGTGCTCGGCAATCTCGTCGGTCTGATCGACTCGGACTATCAAGGCCAACTGATGGTTTCGTGCTGGAACCGGGGTCGGGACTCCTTTACCATCCAGCCGGGGGAACGCATCGCCCAGATGGTCAGCGTGCCGGTGGTGCGGGCGCAGTTCGAAGTGGTGAACGAATTCACGGCCAGTCAACGCGGTGCCGGCGGGTTCGGACACACGGGACGGGCATAGGGGGAAGACAGTCGCGCCATGGCATTCAAGCTTCAGCTACCCAAGCTCAAAAAGACGCAACATCCGGCGATCAAGAAAGCAGTGGCTGTGCGCGGCGACGGTGGCCGGCTCAGTCTGATACATCTTGGGGTGTTGATCTTTCTGTTGGCCGCCGCGCTCATCGCGGGCATCGCCATTTTCTTCCAGCAGGACGCGGCCAAACAGTCCGCCGAAAGCTGGCGGCAGGAAATCGCCCTGACCGCCGAGAATCTCGCCGACCGCATTTCCACGCAACTGGCCCAGCACGCCGCCAAGATGGAATTGGTGACGCGCGATGCGCAACTGGTCGAACTGGTCACGCAGAACGATCCCGAACAATTGCGCAAACGCGAGGCCGAGCTGGCCTATCTGTTTCCGGACTCGGTGCGCGTGCGCATCCTGCCGCCGGGGCTGACCGAAGTCGACATGAACGCGACGCCGCCGTTGAGTTATGCGGCGCTGGATATGCTGCGCCAAGCCGAGACCACCGAAACCCCGCCGCCGGCCGAGGTGCATTTGTTCGGCACGCCGCAACAACACATCAATATGGTGCGGCGCATCCTCAGCACCAGCGGCCGGCGCATCATCGGCCATCTGATGGTGAGTTTCCCGCTGCCCGGTATTCAGGAAACCATCGATAGTTCCAAACTGTCGCGCGGCTATGGCGAGATCTGGCAGGTGGCAGGCAGTAGCGAGCCCGTGGTGTTGGCGCGACACGGCAATCCGTCGCTGCATACTGGACAGCCCACGGTGACGATCGATATTGCCGGCACCCGCTGGAAAGTCGCCTATTGGAGCGAGAGCGGCGGTTTCACCGCCTCGGCGGAAGGTTTGTGGGCGATTGCCGGCAGCGGCATTGTCGTGTTCGGCTTGCTGCTGCTGTTGATCCTGCGTTCCTTCGGTCGCGCCTTGCGGCAGGATCAAACGCTGCTGCTGGGTGCGATCCGCGACGCCCGCAACGGGCGGCTGCAATCCGAGTATGCCCTGCAAATCCGCGAATGTGCCGGGGCAATCGACGGTATCCGGCAATTGTTTCAGGGCGAGGAAGCGGCACCGCGGACAATGCCGGTCGTCGGAACGGCGCGGGCCGCAGCCGCCGCGACCACGGTGCAAAGCGCGCCACCACCGGCGGCGGTGCCCGACAGTTTCGGCAGCGTGGGTTTAGATATAGGCAGTGTCGGCGTGACTGAAATCCGGATCGATCCGTCCATCTTCCGCGCCTACGATATCCGCGGCGTGGTCGATCGCAGCCTCGCGCCGGAAGCGGTGTATGAAATCGGCCGCGCCATCGGTTCCGAGGCGCGCGCGCGCGGCGAGCAGGCGATGATCGTCGGCCGCGACGGCCGTTTGTCCGGCCCCGAATTGCAGGATGCGCTGATGCGCGGTCTGCGCGCGGTCGGCGTGCACGTCAAAGATATCGGCCAGGTACCGACGCCGGTGTTGTATTACGCGGCCGCAACATTGGATACCCGCTCCGGGGTGATGTTGACCGGCAGCCACAATCCGCCCGAGTACAACGGCATGAAGATCGTGCTCGCCGGCGAGACCTTGAGCGGTGCGGCGATTCAACGCCTGCGCGAGCGTATCGAGAACGGCGAGTTCGAGCGTGGCGATGGCCACTACGAAAAGGTGCAGATCGTCGACAGTTACATCGAGCGCGTGCGTAAGGATGTGCAGATCGCCAAGCCGATGAAGGTGGTGGTCGATTGCGGCAGCGGCGTCGCCGGCGTCGTGGCCCCCCGATTGTTGGAAGACTTGGGTTGCCGGGTGATCCCGCTGTATTGCGAAGTCGACGGACAATTTCCGCATCACCATCCGGACCCGAGCAAACCGGAAAATCTCGCCGATCTCATCCGCGCGGTGCGCGAGCAGGGCGCGGATCTGGGCTTGGCGTTCGACGGCGACGGCGATCGCCTGGGCGTGGTCGGTTCCGAAGGCGAAATCCTCTGGCCCGACCGGCTGCTGATGCTGTTCGCCATGGAAATCCTCGGCCGCAATCCGGGTGCCGAAATCATCTACGACGTGAAAAGCTCGCGGCATCTCGCCCGCATCGTCCGCGACTTCGGCGGCAGCCCGGAGATGTGGAAGACCGGCCACTCGCTCATCAAGGCGCGCATGAAAGAAACCGGCGCGCTGCTGGCCGGCGAGATGAGCGGGCATATTTTCATCAAGGAACGTTGGTACGGTTTCGACGATGCCCTATACGCGGCTGCGCGTCTGTTGGAGATTTTGTCCAACGATCACCGCCCGTCGCACAAAGTGTTCGCGGCCTTGCCCGACGGCGTCAATACACCGGAACTCACCGTGCTCATGCGGGAAGGCGAGCCGCAGAAATTCATGGCGGACTTCCTCGGCAAGGCGCAGTTCGCGGATGCCGAGATCTTCACCCTCGACGGCCTGCGCGCCGACTTCGCCGATGGCTGGGGTCTGGTGCGCGCATCGAACACCACGCCCAGTCTGGTGATGCGTTTCGAGGGCGATACCCAGCACGCATTGGAACGGATTCAGGCGCAGTTCCGTCAAGCGATGCTCGCCACCGACGCGAAGCTCAAGCTGCCGTTCTAAGAATAACGACAGGATCGAAGTCATGGCACTCACCACCGAATCCGCTCGCAACGTCGCCCATGTGCTGACCGAGGCGATGCCCTATATACAACGTTTCCAGGGCAAGACCGTCGTCATCAAATACGGCGGCAACGCCATGGTCGACGAGCAGCTCAAGCAGGGCTTCGCGCGCGACATCGTGCTGATGAAACTGGTGGGCATCAATCCCGTCGTGGTGCACGGTGGCGGACCGCAGATCGGCGATCTGCTGAAGAAGCTCGGCAAACAGTCGACCTTCGTCGCCGGCATGCGCGTGACCGATGCCGAGACCATGGACGTTGTCGAGATGGTACTGGGCGGTCTGGTGAACAAGGAGATCGTCAATCTCATCAACCGTCACGGCGGCCGTGCCGTCGGTCTGACCGGTAAAGATGGTGATCTGATCCGTGCGCGCAAGATGATGCTGACGCGCGATTTGCCCGAGTTGAAGACGCCGGAGATCATCGATCTCGGACATGTCGGCGAAGTCGCCAGCATCGACGCGGGCGTGGTCGATATGCTGGTGCACGGCGACTTCATTCCGGTGATCGCACCGATCGGCGTCGGCAGCGATGGCATGTCCTATAACATCAACGCCGATCTGGTGGCGGGCAAGGTCGCCGAAGTGTTGAAGGCGGAGAAGCTGATTCTGCTGACCAACGCCGCCGGTTTGCTCGACGGCAACGGTAACTTGATCTCCGGCGTTACCGCGCGGCAGGTGGACGACATGATCGCCGACGGCACGATTCACGGCGGTATGTTGCCCAAGATCGGCTGTGCGTTGGATGCGGTGAAAGCCGGCGTGCGCGCCGCGCACATCATCGACGGCCGTGTCGAGCATGCGGTGCTGGTGGAGCTGTTCACCGACGAAGGTTTGGGTACGCTGATCCGCGCGTGACGCTGTAGGACTAGCCGGTATGCTCCGACGGTGGCGTTAATCGCGCCGCCTCCGAGCTGCGCTAGTCGGCTTTGCGATTAACGCCACCGTCGGAGCGTGGGGCGTCACGCAACACGCAGGGTATCCAGATGTAAGCCCACTCTTTCCGGCAGCCCCCAGCGCGTCACGCGCCACATTAAAGATGGGCGGAGAAAACATCGCCCTACGGGATAGGCGGGACTTTACTGCTTCGGTCCTTCCACCTGCGCGGCCTTGAGTTCGCGGAAGCGGCGGATGTCGGCCTCGAACTGGGCGCGGATGTCTTCCTGTTCGCGGCGTTTGCCGGCGATGTAATCCAGGTAGCGTTGAATCTGACCGCGTGCGCCGAGAATTTCCTCGTTCAGTGTGTCGGGGATGGGTTTGCCGGAACGTTCCAGATCGGCCGCTTCGCGCGTGAGTTGCGACAGGTTCGCTTCGATCTTCTCGATACGATCGCGGGTAACGCGCAGTTGACCGTCGATGGCGGCGATCTTGCCGTCGCGGGTCATCACCATGTCGTCCTCGGTGGTGAAGGTCGCCAGCAGCATCCGGTCGTGCGAGGCCTGTTCGGCGGCGATGCGTTCCTGTTCCTGGCGCTGCGCGGCGAGACGTGCCTCCTCGGCGAGTTGTTCCGGTGTCTTGGCCGCTTCCAAGGTTTTTGTCTCGACACCTTGCTCGTTGAGAATCTTGCGCTCCTGCTTGGAATATTCCGGCGGCACCTTGTCGCCGTAATGCACCTTGCCGTTCTCGTCCGTCCATTTGAACAGGCGTCCGATGTGGCTGCCGCTTTTGCCCGATTGTTCCGCCGCCTGGACGTGCGCCATGGCGCCCAGCGCGACGGCGAGCAGTGTATGCAGCAGGCTGCGGGCGAAACGTGTGGTCGGCTTCATGCGTGCGGTATCCTTAAATGCAAATTTATGACAACGAGAAACTGGATTGGCCCGGAGTGGTCTGGATTGGCCTGGGTTGCTGCACTCGATACTGTACCCGGCGATGCGCTTACGGGATGATGGCGGCCATTGTAGCGCCTGCGGCGATTCTGGAAACCCTGCCCCGGACATGTCCCGATGAACGGTATCGAACATCTGCTGATTCTGTTCGTGGTGTCGCTGGCCGCCAATCTGTTGTCGGCCTTTTCCGGCGGCGGCGCGGGTCTGCTGCAATTGCCGGTGCTGCTGTTCCTCGGCCTGCCGTTTGCCGTCGCGTTGGCGACCCACAAGGTGGCGAGCGTTGCCCTGGGTATCGGCGCGACGTTGCGGCATCTTAAGGAAGAGCCGCTCGACCGCGGTTTCGCGCTGTTGATTCTGGCGGCGGGTTTACCCGGCGTGCTGGTCGGCGCCAACGTTATTTTGCACGTACCCGATCGCACGGCGCGCATTGCGCTGGGTGTGTTGACGCTGGGGCTGGGTGTGTATTCCTGGCTCAATCCTGGGTTGGGTCTGGCCGCGCAGCGGCTGCACCGCGACCGCCTCGGTCAGTGGCTCGGCGCGCTGGTGTTGTTCGCCATCGGCGTGCTCAACGGTTCGCTCACCTCCGGCACCGGTTTGTTTGTGACCCTATGGCTGGTGCGCTGGTTCGGTTTGGATTACCGCCGCGCCGTGGCCTACACGCTGGTGTTGGTCGGGTTGTTCTGGAACGGTACCGGCGCGTTGATGCTCGGTTATCTCAGCAATGTGCGCTGGGACTGGTTGCCGGCGTTGCTGGTGGGTTCGTTGTTGGGCGGTTATCTCGGCGCCCATCTCGCCATCGTCAAAGGCAACCGCTACGTCAAACGCGGCTTTGAGATTTTGACGCTGCTGGTGGGGGCGAAGCTGATTCTGGGCTAACGATCACACGCCATATTCGGCGCGATAAGCACGGATCGCCGCGACTTGTGCATCATGGCCGGGTTGCGCTTCGAGGTAGTCCACCAACTGATCCAGCGCGGCGATGCTCACCACGCGGATACCCAGATCCTGTTCGACTTCCTGAATGGCGGAGCGCGCACCTTTGCCGCGTTCCTGGCGGTTGAGGGCGATGACCACGCCGGCGGCGGTCGCGCCCGCGGCGGCGATGATGTCCAAGGATTCGCGGATCGCCGTGCCGGCGGTGATGACGTCGTCGATGATGAGTACGCGGCCCTTGAGCGGCGCGCCGACCAAATTTCCGCCTTCGCCGTGATCCTTGGCCTCTTTGCGGTTGAAGCAATACGGCACGTCGCGGCCATGCTCATCGGCGAGTGCGATGGCGGCCGCGGCCGCCAGCGGGATGCCCTTGTAGGCCGGCCCGAACAGCACGTCGAACTCGATGCCGGAGGCGACGATGGCGGCCGCATAGAAACGCCCCAGCCGCGCCAGCCGGCTGCCGGTGTTGAACAACCCGGCGTTGAAGAAATACGGACTCTGGCGCCCGGACTTCAGGGTGAATTCGCCGAAGCGCAGCACTTCGGTCTCGATGGCGAAGCTCAGGAATTCGCGTTGATAGTCGTGCATGGTGCGGCTCGTACCCAGTGTCTGATGGTTGGGGGGATGCGTGGGTGGGGTATGATACACGCCGGTTCAATCGGGTACACATACCTTACCGCTCAAGGCGAAGCCTCGTGCCTCGGTGTCAGGTGTCGGCCGCAGGGATGCGGCCGTCAAGCCTACAGGGACGTATTCACGGCGTCCTGACACCGGGGTGCGAGGCTTCGCCCATACCACAGGTGTCAGCGAATGCGCGTCATCAGTTTCAATGCCAACGGTATCCGTTCGGCGGCCCGCAAGGGTTTCTTCGATTGGCTGCCCCATCAGCGGGCCGATTTCGTCTGCATCCAGGAGACCAAGGCGCAGGAGCCGCAGCTCACCGAGCCGCTGTATCACCCGCGCGGTTTTCATTGCTACTACCACGATGCCGAGAAGAAGGGTTACAGCGGCGTGGCGCTCTACAGTCGTGTGCAACCGGACCGCGTCATCATCGGCCTGGACTGGCCGGAGTTCGAAGCCGAAGGGCGCTACCTGGAAGTGCAGGTCGGCAAGCTTAGCGTGGTGTCGCTGTATCTGCCGTCGGGTTCGTCCAGCGAATTGCGTCAGCAGGTGAAGTTCGAGGTGATGGATCGCTTTATGCCACATCTGCGCGGCCTGCGCCGCAAGCAACGCGAATACATTATTTGCGGCGACTGGAACATTGCGCACAAGGAAATCGATCTGAAAAATTGGCGTTCCAATCAGAAGAACTCCGGTTTCCTGCCCGAGGAACGCGCCTGGATGGACGAACTCTTCGGCACGTCGGGTTTCGTCGATGCCTTCCGTGTCGTCGACGAGCGGCCAGAGCAATACACCTGGTGGTCCAACCGCGGCCAAGCCAGGGCGAAGAACATCGGTTGGCGCATCGATTATCAAGTCGTCACGCCGGGGCTGCGCGAAGCAGTGCAAGCGGCGCGCATCTACACGGACGAACGTTTCTCCGATCACGCGCCGTTGGTCATGGATTATGGTTGGGAGTTGTAACGCCGATGCTGAGCGACATCGGTTTTCTGTCCGCGCTGCTGGTCGGCTTTTTCGGCGGCGTGCATTGCGTGGGCATGTGCGGCGGCATTGTCGGCGCACTGACCTTCGGCTTGCCGGAACAGGTGCGCGCTCGACCCGCCGGTGCGTGGCCGTTTCATATCGCCTACAACCTTGGCCGTATCGCCAGTTACACGCTCGCCGGCGCACTGGCCGGCGGGCTCGGCGCCGGTTTGTTGCAGTTGACGGAGTTGCGCCAGGCGCAACAGGTATTGCAGATCTTCGCCGCGCTGTTCATGGCCGCATTGGGCCTGTATCTGGGCGGCTGGTGGTCGGGGTTGCTGTATGTCGAACGGCTGGGCGGAAGTGTCTGGCGACGCATCGAACCCTTGGGCCGCGGTCTGTTGCCCGTCGCGACACCACTGCATGCTTTTGCGCTCGGACTCGTGTGGGGCTGGTTGCCCTGCGGCCTGGTCTACAGCGTGTTGATCTGGGCGCTGACCGCCGGCAGTGCGTTACACGGCGCGCAACTCATGTTCACTTTCGGCCTCGGCACCTTGCCGAATCTGCTGTTGATGGGCGCACTCGCGGCGAAACTCGGCAGCTTCGTGCGCCAGCCCTGGCCGCGGCGCGTGGCCGGCGGCCTGGTACTGGTATTCGCGGCGGTGTTGCTGACGCGCGCGCTCAGTGGGTGAAGAACTGCTGGCGGAACTGCACTTGGTAAGCGGTTTTCTCGCCCTCGGGGCGCACGTCCAGTTTGAAGGTGAGGATTTCTTCGTTGCCGACGTCGAAGTCGGCGATGTAGTAGATGGCATTGGGTTCACGGATCTCGCGCAGGTTGAGCGTGCGCTGTTGGCCGTTCAGGGTGGTGGCCATGCCGGTGACGGTCGCTGTGACCGGTTGGCCGGTGGCGCCCAGCACCTTGCGCAACACCACGATGTTCAGCATCGCGTGGCTGCCGCTGCGTTTGATGTTGTATTCGGTGGCGACTTTGGGTTGCAGCAGATCGGTGGTCAGGGCGTTGAAATGGACGACGTAGTCGCCGAAGTCCTGGGAATTCTCCGCGCGGGCGGATGCGGCGATGAGGCACAGGCAGGCCAAGCCGAACAGGTGCAGCAGTTTATTGGTATGTCGCATGACGGTCCTCTCCTGGTGGGTCGGTAATGAAACTATAGACCAACCGGCGACCGTCAAGGGCGCGGCTGCGGGGTATTCCGGAGGGGGCGGTCGAAGGTCCGTAGGTTGGGGTGAGGCGCCATGCGCCGAACCCCAACCTACGGGCTGTAGGTGGATGTGCGAATCGGCTAGCCGGCAACGGCCAAGGGCGCGGCCGTCTCGTCGACCATATCCGGTAAGGGGCGCTGCAACGTGTCGCGCAGGCGGGACAGGGTTTCGAGTTCCCGGCGCAGTTCGCCGCGCGAGCCTTCGAGTTCGTTGATCTTGCCTTCCAGCGTGTCGCGCGATTCGCTGATGCGGCGCAGCGTATCCAGGCGTTTCTCCATGACGCGCTTGTGATCCTTGATCTGTTGCACCAGCGGATTCATGACTTCCTTCAGCCAAGCATCCGCTTCCTGGTTGGCGCGGAAGAACACGCTGCGCGCCTGACTGACCAGCGAGACGAAGAATTTCTTGATCAAGAGACTCTGCTCGATCATCGCCGTCACCGGGCTGTTGCGGAAGGCGTCGGCCTCTTCCAGCAGGCGATGCAATTCCATGTTGTACTGGTCGACCGAAAACACCTTGGGCGTGACCGCGGGCAGGCCATGCTCCTCGTGGAATTTTCGATAAGTGGCGCGGATCAGCGTGCGTGTCTGTTCGGCATGCATCGCGACCTGGTCCATGGTCTCGCGGGCGCCGTCGAAGAACGATTGCATGGCCTTCTTCAGGCCGTGCGTGGTCCAGGCGCCGGTCATGTCGTTGCGGGTCTTGTTGATAATGGTGTCGAAGGCGTCCAGGCTGAGCGCTTCCTGCATGGTCTTGGCCTGGCTTTGCAGCACGCGGCGGCTGGACTGGAAGCCTTCCACGTTGCGCAAATAGGTGGCCTGTTCCTCGCGCGACTTTTTCATCAGATGTTGGATCACGTCGGCATTCTTGCCGCGCAAGGCGCGCAGATTTTCCAATTCTTTGGACGTTTGCTGCAAACGGCCGTCGAGCAGCGTGTAGGTTTCCTCCAGCAGGCCGCCGACTTCGCGCAGGATGTGATCGCGCAGCACTTCGAGCTTGTTGGGCAGCACTTCGTCGGAGAGGAAGTCCTCCAGGCTTTGCAAGCGGCTGCGTTCCAGCAAGGCTTCGTCGTTGCGGACTTTGCCGACCAGACCCTTTTGCGCCGAAACCGGAAACACCTGTTTGCCATCGATGCCGAGCAGCTCGGCCACTTTGCGGCGTTGCGATTCGATGCTGGCGTTGATCGCGTTGTTGTCCTTGAGATCGTCCCACAAGGTATCGATTTTGTTCAGCGCGACGGCCAGGTGTTTGGTGTGCTGGCTGGTGTTTTTACGGTGAACGTGGTGTTCCCACATATCCAGATCGGAGCGGGTCACGCCGGTGTCGGCGGCGAGCACGAACAGCACGGCCTGCGCGGCCGGCAGCATGTTCACGGTCAGTTCCGGTTCGTTGCCCAGCGCATTGAGACCGGGCGTGTCCAGGATCACCAGGCCTTGTTGCAGCAAGGGATGCGGGAAGCTGATCAGCGCATGCCGCCACATCGGGATCTCGACTTGTTCCGGCAGCTCGCCGGTCTTTTTGAATTGCGCATCCTGGGATTCGTCGTACAAACCCAGGGCGCGGGCGATTTTCAGCGGCACCAGTTTGGTCTTGACCACTTCGCGCAAGGCTTCGGCCATCTGCTCCGGCGAGTCGGTGTCCAACGGCATGGATACCCACTGCAAGGGGTCGGTCTTGTAATCGCCGATGGAGCGCTCTTCGCGGCGGGTCTCGATGGGCAACAGGCGCAGATAGGCTTGTTTGGATTCGCGGTCGTAGAACAATTCGCTCGGGCACATGGTGGTGCGCCCGGCCTCGGACGGCAGCAGGCGCCGACCGTAGTTGGCAAAGAAGATGGCGTTGATGAGTTCGGTCTTGCCGCGCGAGAACTCGGCGACGAAGGCCAGCGTGAGACGATCCTTGCGCAGTGCTTCCAGCGTCTCGTAGATGCGCAGATCGTTTTCGCTTTCATTCAGCTCGCGGGCGTCGAGCCACTGCTGGAAGTCTTCCAGGGTCTGCAACACGTCCGCTTTCCATGCGTCGTAGGCGCGCATGCGCAGACTGAACTGATCCTGAGCCATTCGTTCGATCCTCGTTATTCGGGGGGTGGCGGCCATCACGGGCCGCATTTGGCCACACCCGGCTAGCGACCGTGAGACGGAATTCTTGAGTTCATTTAACAGTGGCTTAGGAGTGTGAG
The DNA here is from genome assembly GCA_016218375.1 of Gammaproteobacteria bacterium. Classification (GTDB taxonomy): domain Bacteria; phylum Pseudomonadota; class Gammaproteobacteria; order Thiohalobacterales; family Thiohalobacteraceae; genus JAHJQQ01. Next base: position 24,384 of record JACREG010000102.1, read on the forward strand.
GCGGTTCACGGAACGGGGCGTGACGGCAGTGGCGGCGGCAGGGTCCGGGGGGCGCGGATGCGCAGCCGCTTGTCCCGGCCGCTGGTTCCGGCGAGGAGCTCCACGGCACTGATGGGCACGCCGCAGATCGTGGCCAGAAAGCGGATCAGATGGGCATTGGCCTTGCCGTCGACCGGCGGGGCGGTGATGCGGATTTTGAGGCGGTCGCCGTGCGCACCGACGATTTCGTCCTGACGCGCCCGCGGTTGGAGGTGTACGGCCAGGATCAGATCGGCGCCGTCCCAGTGATACCAGCGGAGTTCCGGCGCGTTCACGCGAGGCTCAGGCGGCCAGCGCACCCAACAGCGGGACGATCAGCCGGCGCAGCACTTCCAGCACCAGTACGGCCAACAGTGGCGACAAGTCCATGCCGCCGATGGGCGGCAACAGCCGGCGCACCGGCCGCAGCACCGGTTCGGTGAGTGAATGCAGCAGGTTCACCGCCGGGTTGTAGGTGCCGGGATTGATCCAACTGAGCAGCGCCTGGATGACAATGCTGTAGATAAACACCTTGAAGGCGAGATCGGTCAGTTCCGCCAGGCTGATGAAGATCAGCGCTTGAATGCCGATGCCACCGCCGCGCAGCAACAGGATCAGCGCGATGGCGAGCATCTGCACCGCCAACATCAGCAGCACCGAGGCCATGTCGATGCCGCCCATCGGCGGGATCACCCGGCGCAGCGGCACCAGCAGCGGATTGGTCGCCTTGACCAGAAACTGGCTGACCGGGTTGTAGAAATCCGCGCGTACCCAGGCCAGCAGGAAGCGCAGCATCAGCACCAGCACATACAGACTGAACAGGGTGCTGATGAGGAACTCGACGGGACTGGTGAAGTAGCCGGGGCCCATGGATCAGTTCCCTAGTTGGTCGGCGAGTTCGCGCGAGCGGTCGCGCGCGGCGGCCAATGCGCGCGCGATCAGTTCGCGCAGCCCGCCGTCGTCCAATACCTGCAAGGCGCGTTCGGTGGTGCCGCCCGGCGAGGTGACGCGCTGGCGCAGCGTGGCGGCATCTTCGTCGCTTTCCAGCGTCATCTTGGCCGCGCCGAAGGCGGTTTGCAGCGTCAGTAGGCGCGCCGTCTGTTCCGGCAGCCCGAGCTGCACGCCCGCGGCTTGCAGCGCTTCCATGATGAGAAAGAAATACGCCGGACCGCTGCCGGACAAGGCCGTGACCGCGTCCATCAATTGTTCGTCGTCCAGCCACAGGGTCAGGCCGACGGCGCGCAGGATGTTTTCCGCCAGATCGCGTTGCGTGTCGCCGACGCGCGCATTGGCGAACAGCGCCGTCGCGCCGCTCTGCACCAGCGCCGGCGTATTCGGCATGCAGCGCACAATGGCGTTGTTATCGCCGAGCCAGCGATCCAGATCGGCGCTGCGGATACCGGCGGCGATGCTGATGACCAACGGGCGGCGTGCCTGCACGGCGGCAGCGATGTCGCCGGCGACCGTGCGCATCGCCTGCGGCTTCACCGCCAGGACGATCACATCCGCTTGGCCGGCGGCCGCGCCGTTGTCGCTGCCGGTCGCCACGCCGAAACGTTCGGCCAAGTGCGTCAGCGGCTCGGGATTGGTGTCGGTGACATGGATGCGGTCGGTGGGCCAACCGTCGGCGATGAGTCCGCCGATCAGGCTGTGTGCCATATTGCCGCCGCCGATAAAACTGATGCTGGGGTTTGTCATGGGCCTATTCTCGCCGTAAACCGCGTATCACGCAAAACTCTTCTACCCGCGCGCGCCGAAGATCGCGCTGCCGATGCGCACGATCGTCGCGCCCTCGGCAATCGCCGCTTCCAGATCGTCGGACATGCCCATGGATAAGGTGTCGAGTGTCAGGCCGTGCGCATTCAAGTCTTCGAGGGCTTCGCGCAGGCGACGGAAGGCGGCGCGCTGGGTGTCGACATCGTTGTTGGGGGCGGGGATGGCCATCAACCCGCGCAGGCGCACGCGGGGCAGTGCGGCGACGGCGTGCGCGAGCACATCCAGTTTATTCGGGCTCACCCCGGATTTGCTCGTTTCGCCACTGATATTCACCTGAATACAGACATTCAGCGGTGGCAACCCGGTGGGGCGTTGGTCGCTCAGGCGTTGCGCCAGCTTCAGCCGGTCGACGCTGTGCACCCAGGAAAAGTGCTCGGCAATGCCGCGGGTCTTGTTGGATTGCAGCGGACCTATGAAGTGCCATTCCGGGGCCGGGTCGGTGAGCGCGGCGATCTTGGGTAAGGCCTCGTTCAGATAAGACTCGCCGAAGCAGTCCTGGCCGGCGGACTGGGCGGCGCGCAGACCCTCCACCGGGAAGGTCTTGCCGACCGCCAGCAACCGGACGCCGGCCGGGTTGCGTCCGCAGGCCTGCGCGGCCGCCACGATGCGCGCCCGTATGGCCCGCAACTGTGCGGCGATGTGCTGTTGGCGGCTCATGTGTATGTCTATACTTTGCGCTGAGTTGGGCGTGGGTATCGCGCACTTTACGACGAAATCCACTTTTCGGGTCAAGGGACAGGTACCGCTGACGCTATTTAGGGAACCCGCCTGTCCAGAGTGGCCAGTCGGGCCGTCAGGGTCAAGAACAACTGAAGTTCAGGGGATACGAATGGACATCGCAGAGCTGCTCGCCTTCGGCGTTAAGAACAACGCCTCCGACTTACACCTGTCCGCCGGCCTGCCGCCGATGATCCGCGTGGATGGCGACATCCGCCGCATCAACGTGCCGGCGCTGGACCACAAGTCCGTGCATGCGCTGGTCTACGACATCATGAACGACAAGCAGCGCAAGGACTACGAAGAATTCCTGGAGACCGACTTCTCCTTCGAGATCCCCAATCTGGCGCGCTTCCGCGTCAACGCCTTCAACCACAACCGCGGCGCCGGTGCGGTGTTCCGTACCATTCCGTCCAAGATCATGAGTCTGGAGGATCTGAAGTGCCCGTCCGTGTTCAAGGAAATCGCCGATCAACCGCGCGGCATTGTGCTGGTGACCGGCCCGACCGGTTCCGGCAAGTCGACCACGCTGGCGGCGATGATGAATCACGTCAACGAATCGCGCTTCGAGCTCATCCTCACCATCGAAGACCCGATCGAGTTCGTCCACGAATCCAAGAAATGTCTCATCAACCAGCGCGAGGTACACCGCGACACGCTGGGTTTCTCCGAGGCGCTGCGCTCGGCGCTGCGCGAAGACCCTGACATCATCCTGGTCGGCGAAATGCGCGACCTGGAAACCATTCGCCTGGCGCTGACCGCGGCCGAGACCGGCCACTTGGTGTTCGGAACCCTGCATACCAGCTCTGCCGCCAAGACCATCGACCGTATCATCGACGTGTTCCCGGCCGCCGAGAAATCCATGGTGCGTTCGATGCTGTCGGAATCGCTGCGCGCGGTGATCTCGCAGTCGCTGCTGAAGAAGGTCGGCGGCGGCCGTATCGCGGCGCACGAAATCATGATCGGCACGCCCGCCATCCGCAACCTGATCCGCGAGGACAAGGTCGCGCAGATGTATTCGTCCATTCAGACCGGTCAGCAATACGGCATGCAGACCCTCGACCAGAATCTGCAAGAGATCGTGCAAAAGGGCATCGTCACCAAGGCCGATGCGCGCAGCAAGGCGGCCAACAAGGATATATTCCGCTAGACTGTAAATCCCGATGGATTCAGATGAGGGATAGCGCCATGGAAATGAGTGCGCTGCTCAAGTTGATGGTGGGAAAGAAGGCGTCCGATCTGTTCATTACGGCCGGCATGCCGCCCGCGCTCAAGGTCGACGGCAAGATCGCGCCGGTCGTCGAAGGTCAGTTAAGCCCCAATCAGGCGCGCGAGCTGGTGTATTCGGTGATGACCGAGCACCAGCGCGAGGATTTCGAGCACAGTCATGAGTGCAACTTCGCCATCAGCGAGCCCGGCCTGGGGCGTTTCCGCGTCAGCGCCTTTTATCAGCGTAATCACATCGGCATGGTGCTGCGGCGCATCGAAACCGAAATCCCCACGCTCGATTCCCTGCGCATGCCGGCGATCATCAAGAGCTTGGCCATGGTCAAGCGCGGTCTGGTGATCTTCGTCGGCGGCACCGGCACCGGCAAATCGACGACGCTCGCGGCCATGATCGGCTACCGCAATCACAACAGCAACGGCCACATCGTCACCCTGGAAGATCCCATCGAGTTCGTGCATCAGCACGGCGGCTGCATCATCACCCAACGCGAAGTGGGATTGGACACCGCATCCTACGATATCGGCCTGAAGAACACCTTGCGGCAGGCGCCGGATGTGATCCTGATCGGCGAGATACGCACTCGCGAAACCATGGATTACGCCATCGCCTTCGCCGAGACCGGACATTTGTGTCTGGCGACGCTGCATGCCAACAATGCCAATCAGGCGCTGGATCGCATTATCAATTTCTTTCCCGAAGACCGCCGCCATCAATTGCTGATGGATTTGTCGCTCAACCTCAAGGCCATCGTCGCTCAGCAATTACTGCCGCGCGTCGACGGCAATGGCCGCCGTGCCGCGGTCGAAGTGCTCATCAACACCCCGCTGGCCGCGGAGCACATTCGCATCGGCGAGATCCACAAGCTCAAGGATCTGATGAAGCGTTCTTCGCAACAAGGCATGATAACGTTCGATATGGCGTTGTTCGAATTGTACAAGGCCGGCGAGATCAGCTACGACGATGCCATCCATCATGCCGACTCCGCCAACGAAGTGCGGCTGATGATAAAACTCGACGAGGAAGACCCCTCGAAACTCGCCGACGCGCTGGCGGGCGTGTCGTTGGAGGATGTGCGCTGAGCTTAGGTAAGGCTCAATAAGCCGCTGCCTCAGTCGACCAGGTTGTTCTTTATGGCGTAGTAGGTCAGCTCGGCATTCTTGGTCATGTGCATTTTGCGCAGGATGCGCGTTCTGTAGGTGCTGATGGTTTTTACGCTGAGCGAGAGTTCGCCGGCAATTTCGGAAACTCTGCGTCCGCCCGCAAGCAGGCAGAAAATCTGATACTCGCGGTTGGAAAGTTCCTGGTGAGCGGGCTGATCGCCGTTGCCCGAGATGTTTTCAGCCAGGATTTCGGCGAGCGCTGTACTGATGTATTTCCTTCCCCGCGCGACTTTTCTGACCGCAGTGACGAGCTGATCGCTGGCGCATTCCTTGGTGAGGTAACCGGAAGCTCCGGATTTCAACAAGCGCAGTGCATATTGATCCTCGGGATACATGCTCAGAATAATGACCGCGATGTCGGGATGCGTGTCCGTGATGCGTTTGAGTGTTTCTATGCCATTACGCCCCGGCATTGCGATATCCAGGATCAGGACGTGGGGTTTGCAGCGTTCGACTTTCTCCAGCACTTCCTGGCCATTCTCGGCTTCGCCGCACAGCTCGATGTCTTGAGCCTCGGCCAGGATTTGCTTGATGCCGGCGCGTACAACGGGATGGTCATCGGCGATAAATACTCTGATCATGGTGGCTGCCCTCGTGTGCTATTGGGTTTTTCGGGTATCCAAGGGTATCTGGACCGAGAGGCGTGTGCCGCGCTCCGGTTGGCTATCCAGATGGATCAGGCCCCCAAGAGAATGCGCGCGTTCGAACATCCCATATACCCCGTGCGCGTCGGGGCGACGGGCGACCGCCGGATCGATGCCTTTACCGTTGTCATGAATGACCATCGATGCCTGGTCGGGGGCAATGTTTACCTGAATGTGGACCCGGCTGGCGTTGGCGTGGCGCGCTATGTTGGTGAGCGCTTCCTGGAAAATCCGGAACAGCGCAATGGACTGTTGGCTGTTCAGGCGCTCGCTGTCGCCCTCCAGTTCGGCATCGCAGGCGATGCCCATGCGCGACTCGAACGCGTGGATTTGCCATTCGAGCGTTGCCAGCAGACCCAGATCGTCGAGCATCGGCGGGCGTAGGTCGCTGGATATGCGGCGTGTCGTAGTGATGGCATTGTCGACCAGTGCCATCATGCCGGTGGTCTTTTCCTTCAGGTTATCGCTTTGACCGGGCATATGCCGATTGATCCACGAGGTATCTATTTTTAACGCCAGCAGCGTGCTTCCAAGTTCGTCGTGAAGCTCGCGGGCAAGGTGCGCCTTTTCTTCCTCGCGCACCGTTTGCAAGTGCGTGGACAGTGCGCGCAGGCGTTCCCGGGATTGGCGGAGTTCGTTTTCGGCTTGAACGCGATCGCTGATGTCGTGCATGACGACCACGAAGTGAGAGGCCGCTCCGGAGACATCGCGAACCGGCGACAGAAAAACCTCGGCCCAGAATTCGCCCTCGTCGTGGCGTGTTCCGTGAACGATAGCGTGACCGCTCTGGCGGTTGGTCAGTGCCGTGCGCAACGTCGCGAGGCCACTGCTCTGGCCCGATGGGTCGTAGAGTGAAAGCAAATCGCGGCCTAGCAGTTCCGATTTAGATAATCCGGTGATCGATGCGGCCGCGGGATTGGCATAGATGATCGGATGAGCTGCGTGGGCCAGACTCGCAACCAGAATGGCGTTCACACTGGATTCGATGGCGCGTTCGCGCAGGTGCAGGCTTTCCTCGGCGCGGCGCCGTTCGATGGCGATGCCGGCCAGGTGGACGGTCGTCTCGATCAGGGCAAGCTGCTCGGTGTGTCTGGCAGCGTCTCGTTTGAGCATGATGACCAGCATGCCGACCGGGTCTGGGGAATGGGTGCGGATAGGGCATAGCCAATAATGCCGGTCGTCGTCGGGCGCGATGCAGTCGAGGCTGCGATGCCATTCAGGGTCGTCGGTGATGTCGTATATCGGCGCGGCCTTGGCATCCGACAGGCTCCGATGCGAATGGAGACGATCGAGAGAAGGTGTGGCGCCGGATGGCAAGGGTCTGGATTGCGCGGCGTCCGTTGTCAGATAGTGGTCCAAGGCCGTCTGGTCGGCGTTTGCGGACAGGAATATGGCATGCGATTCCTCCAGATGGTCTTCCAGACTCTTGAGCAATGCCGTCATGACCACCGGAAGCGACGCGCCCGTGGCGATCAGCTCCATCAGCCGGGCTTCTTCGGAGAGCAGGTTCTTCGTGCGCGTGATCTGCTGGTATGCCAGGGCGTTCTGGATGGCCAGCGCTGCGGACTGCGAGACCGAGACGAGGCGTTCTTCATCCATGTCCGAGAATGCTGCCTCGTTATTCTTGTTGTGAACCTCGATAAAGCCGATCACGTCGCCGCCATAATTCAGAATCGGACAGCAGATGGCCGAGCGGACGCCTTGGTTACGATAGAAGTCGCGGTCTGCGAGGGTGTCGTGCAGCGCATCGGGCGAGCAGTACGGTTTGTGTGTCCGGTAGACCTGGGCGGGAAGACTGGCCGTTGGATGCGGTTTGTCGTGGATGGGCAGCGCCGTTATGCCGCGATGATAGTGGCTGTAACCGAAGGCGCCATCCTGAAATAGGCCGGCATAGCCGCCTGCGGCATCCAGCAGCTTCAAGGATTGGCGCACCAGTGAATCCATCAGCAGATCGATGTCCAGCGTTGCATTGATCTGCTCGGTGATCGTCAGCAGCGCGCGAATCGTGTCTTCGGTCTGTTTCCGCTGGGTGAGATCGCCCGTGATGACGGAGAAGCCCAACAATCCGTGATCCGGTGCGCGTACCGGGGAGATGGTGATGGCTGCCCAGAACTGGCTGTTTCCCTTGCGTACGTTCCAGCCCTCGTATTCGTGCCGTCCTTCCGATGTCGCCATGCGCAACTGAATCGACGGGCGGCCGCGCCGCACGTCCTCGGCCGTGTAGAAACGCGAGAAGTGCGTGCCGATGACATCCTGGGCCTGATAGCCGGTGATGCGTTCCGCGCCGGTGTTCCAACTGGTGATCCGGCCTTCCGGATCCAGCATATAGATCGCATAACTGCTGACGCCTTCCACCAGCAGGCGGAAGTCCTCGCGGCTGCGGGCCAGTTCGGTCTCCGCGACATAATGTTCGGTGACATCGATGCCGGTTGCGACGATGTGCGACGGTTTGCCGGATTTGTCGATGAGTGCGGTGTTCGACAGGCGCACCCTACGCTCGCCGCCTTGTTTGACACGCCAGCGGACCTCGCATTCGTTCGGGAAGCATCCGGACAGTGCCGCTTCCAGCTTCAGTCGCAGATAGGGGGCCTCGCTGGGCAGGATGAGCGTGTCCCAGATGGGACGCCCAACAAGTTCGTGCGCGTAATAACCGGTCGTGGTTTCGCACGCGCGATTGAAGCGGACGATACGTCCATCGGGGGCGAGCACGATGACCAGTCCGCATTCCGTATCCAGTACCGCGGAGACGAAATCGCGCTCTGTACGCAGTCGCGCTTCGATCTGTCGACGTTCGGCGACCTCGGCTGTCAGTACGGTATTGAGGTGGTCGGTGGCCTGTTTGGTTTTTTCCAGGTAGGCGACCAGATCCTCGTTGACGATGCTGAGCCGTAGGGCACGCAAACTGGTTTTGCCCATCCGCGAGGCCACCACCAGCAGTACGCAGATGAACAACCCTGTGGCGATGCTCATGGCCGTATACAGTTGGGTATTCTCAAGGTAGAGGCGCGCCACCATGGGCAGCAGCGCGGGCAGCGTGAACAGCACGACGGCGCTGAACATGGCGCCATGCACAACCACGGCGACGGCGGCGACGCCGCCGAGTATGAACGCCAGGAATACCTGATTCGGCAACGACTCCGGAGTCACGAGCAGCGCCGCGGCGCCCCAGGCTGCGCCACTGATGAAATTCCACAGGAGATAATTGCGGCGCAGTCGCGAAAGCTGGCGGGGTGTCGCGGTATCGGGCCGCGCCAGATGCAGGTGCAGATACAGAGTTCTCAGTAGGGTTACCAGCGCGACCGTGGCGACCCAGGGCAAGAGCAGCGCCGGAGATCCTTGCCGCCAGATAAGCAATGCGACGATGGGCAAGGCGACTAAGGTGGCGATGGCCGCCAATTGACTGTTCTGATAGACGAGCTGGATGAGTTTGAGTTGCAGGCGCTCGTCGGTGCAGTCCTGCTGCAGGTGCGGAACTTCGTCTGCTGCGGAGTGCGTCAGGTTGTCGGCTATCGACGCCGTCTGTCGTGCGGGCTCAATGATGTCGGTCACGATAGACATTCCCGGTTACCTCATGGCGAGACCTTCCATGGGCTGACGCATAGTCGATGACGGTCTTGGGTATATTCATCGTCCACTCACGCGCAGAATGTTAGATATCGAGCGGGGACGATCTGCCCTGTTACCGCTAATTTAACCAGCGAATCGTTTTATCGCTACTGCGATATGCACCTGTAGGACTAAAACCGTCACGGCACTCGTCTTTACGCCTACGCTCAGGGGCAATTGAGCGGTGTTCGATTGTCGGCATTGCGTGGAGTGAGATAGGCTGTACGGAGATAACCCGTGGTCGGCGTGTGGATGGGGCCGTGCCCCGGGCGTGGATGGCAGGACGTGGATTGCCGAGTAAACGGGCCTCCACTGTTAAATAATTACCGACGACAGCCGATGAAAACGAATACGGTTACACTGGATGGCATTGATTTCTCGCCTGCACAAGCGTGGTTAGAACGGCGTCTGGCTATAACCGTGGGGATGTCGGCACTAATGATTATCAACGACCCACACCAGCTCACTACCCACCAATTGGCGCAGTTCAATCGGCAGGCCGGCATCGGTTTGCTGGTGAGTGTGGTCAATGCCGTCGTGCTGGTTACTTTCCTCTGGACGGTCACCGATCACATGCGCCTGTCGGTCTGGTTGGGGGCGGTGGCGCTGACCAGCCTGCTGCGCCTGTACATTGCGCACTCACACGCCAAACCCGAGCGCATCATGCTGATGCCGGGACATTGGGCCAGCATCCATTTCCCGGTGACGGTTCTGGTCGGGTTGGCGTGGGGTTCGGCGGCGCTGTTTCTGTTCCCGGTCGGTGCCTTACCTCAGCAGATGTTTCTGATATTCATGACGGGGGCAACGGCGACGGGTGCTCTGCCTATGTATATTGCCCTGCCGACCGCTTATGGCGTGTATCTACTGTGTATTTTCGGCCCTTTGATGGCGCGGCTGTTCCTCGACGACGAGCAAGTTTTCCATGTCATGGCGGTCATGCTCCCGGTGTTCGCCGGAAGCCTCTGGATCACAGCACGCAGTATGCATCTCAGCTTGATGGAATCGCTGAGTCTGCATTTCAATTTCCAGAATCTCGCGAGCTTGGATGGCCTCACCCAAATACCCAACCGGCGCCATTTCGATGTGGCACTGACCAATGAGTGGAACCGTGCCGCGCGTGCCGGCATGCCGCTGTCGGTCATCCTGATCGATGTCGACAAGTTCAAGGTATACAACGATACCTACGGACATCAGGCGGGCGATGTGTGTCTGCAACGAGTAGCACGGACCTTGTCCGATAACTTGCGCCGGGCGGGCGACATGGTTGCCCGCTACGGCGGTGAGGAATTCGTGTTGTTATTGCATCAGACGCCGCGCGACGAGGGTGTAGTGCTTGCGGAGCGCCTGCGTGTCGCAGTCGAAAATATGGGGATTGAACATGTCGGCTCGGAGGGAGGTGTCGTCACAATCAGCGTGGGCGGCGCAACCATCATTCCAGTGCCGCAGGGGCAGGAATCGGCGCTGTTGCGCGCCGCCGACGATAGCCTTTATCAAGCGAAACGCACGGGCCGTAATTGCGTGGTTTGGGCGGCCGCGCTCAGGGACGAGAAGCGTCAATCCACAGATTAAGTAGAGGTTTTGTGTTTATTTGTGCGATATTCTGCTAATAATCTGTCGGACGTAGTAGTCGTGGCGCATATCGGGAATCCCTGGTCGAACGTAAAGACGAGGGTAAACCGGCAGTGCCGATTCCAAGTGGTAACCGTAAATGTATGAGTGCTCCATGCGAGGGGAGGTTGTATGAAAAACGCCATTATCCGTTTTTTGCGCGATGAAGAAGGTGCCAGTGCGATCGAATATGCGCTGATCGCAGCGATGGTCGCGGTTGCGCTGGTGACTTTTATAGCGCCAGTAAGAACCGCTATTGTTGCCATATTCACGGATATTCAAACGGCACTTGAAGGCGCGCCCTGAGTAAATGAGTAAACCTTCGATGACCTGTCTGGCACGATGGCACCCCTGAATCTTGCGCTCATGCTGGCTTGGTCGGCGGCCATCGGCGTATGCGACTTGCGAACGCGGCGCATCCCCAATCTGCTCAACCTGGGCGCGGTTGCCGTGGCAATTCTGGTGCTACTGGCGGAGGGCAAGAGTGTGGTGGGTGGCACGATCGCCTCGGCTGCGCTGGCGGCTGGGCTGGCGGCAGCGTTGACCCTGCCGGCCTATGTCGGCGGTATGCTGGGTGCCGGCGATGTCAAACTGGCAGTTGCCATGGGCATGCTGAGCGATCTGAAATTTTTCGGAATGACTTTTGCGGTGGCCGGCTTGCTGTCAGGGGTATGGGCCGTGCTCTGGTTGCTCTGGCGGCGGTATGGGGCATGGTTGCCCATCGGGTCGCCCGAGCGCGTCGAGCTTCGGCGTGCGGTGCCACCCGGCGCAGCGCCCAGCGTATCGCCCAGCGTATCGAGGAAACCGGTACCCTTCGGCGCGGCACTCGGGGTCGGTTTTATCCTGAGTCTGTCGATGCGCGAGTTTTTTTCAGCTATCTGAATCGACAGGGGGGCTGGCCTGCTTGGGGAAACACCTGATTATGCGGGCTATGCAGGGTTCGCGTGAGCGGCAACGTGGCGCCGCCGCCATCGAATTCGCATTGATCTTTATTCCGATGTTCGCGCTCTTCTATGCCTTGGTGAGCTATGGCTTGATCATGGCGTTGATGCAGGGCATGACGTTGGCGGCCGAAGAGGGCGCGCGCGCGGCGATCGCGGTGGATCGAAGCGCCTTTGCCAGCACGGACGAGTATATGAATACCGTTAGACCGCGCGTCCGCGATCAGGTAGGTCTGAGTCTGGCGTGGCTGCCGGACAGCCTGAAAACACATGTGCTGGGTGACGGTAATGAAAATGTCGGTGTGCAGCTCAGCGGCGATGTATTGCAAGTGCAGGTGCGATATGCCAACTATGCGGACGCACCTTTGATTCCCACGCTGGTTCTGCCCGGGATTGGCCCGGTGCCACGCGTAGGTACAGAATTGCTGGCACAGGCAAGCATTAACTTGTAAGCGCCAGGGATGTATTTCCCAGGGGCATTTCCCGGGTCTAATGGGGGTGATGAGTGAGTAGCCGAATGCTGCGTTTTCTGGCGGGACTTCTCGCGATCGGCAGTGTGGTTATCGGTTATGTCGGCTATCGGCTCAGTCAGAATGCGCCCGCAGGGCAGCCGGATCGCTCGGGCACATCGGTGTCTCGGGATGCCGATGTCCACCCCGTTATCGTGGCGCAGCGTGATATCCCCGCCGGCCATTCCATCGTTGCGGACGATCTCACCTCCGTGCCGTTTCCTCTCCGTCCGGCACACACCTACAGCAAAACCGGCGAACTCCTCGGCAAAACGCCCACACTACCCATCGCCGCGGGCGAGGCGCCGCTGGAACGGCATTTCCTGCCCGGCAGTCTGCTGGCGCGATCGATACATCCCGGCGAGCGCGCGGTTGCCGTCAAGGTCGACGAAGTGATCGGCGGCGGCGGACTGGTACAGCCGGGCGACTATGTGGATGTACTGCTGTATCTGCGTGGCGGCGGTAAAGAGTTGCCGAAAAGCTTGGCGCAAGTCGTGCTCAAGCATGCCCGCGTGCTTGCCTATGGCGATGCGGTCATTGGCGCCGCAGATGCGGTGGCCGGAGACGACGATGCGCGCGCGCCAAAGGGGCTCTCGGCGGTACTGGCGGTTCCGCTCGAACAGACGGCACCGCTGATGCTGGCGGCAAGTGCCGGCACATTGCGCCTTGCTGTATATGGCGCGGAAGAAAGTCAGGCTGTCGCGGCAGGCGCAAAGGTGCCAACCGGCGCCCGGCCGATCACGCTGGGCGAATTGACTCAGCAGCGCAACAGTGAGTCGGTCCGGCAACCCAACGCCACAGTCAACATCTTTCATGGCTCCAGGAAAGAGGTGGTCGAAGCGAAATGACACAGACCTGGATATTCACGCGACGCGGGCGTTTTCCGCAAAAAACACACTCCAGCGCCGGCGCCGTGTGGAGGCTGCCGGTTTTAGTGCTGCTGGCATTGTGCGGTGTGGCGGTGGCCGCGCCGATCACCCTCGATGCCGGTCAGCAATTCCCTTTGACGCTCGAACGGGCCGTGCAACAAGTGGCCATCGGCGATCCGGCCGTGGCCGATGTGCAGATGATCTCTGCCAAAGAGCTGCTGATTACGGCGTTGAAGCCGGGGACGACCGGGCTGCGCGTTTGGTATCGAGACGGCAGCCAAGCGGAAGAATTCGCGGTCACGATCAATCCCGTGCAGGCCGTGCGCGAGGAAGTCGAAGCGGCCGGCCTGACGGTGGGTTCGGCGGGAGACAAGGTCCAACTGCGCGGAGAGAGTACATCGTTGGAAGCACATGAGCAGGCGCTGGCTTTGGCGACGACCAAGGATGCGGTGCCGGTCGATGCCAGTCGGTTGCGGATGAACGGCGAGGTCCAGACGGACATCAAGATCGTCGAGATCAGTCGCGAGAAGCTCCGCTCGGCGGGCGTGTTTCTCGGCAAGAACACCGCGAACACCACCGCCGCCGTCGGAGGGCCGGGCGTGCTGTCCAGCATCGAGACCAGCGACACAGGCGGGTTCGCGCTGAACAGCGCGAGTGGATTCCTGCCCAACTCGCAGGCCTTCAATCTGGTGCTGGGGAATTCCTCAAAGGGCCTGCTGAGCGTGTTCAGCCTGCTCGAAGCCAAGGGCTTCGCCTACACCCTGGCCGAACCCAGTCTGGTGACGATGAGCGGTCAGAGCGCAAGTTTCCTGGCCGGTGGCGAATTCCCGATCCCGGTATCGCAAGGATCGAGTGAATCGAGCAGAGTCACCATCGAGTACAAAGAATTCGGCGTGCTGCTGACGTTGTCGCCGACGGTGCTCGCGGAGGACCGGATCATGCTCAAGGTGGCGCCCGAGGTCAGCGAGCTGGACTTCACCGCAGGTGTCAGCAGCGGCGGCGTGACGGTGCCGGCGTTGCGCGTTCGCCGTGCCGATACCAGCGTGGAATTGGGCGATGGCGAGAGCTTCGTCATCGCCGGGCTGATCAGTCAGGACACCATGGCCAATGTCGACAAGCTGCCGGGGTTGGGCGATCTGCCCGTGCTGGGCGCATTGTTCCGCTCGTCGCGTATCGAAAAGAACGACCGCGAACTGGTGATGATTGTGACGCCGCATTTGGTGAGGCCGCTGGCGCGCGGCAGCAGTCTTCCGCCGTTGCCGGGAGAGCGCTATCGAAACTACGACAAGGAGTTCGCGGATCAGTTGTTCAACGAGAAAGGCGACTTCGAATCCCATGCGCCGGTACGGACAGGCTTCTCGGACTGAATCATGACAGCACAACACAGCTTCGTCGTTATGACCGATCGCGAAGCCAGCGTGCGCTGGTTGCAGCGTGCATTGGCCGACGAAGGCGAATTGCTGGTGGCCGAGGGCGGTGCGATGGAACGCGCACTGCAAATCATCGACGTGACCGGCGCGGCGATTGTTTTCGTCGAGATTCTTCCCGATCAGACCGATCGTCAGGCGGCGGTCATCGAAGGGCTGCTGGCCGCCAAGCCCAGAGTATCGGTCGTCGCACTGGGCCGAGAGATGGATTCGGCGCTGATGCGCGTGGCGATGCGCGCCGGGGCTCGGGATTTCATCGTGCCAGGCAACAATCCAAGCGAAGTTGTCGGGCTGGTGCGGCGCTTGCTGGAGCGGTCGCCACGCATTATGGAAACGCCCAATCAGCCGTGCCGGATCATTGCGCTGGCCGATGCGCGGCCCGACACCAATGCGGTCATGCTCGCGCTGCACCTGGCGTTGGCCTTTCAGGAGCGCGCGCCGAAGGAGCGCGTCCTCTTGCTCGATCTCGGCGTTCCCCGCGGCGATGCACTTCTGTATCTGGGGCTGAATTCCGCATACGGCTTCATCGATGCCGTGCGCAGCCTGCGGCGCCTGGACGAAACGCTGATCGAGAGCGCCTTCGCGCAGCATCCCTCCGGTCTGCGTATACTCTCGATGGCGGAGAGCCCGACTGGGCTGGGCGATATCACGCCCACGGATATTTACGTCCTACTGGGCACGCTGCGTGCTTATTTCCCGACCATCGTTGTGAACTTGGGCGGAATACCCGATTCCGATTTTCTGTATGTGCTGCTGAGCAATGCCGACCGTATCGTCTTGGTGGCCGAGCAGAGTGTGCCGAGTTGTCAGCAGAATATGGCACTGCTCAAACGCATGGTGTCGCGCAAGCTCAAGATGGACCGCGTTGGATTGGTGGTGGACCGCTATTATCCCAAGTTGCCTCCCGATGCCGAGGCGGTTGCCCGGGGATTCGGTGTGCCCTTGCTGGCGACATTGCCGCCCTCCGGTCTGGTCAGGCTCAGCGTGATGAATTCCGGCCGCAGTATGTTCGAGATCGCTCCGCGCGAGGATTACTGTGTACGGGTACGGCGTCTGGCGGAACAGCTTGTGGCGACAGCGGCGCTACAGGAGTCGGTGACGGACGACGGCTCGACTTCGGGAGGTGTCTTGATGTCGTTGCGGCGGTTGTTCGGTCTTGCCGGAGGGTAGTGTATGGAATTCGGCAGTATGGGAATGGAATACGGCCTGAAACAGACCGAGGGTTATCAGGATCTGAAGGCCCGGTTGCACCGCTATCTGATCGAGTGTATCGAAGAGGATCAGGTGTCGCCCGCGGATTGGAATGCGGAGGTTCTGTCGAGTTATGCCCACGGACGGATCAGTCGCTATGTCAGCACTAACCGCCTGGCCGTCAATCGCGAGGATGTGGAATATCTGGTGCGCGAGATGGTGGCGGAGCTCACCGGCTATGGCCCCTTGCAGGCACTGCTGGCGGACGATCAAGTCAACGATATTCTGGTCAACGGCGCCAAGCATATCTTTATCGAACGCGGCGGGCGTCTGGAACACACCAACCTGCGTTTCATCGACGACAATCACGTCATGCGCGTGATTCAACGTATGCTGGCGCCGCTCGGGCGGCGTCTGGACGAAACCAATCCGATGGTCGACGCGCGTTTGCCGGATGGCAGTCGGGTAAACGCCATCGTGGCGCCGCTGGCACTTGACGGTCCCTGTCTGTCCATCCGTAAATTCCGTCGCGATCCGCTGCGGGCGGGCGATCTGCTGGCCTACGGCACGCTCGACAATGCCATGCTGGAGTTCCTCTGCACCGCCGTGGGTGTACGCTGCAATATCCTGGTGAGCGGTTCCACCGGGTCCGGCAAGACCACCTTACTGAATGTTCTCAGCCGATATATCAACGAATCCGAACGACTCGTGACGGTGGAGGATGCGGCGGAACTGCAACTGGGGCATCACCATGTGGTGCGCCTGGAAACCCGCCCGCCCAATGTCGAGGGCGAGGGGGAAGTGAGTGCGCGCGACTTGGTGCGCAACGTATTGCGGATGCGCCCCGACCGGATCATTCTCGGCGAGATACGCGGCACCGAAGTGCTGGATGTACTGCAAGCCATGAACACGGGCCACGACGGTTCGATGAGCACCATCCATGCGAACAGCGGTCGCGACGCGCTGGGACGTATCGGCATGCTAGCCGGTCTGGCGGGTTTTCAAGGCAGCGAAGGTACGCTCAAGGACATGGTGGCCAGCGCCATCGATCTGGTCGTGCATGTGTCGCGCTTCTCCGACGGCGCCCGCCGCATCGTCTCGATCGACGAACTGAGTTGTGTGCGTGATGGGCAGTATGTGCTGGAAACGCTGTTTGCCTACGATGCGTTGGAAAAGCGTTTTACCGGCAGCGGCAGTGCGCCGCGCAGCGATAAATTCCAGCACCTGACACCGCAGTCGCGTCGGGCCGAGGGATCGCCCCCATCATGAGCCCCCCGGCATGAACGCAGCGATTATCGGGCTGTTTGAAGAATCGGTTAAATATGCGGATGTCGACCAGAGAGCAACATAATTTTCACCGCCGAAATTTATTTCGTCCGACCGGACTTCAGTCCAAAACCACCGGGATTCGCCGG